>JAGCPC010000009.1 GCA_017642485.1 Prevotella sp. | reverse complement strand
GAGTGAAGATTAATTCAAAATTCAAAATTAGTCCGGAAACCTCAAACGTACAGTTGGGTAGCGGATATAGGGTGATAGATATGTCGTCTGCGCAGATAAACCGTGTGAGCGATGCTCTGAGTTTGAAGCGCGGTGAGATGATACTTATAATGAAACTCCTGAAGTCACGTCGTTCTTCTGGCGATATGAGTACTCAGATGCATTACGAGGATGTAATAATGAGAATACAGACGGCACTGGGAATGGAGAAGAATTAGGAATTAGAAATTAGTAATTAGTAATTAGGAGCTAAGAATTAAGAAATAAGATATGAAGAGACTTTTTACAATATTACTGATACTCGTTGGAGGTATCGCTGGTGCTCTGTCGCAGAATAGCCGCACCATTACTGGTGTAGTGATGGACGGCGAGTTGGATAATGAACCTCTGATAGGTGCTACCGTGGGGGTGGGTGATAAGAAAGTCCAGACAGGTACCGTGACGGATATAAACGGCAAGTTTACACTTACTGTGCCCGAGGATGCTCAAAGCATCAGGGTGAGTTATGTGGGTTACGATGCCAAGACCGTATTGCTAAAGTCTGGTGTTAGTCACTATAGCGTAACTCTTTCAGCCTCAGGTCATAGCATCAGTGAGGTTGTAGTAACGGGTTATCAGAATATAGACCGCCGCAAACTCACTGCTGCTGTGTCAGAGATTAAAATTTCAGACGAGAATCTCGGTGCCATTAAGAACATCGACGAGGCACTGGCAGGTCAGATAGCCGGTGTGTCATCCGTGTCAACATCAGGTGCTCCTGGTTCGCCAGCCAAGATTCGCATACGTGGTACTGCATCCATCAATGGTGTGCAGGAGCCTCTATGGGTGCTTGATGGTATGCCGCTCGAGGGAAATGATATCCCTACAATGGAGAATCTCAATGACATAGATGACATATACCAAACAAGTATAGCAGGCCTCAACCCTGCAGATATAGACAACATCACGGTGCTTAAGGATGCAGCTGCAACGGCTATCTATGGTGCCCGTGCTGCTAATGGTGTCATAGTCATCACCACTAAGAAGGGTAAGGAGGGCAGACCTATCGTTAGCTTCTCTGCTAAACTTTCAGTGACTCCCAAACGTGGCATAGATCGTCTTAACCTGCTTAACTCCAATGAGAAGGTGAACCTGGAGCTCGATTTGCTTAGCAGCAACTACACCTATCGAGAGAATAAGGGTGGTGTGGCTCAGTTACTCAATACCCTCGGCGAGACGGCAGCATACAAGGCTGGAGGATGGGATGCCCTTTCCGAAACAGCACAGCAGCAGATAAACCAACTGCGCAATACCAATGTAGATTGGAACGACATTCTCTTCCGTTCGGTGTTCAACCAGGAGTACAACGCCAGCGTGAGCGGTGGCTCAGAGCGTGCCCACTACTATGCCTCTCTCGGCTACTACGATGAGAAAGGTACTACTGTTGGTGTGGAGAATAATCGTTATAACCTCACTCTCAAGGCAGACTTTAAGGTTAATAAAATTCTTAAGTTAGGAGCTTCTGTATTCGCTAACCAGCGCAAGCAACAGAGCTATATGACCGATGCAGGTGGTTTTACCAATCCTATCTACTATTCACGAATGGTAAATCCATACTTCCAACCCTATGATGCAAATGGTAACTATAATTATGATACCAATGTGCAGGGTAGGGAGAATGAGGCTCCTGACTTTAACATCTTTGAGGAGCGTGCCAACACGTCAAAGGTGCGTAAGGACCGTTCCATCATGGCAAAGTTCGATGCCGAGTTGCGACTGCTCAAGAGTTTGAAACTTAATACCCAGTTTGGCTATCAGTATGACAACTACAACCTTGAGCGCTATACAGGCCAGAATAGCTATGCCATGCGTAAGGAGAGAGCCTATGCCGAATATACCGTGGATGGTGTGAAGAAGATTATACTTCCCCAGGGTGGTAAGATAAGAAAGACTGACTCCCACTCCGACCAGTGGACGTGGAAGACTATGCTCGAGTGGGACCAGCGTTTCAATGATATACATGATGTAGAACTGATGGGTGGCTTTGAGTTGCGTCATACAGAGACATCAGCGGTTACCACGACAGCTTATGGATATGACTCGCGCACTCTCACTACACAGCCAGTGTTGTTTCCTACAGAAAATATAGCCCGTCTATATCCGCTATATGACGAGACGCATACCGAGAATGCCTATGTCTCATGGTTTGCTACAGGTTCTTATACGCTGCTGCATCGCTACACCTTCGGCTCCAGCGTGCGCTGGGACGGCAGCGACGTGTTTGGTGTAGCCAAGAAATATCGTTACCTGCCCCTTTACTCTTTCAGCGGACTATGGCGCATGAAGGAGGAGAAATGGCTACGCAACGTAAAGTGGATTGATGAACTGTCATTGCGTGCTTCATACGGCATACAGGGTAATATAGATAAGAACACTTCTCCATACCTTATTGGTAAGTTCAGCAGGACTACGGTGTTGCCTAATAATATCGAAACAATCATCGAGGCACAGACGGCTCCTAATCCTGACCTCAAATGGGAGAAGACAAAGAACGTGAACCTTGGCTTCGACCTTGCATTGCTCAGAAACAGAATACGTCTGACTGTCGATTACTATTATCGTAAGAGTACCGACCTCATCAGTTCACGCACTCTGCCCCTTGAGACAGGTTTCCAATATACTACCATCAACTGGGCGTCAATGAAGAATACGGGTTGGGAGATTGCCCTCAATACAAGGAATATAACCAATAAGAATTTCTCATGGACTACAACCCTCAATCTCGGTTTCAATACCAACGAGGTTGTCAACGAGTCAGTGGCCGAAAACGCTACTTACCCAGGTAGAGAAGGTTATCCTGTAAGTGCTCTCTTTGCCTACAAGACAGCAGGACTTGACGATAATGGCTATCCGCTCTTTGTGGCAAAGGATGGTAGCATCAAGACCATGAAGGAGTTCTTCAAACTCAACAGTGCTGGTGCAAGTACTCTCACGGCAGCGGAGCAGCGTGACCTCTACACCTATATGGGTAGCGAAGATCCAAAGTGCTCAGGCGGTTTGATAAACCATTTTGAGTATAAGAACTGGAGTCTTGGTATCAACTTCGTATTCAATCTCGGCATGCAGGTACGTGTGCAGCCATCATATAACCCAGTGTATTTCGACCGCGGACTCAATACCAATCACGACATTCTCAATCGTTGGTCTCCAGAGAATACGAGCAGCAACTTCATGCCGCTGCTTGTGTACAGCCGAGAGACAGTAGCTGAATACACACGTTTCAGTGATGGCATAGGCAACACATACAACATGCTCGATACGTGGATTAAGTCATGCAACTACTGGCGCTTGCAGAGCCTGCGCATAGCCTACCGCCTACCCAGTGAGTGGCTGAAGCAGTTTGGCATCAGTTCTGCGTCCCTGTCGCTTGAGGGTAGGAACCTCCTTGTTTTTGCCAGCAACTATGACAACTACCTCGACCCAGAGACAATGGGCAATCCATATGCGCAGCCTATTGCCAAGACTATCATTTTCGGTTTGAATGTAAACTTCTAAGAGAGTATAGAGTATAAAGTATAGAGTATAAAGTACAGAGTATAAAGTATAAAGAGTATAGTATAATGTATAATTGGATTAAGCATATTATCGTTTTGTTGGCGTTGTCGATGTCATTTGTTTCCTGCGATGATTTCCTTGACATCACGCCTACGGGTAAGGTTATTCCGTCAACACTTGATGAGTATAGAGCGCTGCTGACCTACGAATACAACAATTTTGTGGGTGACCGCTATATGACTGCTATCAGGACTGATGAGATAAGACTTGGTGCTAAGACCAGCAGCGAAGATCTTGATGCATATCTTGATCTGTGGCTTTGGAAAGACGAAGACCCTTCACCCACCACCACTTATTTCTCCTGGCGTACATACTATCACTGCATCTATATAGCCAACTATATCATAGAGCATAAGGATGAAATAAAAAACGGTTCAGCCGACGATGTGAGCCAGCTTGTAGGCGAGGCATATATGATGCGTGCCTATAGTCATTTCCTCCTTGTCAATCTCTATGCTCAGGCATATACTCACTGTACTCCAGCTACTACGCGTGGTGTGCCGATGATGCTTGCAGCAGATGTCAATGCCGTGCCTCGCAGCAGTAGTGTGGAGACGGTATATAAGCAGGTGCTCAGCGACCTCGATGAGGCAGAGAAGTATATGAAAAAAGAAAAGTGGGACACTGGCTTCAACTACCGTTTTAACGTGGTTTCCGTCAATGCCTTCCGCGCACGTACATACCTATATATGGGTGAATGGCAGAATGCCTACGATGAAGCGCAGAAGGTCATCACCGCATGGGGTGATTTGGAAGATTTGAATTCCTCATCAGCTAAGATGCCTACCGATCCTGAGTCTGTTGAGAACATCGTTGCACTGGAACATTTCAGTACCAACATGTCAACGGTAATCAATATGGTGAATAATGAACTAATGCAAAAATATCGTGAT
The DNA here is from genome assembly GCA_017642485.1 of Prevotella sp. Lineage (GTDB taxonomy): Bacteria > Bacteroidota > Bacteroidia > Bacteroidales > Bacteroidaceae > Prevotella. The sequence continues at coordinate 45,349 of JAGCPC010000009.1, read as the reverse complement.
GGTGACAGCCGTAAGACTAAGTACTACGATACCAGCAGTAGCACCGTTACGCTAAAGAAGCGGGATGGCTATTGCTCTTTCCGTTCTGCAGAAGCTTATCTTACTGCGGCTGAGGCACTTGTGGAATTGGGTAAGACGTCAGATGCCATCGCACAACTCATGCCACTCCTGACCAAACGCCTCAACAGCACTGCGCTTCAGAATGCCCAGAACCTTATGGTGGGCATGTCGCAGGAGGAGCTCCTTCAGGAGATATATGATGAGCGTGCTCGCGAACTTTCTTTTGAGGGACACCGTTGGTATGACCTACGTCGTACTACTCAGCCTCAGCTTTCAAGAATGTATCGTAGCACAAGCTACACCCTCACGCCCGAGAAGTACACTATGAAGTTCCCTTCAGAGGCGGTAGAGTCTAACCCTGAGATAGAAATATGGGAATAGAATAAAATTTTATATATTAATCACTCTATTATTAACTAAAAAATCAAAATTATGAAAAAGTATTTACTTTCGTTAGTAGCGTTAGTATGCGCTATGAATGTTTTTGCTGAAGATTCTTGGGTAATGAAGAAGTTCACCCCAGTAGCTTCAACGGCTGGTAGTGTTCACACAACAGTGGCAGGTGATGGTTCTGTGTATGTCAGCAGTTCTGTTGACCAGGATTTCAACTTTGCAAACAAAGTGGTAACAGCAGCAACAACATCTACCTGCGTTGTTAAGTACAATAAAACTGGTGATGAAATCTGGGCTATCAGTTTCAATGGCAGTAACAATGTGAGAGCTATGACAGTTGACACTGATGGAAACCTCTATGTAGCAGGTACCGTTACAGGAGACCAAACGGAATTTATCGGCACTGACGGCAGCTCAAAGACAATCGTCAACCCTACCAGATATGATGAAATGTGGGGAGAGGAAGTCGTTTCCGGTTTTGCTGGCTATATCCTAAAGATAGGTTCTGATGGTAAAATACTTGCTGCACAACAAGTTAATCCTGCTGGTCCAACATCTGGCTACTGGGGTGAAGCACGTGTCAATCCTAACAAGATTGTCGTTGACAACGGTAAGGTCTATGTTTCTTGTTTTTATAACGGTGCAGTCGAGAGTCTTGGCTGGGAAGGCAGATATGTCACGATGTTAGACTTTGACACTTTTGAGACATATTATGTATCAGATATTCCTGGAGCAGGTGTATTCTCATTAAGCAGCACAGATCTCACTGGCATGACAAGCGTAGCAAACGTAATGGCTACCACAGATGCTGACATGCTCGATGATGGTTTGCAGTGTGGTCCTGAGGCATTCAGTTTCGTTACCATGAGCGGCATAGTAGGTGTTGCATTCATAGGCTGGGGTAATGAGACGCTCACAGTCCCTGGGCAGACTCCAAAAGATTTCTCATTCGATGTGCAGGGCGGCGGTCTGAATGAGCATGCTATGGTATTGTCTATGACTTCAAATATCGAGAATATGTCACTTGAATATCATGCAGCACCACAGGACAAGGAATATACACAGTATAATCTCTTTGGCGAGATGGTAGGTACAAACATCATCCTTGGAGGCACGTTCTCTGGTCAGTTCCCACTTGACAACTCAAAGTATTCCAAGAGTGCTGGAGAAGAGAATAAGTACAATCATGCTTCATTCTTGGCTACAATCTCTCCTATGACAAAAACAGTTAGTTACTCATGGGTAAATGAAGCAGAGGACGAGTCTTTCACTAATGGCATGGTAGTAACAGGTGAGGAGACACACGTAGGTACAACTGCTGCTGTATATAACTTCAGAACTTCTAACCTGGAAGATAAGGGCTCAGAGTCTATGGCTATATTGGATGCTGCACAGGTTAATGACCAGTATGTTGCGTTGGTTTCAACTGATGGCGCTGACGTAGTAACTATGTTCCAGGAAATGGAGCCATCTGCAGTTGAGGCTGTTAAGGCAGCTGGTGCAGCAGAAGCTAAGTACTTCGGTATAGACGGTACGGAGATACCTGCTCCTCAGAAGGGTATCAACATCGTTAAGACCGCTGACGGTGTGAAGAAGATTGTGAAATAAATGCAAAGACTGAGTATTACTATATTGATAACGTTGGCAGTGGCACTGAGTGGCTACTGCCAACGTGCTGCAATAGAGCCCTTGCTCCAAACAACATGGGGACAAGGCTCGCCGTATAATCTGCAATGCCCAGTGAAGAGCGGTGTGCACTGCCAGACAGGTTGTGTGGCAACGGCTATGGCGCAGATAATGTTCTACCACAAGTGCCCAGCAGAAGGTTTCGATTGGGACAATATGCAGTTGACATATACAGGTAGCGAGACCAACGAGCAGAAACAGGCTGTAGCAAAACTCATGGCTGACTGTGGTAGTGCGGTCAACATGGAGTATGGCATAGGCTCATCCTCAGCATTTGCTATGGATGCTGCTGAGGCTTTCTCGCGTGACTTCGGCTACAAAGAGACGAGTGGCGAACTGTATCGTATGGAGTATAGTGATGCTGAGTGGGAGGAGATGATATACAATGAGCTGGCAGCAGGTCGCCCAGTACTGTATTCCGGCTATTTCTTTAATGACGTGTATCAGCATCAGTTTGTGTGTGACGGCTATAAGGACGGTAAGTTTCATTTCAATATGGCTTGGTCAATGAAAGCTGATGGCTACTACACCCTTGACGAGGTGTGCTCCAGTTATTCTCAGACTGCTGTAGTAGGCATCGCACCAGCTACTACTACGATCATTATGCCAAAGGTAGCACGCGATGAGCACACTGAGACGATAGAGGTTTACCACTTGGCAAACCTCAGCCTATACAAGATAAAATAAATACGTAGCATAGCGTTTATCCTGCTATAGCATAGCATTTTCCTAGCTATAGCATAGCTTTCAATGTGCTATAGCAATGCTTCTACAGAACAAAATAGCCTATTTTGTTTATCAAATTAGCCTATTTTGTTTAACAATTTAGCCTATTTTGTTTAACAAATTAGCCTATTTTGTTTTTTAATTCAACTTGTTTTGTTATTCTATAGCATAGCTTTTACATGCTTGAAGCTATGCTTCTTGCGGATAGAAGCATAGCGACGATAGTTTTTTTTGCCTTTTTGCTTGGAGAAACAAAAATAAATGCCTACCTTTGCAAGTACATAAACGATAAACCAAAATAATGAAAAATATAATGAAAAGTATCAAATTAGTTGCTATTGTATTAGGAGTGTGTGTATGTCTTTCAAGTTGTAAAACTTGGGATGGTATGAGCAAGACTGGTCAGGGTGCCATAATAGGTACAGGTGGTGGTGCTGCTCTGGGTACCATAATAGGTGCTATAGCCGGCAATACGGGTATAGGTGCTGCGATAGGTGGTGCTGTAGGTGCCGCTACTGGTGCAGTGATAGGCAACCGCATGGATAAGGTAAAGAAGCAGGCAGAAGCACAGTTGCCTAACGCTACTGTAGAGACTGTAAAAGATACTAACGGCCTTGATGCTGTGAAGGTAACGTTTAACTCAGGTATCCTCTTTGCTACCAACAAGGCTGAACTCAGCCAAACGAGCAAGGATGAGCTTAATAGCCTGGTCAACATTATGAAGCAGAATAGCGATGTAAGTGTCGATGTGCAAGGATATACCGACTCTACGGGCAATGACGCTATCAACAACCCTCTGTCAGTAAATCGTGCACAGAGCGTAGCTAACTACCTCACGCAGAATGGAGTAGCATACAAGCAGATGAAGAATGTAAACGGTTATGGTTCAAGTAATCCTGTGGCAAGCAATGATACCCCAGAGGGCAGACAGAAGAACCGCCGAGTAGAGATCTACATGTATGCTTCACAGGAAATGATAGATGCTGCTAACAACGCAAAGGCACAGTAAGATACGACAAAAGGCGTAGGACTGCAAAAGAAAAAAAATAAGACAACGATTATCAAACTGATAAATAAGATAATAAGATGGATAGTGGTGGCATTCTTTGCTTCCACTATTCTTGCTGTAGTATGGTATAAGTTTATGCCAGTATGGATAACACCGCTGATGGTGACACGCACCATGCAACAGATAGGTGAGGGGCACATGCCAAGGATGCATCACAGTTGGGTGCCCTTGGACAGTATGCCTGACGATATGCCTAAGGCGGTGATGGCGAGCGAAGACCAACTCTTTCTGGAGCATCACGGGTTTGATTTTGATGCTATACAGAAGGCTATCAAGCGTAATAAGAAGGCAGGAAAGAAGAAGTTTGGTGCCAGCACTATAAGCCAGCAGACAGCAAAGAATGTATTCCTATGGCAGGGAAAATCGTGGGTGCGTAAGGGACTGGAGATGTACTTTACAGTGCTCATAGAGTTTGTATGGGGCAAGGAGCGCATCATGGAGGTGTACCTCAACTCGATAGAGATGGGTGATGGCATATATGGTGTGAAGGCTGTAGCGCAATATAATTTTGACAAGGAGCCAGACGAACTGACAAAGCGTGACTGTGCGCTGATAGCCGCCACACTGCCCAATCCGAGGAAGTTCTCAAGCAAGGAACCATCGCAGTATATGAGGAAACGCCAACGCTGGATAGTGACACAGATGAAGTACGTGAAATGGAAATGAACTTCTTAGATGACTTGAATGATTCACAGCGTGAGGCTGTGGAGTATATTGACGGTCCATCGCTGGTTATAGCTGGTGCTGGTTCGGGCAAGACGCGTGTGCTGACATATAAGATAGCCTATCTGCTCACCCAAGGGTACAAACCGTGGGAGATAATGGCACTTACCTTTACCAACAAGGCGGCAAAGGAGATGAAGGAGCGCATAATGAGGCTCGTAGGCGATGAGGCGCGATACCTAAGAATGGGTACTTTCCACTCCGTCTTTTCACGCATACTTAGGGTTGAGGCCGAACGGATAGGGTATGATGCAAACTTTACCATATATGACGAGGCCGACTCACGTTCGCTGTGTAAGTCGCTGGTAAAGGAACTCGGACTCGATGACAAGATATATAAGGCAGCAGAGATACATAACCGTATATCAAGAGCCAAAAACAGCCTGATAGGTCCGGCAGAATATGTACAGAACAGGGAACTCACGGAGCGTGACGAGAGTTCCAAGATGCCCATGATGGGTAAGATATACACTATGTACTGCGAGCGCTGCAAGGCTGCCGATGCTATGGATTTTGATGATCTGCTCTACAATACCTACCTGCTATTCAGAGACAATTGTGATATCAGGGAGAAGTATGCTGAAGGGTTCAGATACTACTTGGTGGATGAGTATCAGGACACTAACTATGCTCAGCAGCAAATCATACAGCAGTTGGCATCACACCATAAGCACGTCTGCGTAGTGGGTGACGATGCTCAGAGTATCTATGCATTTCGAGGTGCCAACGTAGATAATATACTCGATTTCCAACAGCAATATGCAGGAGCACAGTTGTTTAAGTTGGAAAGAAACTACCGTTCGACAAAAAAGATAGTAGAAGCAGCCAACGGCTTGATACATAAGAATGTACGTCAGATACACAAGAACGTATATAGCGAGAATGCCGATGGCGACAACCTGTCACTGTCGCAGCTAAGCAGCGATAGGGAAGAGGCGATGTTTGTATGCCGTGACATACGCAGGAAGATACGAGAAAAGGGTATGTCGTATTCGGACTTTGCCATACTATATCGCACCAATTCGCAAAGCCGCCCCTTTGAAGACCAAATGCTCAAGGACAACATGCCCTACAGAGTATATGGCGGCATGAGCTTCTATCAGCGTAAGGAGATAAAGGATATCGTAGCATATCTACGCCTTGTGGCGAACAATAATGATGAGGAGGCATTCAAGAGAATAGTGAACTATCCTACACGTGGCATCGGCGATGTCACTGTAAACAAAATCCTCACGCTGGCACGCGAAGGTGGTATAGGAGTGTGGGAAGTAATAAGGGATATCGACTCTCCTTCATACGCAAAGCATTTCAACAAAGGAGTGGCAAGTAAGATAAGGACCTTCAGAGAACTGATAGAAGGCTTTGTCAGTAAGATTGCTACAGTCGATGCCTATGAACTGGGTAAGGAAATAGTGCAGCAGTCAGAGATAGCAAAGGAACTATACTCGAGCAAAGAACCAGAGTACCTCTCGAAGCAAGAGAATATGGAGGAGTTTCTCTCCTCTATGCATGACTTTGTAGCAGATGCCCGCGAGGAAGGCAACCCCACGGGATTGCTCGACTTCCTGCATGAGGTGGCACTGCTCAGTGACAGGGACAAGGAGGTGGATGTGCCACAGGTGACCCTGATGACGATACACAGTGCCAAGGGACTGGAGTTCCCATGTGTGTACATAGTAGGAATGGAGGAAAACATATTCCCCAGTCAGCAAAGTACTGATTCGCAGCGTAAACTGGAAGAGGAACGCAGGTTGCTGTATGTCGCCATAACGAGAGCCGAGCGATACTGCATCCTTACGTACTGTAAGTCGCGATTCAGATATGGTAAGATGGAGTTTGGCGCTCCCAGCCGTTTCCTCAGGGACATAGACCGCAAACTTGTAAACGTAGAAGGTGGGGGAGGGTACGCTCCTTCCATGCAGCCACGTCAGATGCATCAGGCACACTCGATGCGCCCAACGCATTTTGCTGTGAATATGCGAGCTATGACGCCTCGTGAGCAAAGTAGTGAGCAGACAGTGCAGAGCGGTGGCGGATACAGCGTAGGCGATAGGGTAGTGCACAATAGGTTTGGCATAGGTACAGTGCAACAGATGGAGGGTGTGGGCGACTCACTGAAGATAACAGTGGATTTCCAAAATGCGGGCATGAAGAAGTTGCTTGCAAAGTTTGCTCAACTCAAGAAACTATAGGGAATACCTAAAAGTAGGTATTGCGTAATTCGTGGTTTTGTGTTAACTTTGTAGCGCAAAATACAGAAACATATGAAAAAGGTGAAGGTATATGAACCTGAAGACAGTATGTTGTCACTGATAAGGGACAACTATAACGTGTTGCAAAGTCTCGGAGCTTTTGGGATAAGTCTCGGTTTCGGCAACAAAACTGTGCGACAGGTATGCGAAGAGGGTAATGTGGATACATTCACCTTTCTCGCTGTGGTAAATCTGACGATAAACGGCTATCACTCCAAGAACGACGTTGAAAACCTCGATGTAAGAACACTATTGAGATATCTTAAGGCATCACATGAATACTATCTGGAATTTCAGCTGCCATTCCTACGCAGAGAACTGACAGAGTCGCTCGATGAGGGTAATGGCCTGGGACGCTTAATACTGAAGATATACGATGAGTATGCACGCTTCATATCTCATCACATGAAACTTGAGGAACAGATACTCTTTCCATACGTTGAGGGAATGCTGGATGGCAAGGCAGTCAGTGCTGACAGAAGTGTAAATGACATAGAAACATTCTCGAAGCACCACGATAAAACAGGCGATAAACTGAAAGAACTGAAGAGTATTATCATAAAATACCTTCCATCGGACAGTAAACACAATAATATGCTGACAGCTGCGCTACATGATATATACAACCTCGAGGAGTGGCTTGCTTTCCATGCTGATGTAGAGGAAAAGTTCTTTGAGCCCGCCATCGCCATGCTTGAGACAAAAAAGGATAGAGGTGATGTGACACTCGACATATCAGGTATGGTTGCGTCAAATAGTGATAATGGCGAGCAACTGTCAGAACGTGAGAAGGATGTGGTGATAGGAGTGGTGCAGGGACTTACAAACAAGGAGATCGCTGACAAACTGTTTATCGCACCAAATACGGTGATAACACATCGCCGCAATATAGCTCGCAAACTACAAATACACTCTACAGCGGGACTTACTATTTACGCGATAGTAAACAGGCTCGTTGATATAGGTAGTGTGGATTTGTAAAAGAAAAACGTAGTTCTTATACGTTATCGGTAAGGATTTGTTCTATGTAACCAAGGATTTCCTCTTTACCCTGTCGCTTTTCCGATGACGTAATGAAATAGGTGGGAATCTCCTCCCAAGTGTCAAGAAGTGCCTCTGTGTATTTCTTGACATTTTGTTTTGCTTTGTCAGAACCCAGTTTGTCGGCTTTGGTAAACACTATGGAGAAAGGCACACCATTTTCACCAAGCCAGTCCATAAATTCACGGTCTATCTTTTGTGGGTCATGACGAATGTCTATTAGCAGGAAGACATTGACGAGTTGCTCACGCTGCAGTATGTATGATGATATCATTTTCTCAATATCATCTTGTACCTTCTTCGAACGCTTAGCAAAACCATAACCAGGCAGGTCAACGATGTACCACTCCTTAGCCTCCTCCTTGGCGATGTCTGTTTTCACAAGAAAATGGTTGATGAGCAACGTCTTACCAGGTGTGGCACTTGTTTTTGCCAATCCCTTATGGTTTGTCAGCATGTTTATCAAACTTGACTTGCCCACGTTGCTTCGTCCTATGAAAGCAAACTCAGCCTTGGTGTCCTTAGGACACTGTGACAGTTTTGCGGCGCTTATGGTGAACTCCGACTTCTTTATTTCCATTTCAATAATTCCTTAGCATTTTTAAGGGCAGCATCTGTAATGTCCGAACCGCTCAGCATCTGTGCTATCTCGCCTACGCGTTCCTCATCGTTCAACTGCCTCATGATGGTTGTTGTGAGTTCTTGGGTACTATTCTTCTCTACCTTGTATTGATAACTGCCTCGAGCGGCAATCTGGGGTAGGTGAGTGATGCTTATCACTTGGCGACCGGCATTGCCCATGTCATTCATTATTTCCGCCATCTTCTCTGCAATCTTTCCACTTACTCCAGTATCAATTTCGTCGAAGATTATTGTTGGCAACTTAACTGTTGCGCTTACAAGAGCCTTGAGTGCAAGCATAAGGCGAGCTATCTCACCACCAGATGCTACTTGTGCAACAGGTCGCATCGCCATACCCTTGTTGGCAGAAAACATGTAAGAGATATTATCCTGCCCCTTAACACTTAGTTCGCCTTTCTTTATCTCGATGTTAAACTCTACATCAGGCATTCCGAGTGCCTCCAGTCTGTGCTTTATTTCTTTCTCAATTATTACTGTGGCTTTTCTTCGTGTGTCAGTAAGTTTCTGGGCAAGTTTGTTGACACTGTCCAAAACTTTTTCGCGCTGCTCTTCTTTTTCCTTTATAGCTTCATCGCCATTGTCAATATTTGATACAGCTTCTGCCAGTCGCTCATATTCCTCTATCAACTCTGCTACGGTTGACTTGTGATGTTTACGTTGTAAGGTATAGATGAGGTCAAGACGCTCATGGATATATTCCAGTCTTTCAGCATTGAAATCTATGTTGTCAGCCTCTCGTGACACCTCGTCAGCTATATCTTTTAGCTCTATCAATGTGCTGTCGAGACGTTCTACCAGCGGTTCTATCTTACTGTATAAAGGAGATACGTTAGACAGAGCGTTAGTAGCTTGCTTAAGAGAGTCAAGCGTGGCTCCTTCATCACACAACAAGTGCTCAGCATTGTATAGGGCACTCTTTATCTCCTCGGTGTGTGTTGATACATCTTGTTCCTGTTCTAACTCTTCCTGTTCGCCATCAGTAAGTTTTGCTGCATCCATTTCGTTAAGTTGAAAGCGCAGTAAATCCTCCTTTTCACGTGATTCGGCAAGAGATAGTCTCAAGCATTCTATTTCTTTTGTCAGAATGTTGTATTCAGTGAACACCTTCTCGTACTCCTTAAGGAGGTCATCATTCTTGGCAATGATATCAACGATGGTAAGTTGAAAGTCTTCCTGCCTGAGCAACAGATTCTGATGTTGTGAGTGAACATCCACCATCATCTCGCCAAGTCGTTTCATCTGCTGCACAGATACTGGGGTGTCATTGATGAATCCCCTGCTCTTGCCTGTCGATGTCAACTCTCTGCGTATTGTACACTCGCCATCCTCTATGTCGAGGTCATTGTCCTCAAACCATGATGACAGGTTGTAGCGCGAGATATCAAACTGTGCTTCGATAGTACACTTCTGACATCCCGTTTTTACTGATTTCGAGTCGGCACGCTGTCCCAGTAGCAAACCTATAGCGCCGAGAATGATACTCTTGCCAGCACCAGTTTCACCTGTTATGACAGAAAAACCAGCATTGAAATCAACATCGAGTTTATCAATAAGTGCGTAGTTGCTTATGTAGAGATGCTTCAGCATTTTCTTTTATTCCAAAATCTTACTCCAAGCAGTATTCTGTGCTGCATTGATGTTAAACAACAGAGCATTAACCGACTCCTTTTCCTTTGAGGTTCCTTTTCCTTTATATATATTTGCAAGCTCGTCTTTCTTGAAGTCTGTCCATATCTGTGGCAGAGGACTCATAGGACGATTTTCGTGAGCTACTTTCAGGTCATTCTCCAGTGCTGTAGTAATCTCTGTGCGACCACGTTCTGGGTTGTTAGCCATTTCATCAAGGCCCTTACGATAGTAGTCGTACTGCAACTGCCTGATAGGTTGCAGCGCACCTTCCAAGTAATCATTGATTATGGTAAAACGGTTGGTGTTTTTATCAAATGAAGCCCATCCTGGGTAATTAAGGTTTTGGGCGTTATTGGTGAGGTTTAGGCAACGTTGTAATATGTCCTCTCCACCCATTGGTGAGAAAGAATCAAGATTCATACCGATGATGAGATAGGCGTAGTAGGCAAATAGAGCAGTGAGCTGATTGTCAATCATCTCCTCATTGTATGTCAGATTATCAAATTGCTTGTAGGTAAATGTAAAATCTTTGTCCTGAAATTGGAAGAGCACTGATGAGTAGGCTGAGTTATATACAGGGCGGTTTGCCTGCACTAAACATGTGCATGTCCATGTCCCTTGGTCTTTCTTATATTCTGTCACTGTTATGTGGAAGTTGCAGTTTATTCGTTCATTTTCTTGAAAGTGCAACGCTGTCCACTGTTGTCCATCGATCCATTCTTGTAGTTTGTCTTGCAACTCCTCAAACACAGAAGATTCCGTACCCTGCACCTGATTGTGATTTATGCTTACCTTAGCATTAAGTTCTTGGGCATCTATACATATAGCAACTGCCCATAGCAGCAATGCTATGAGCAGTGTTTTGATATTTATAAATAGATATTTCACAATAGTGTTTTATTTCGTATCATACTCAGTTTGTACTACCTATGCATCTCTCGAAGACGTATGCGAGTCAAGACCTGCTTGGTATTGAGGGAGAAGTCGCCATTGAGCATCCAACTATAGTAGCCAGGATCACGTCTTAGCACTTCAGTCACGGAACATCCTTTGTATTTGCCAAAAGAAAACTCCTCACGCATGAGTTCCGTACCATCATCTTTCAGAATGGGTTTGCCATCAGGTCCCTTCACTGGAGCCCAGACAATGCGTCCGGCAAAATCCACGTTTTTACGTTTGTTACATATCTCGTGGAGCGCATCCATATCATTTGGCAATTGGCGTTCAGGCTCTTCTTGCTTGCCAGGCTCGTACATGTCAAGTTGCCCCATTAGTACACGATAGGTTGCTTCAGTGTCTTCATCGGCGAGGTGAGCTTGGAAGTCGTCCTCCATCTTGCGTCCGCAGTAGAATTTATATGCTGCGGCAAGATTCCTTCGCTCCATAGCGCGAAATATCAAACAGGCATCTATCAGACGGCAAGCGTTGAAGTCAAATGCTATTCCTGCTCTCAGGAACTCCTCTGCCAACATCGGTATGTCAAAGTTGTTGGAGTTGAAACCTGCGAAGTCGCAGTCTTTGAATTCCTCCACCAAAGAAGGGGCAAGTTCCTTGAACGTTGGTGCATCCTTTACCATTTCATCAGTGATGTGAGTTAGTTCCACTACCTCTGATGGAATAGGTCGGGAAGGATTGACAAAGTGGTTATGCCGTTCTTCCCTGCCGTCAGGAAATATCTTGATGTAGCTTATTTGAATAATACGATCCTTGGAAATGTCAAGTCCTGTCGTCTCAAGGTCGAATATCACTAGTGCCTTTGTAAGATTCAGTTTCATACCTTAACTATGTGAGGTGTTAGTCATTAAGTAGCATTGGCATGATGAGCATCAGTATATCTTCATTCTCGGGTTGCTCTGCTGGACGTATTACTCCTGCTCGACTTGGGTCTGCAAGTTCTATTATTACTTCTTCGCTATTCAGATTGTTGAGTATATCTACTAGTACACTACCCTTGAAACCTATGCTCATTGGTACACCACCATATTCACATATTACATTCTCCTGAGCACTGGTTGCAAAGTCTATGTCCTCAGATGTGAGTTGTAGATTGTTCATTTCCAAGCGCAGTTTCACAAGTTGTGTGCTCTCGCTGGCAAATTGCTGCACTCTGCGTAATGCACTCAGCATCGATTTACGGTCAATAGTGACAATATTTGGGTTGTCGGTAGGTATTACTGAGGCGTAATTCGGGTAGCGTCCCTCTATAAGGCGACATGATAGGACTCCATTTGAGAATACGATCTCTGCAGTATTATTGTTGAACTTTATCGTTACCATGCTTTCGTCATCAGTTGACAGAACACTGCGTAGCAGCCCCGCAGGTTTCTTTGGCAGGATGAAAGATGCAGGTACATCAGTCTTGCATGCAAGTAGCATATTTCTTACCATTTTGTGGCCATCGCTTGCCACTAAGTTCATGCTATCTTCCTTGAGATCAAAATATATGCCGTTCATTACCATGCGCAACTCATCGTTAGCTGTGGCAAACAATGTACGCTGGATGTTGTTTGCAAGAGAACTAGTAGGCAATTGTGTTTCGGTATATCCCTCCGGCATCTGCTGCATGCTTGGATAATTATCGGCGCTTTGGCCCATAATGGAGTATGATCCATTTTGGTATATTACCTTAATGCTATTGTCATTTTCGTTAACTTCGAAAATCAAAGGTTGCTCTGCTAACTCCTTCACAGCATTAAGCATTATTCGCGTGGGAATGCAGAAAGAACCCTGTCCGTCGCAACTGTTCAAATCAACGAACAATTTCATCATGTTAGTATTGTCGCTGGCAGTTAACGTTAGTTGGTTGTCAGCGATTTCAAACAAGAAGCTATCCAGGATAGATAGAGAGTTCTTTGAATTTATCACTTTAGCAAGTTGTCCTAACTTGTTGCTTAGTACTGAAGATGATAGAGTAAAGGTCATTTCGGGTTATAGTATTATTATATAATGTTTGTTGAAAAATTCAGATGCAAATATATAAAAAAAAACTAATACAGACAAAAAAACAATCGAAAAATTTCTTGTTTCGCTACTTTTTTTGTAATTTCGCAAAACAAAAAAATAAACTATAACTTTTATTAATATAATATGGAATTACAAGGTAAGATTATTGCTGTTCTCCCAGAGCGTTCTGGAGTAAGTGCACGAGGTGAGTGGAAAGTACAGGAATTCGTACTTGAAACAATTGATTCACAATATCCACGCAAGATGGTGTTTGATGTGTTTGGAGCAGATCGTTTGCAACGTTTCAATATACAGATAGGGCAGACTGTTCTTGTTGCATTTGATATTGATGCACGTGAATATAATGGTCGTTGGTTTAATTCTATCAGAGCTTTTGACGTTCGCCAAATTGATGCAACTCAAAGTCCTTCAGCAGCTGTCGATGCACCTCAACCAGTACCAATGTCTGCACCTAATGCGGCGGTTTCTGATGCTACAGCAGAGTCTGTTGACGATAATAGCGACAGTCCAGATAATCTCCCATTCTAATTTTGACAAGTAACGCACGACATAGACGTAACTCCCGGTCATCATTTCACAGGAAGCATATTTCTCCCAAATGGTGGTTGGGAGGTTTTCTTGTTGCGATAGTCTATGTTGCCGTATTCTACTATTTTTTTGTAGGTCCTACCGGATTCCGTTGGCGTGCTCTTTACGGCGATGCCAGCTATCCTGAGGGGTATGAGATTCAAGGCATAGATATTTCGCACTATCAAGGAGATATTGATTGGATGGCACTGCGCAATGCTATGATAAACAAGGATCCAATACGTTTTGTTATTGTCAAGGCTACGGAGGGTGCTACCATGATAGATGAGAATTTTAAAGATAATTTCTATCAAGCGCGTGAGTATGGGTTTATACGTGGAGCTTATCACTTCTATAGTACGAAATCGTCCGCACGTAGCCAAGCACAACACTTCCTGTCCGAGGTCAAGTTGGAAGGAGGAGATTTACCTCCCATACTTGATGTGGAGCACATGCCTACAGGAAAGAGTGTAGAGGAGTTTCAACGTGATGTATTAACATGGTTACATATTGTAGAAGATCGCTATCATGTGAAGCCTATAATTTATACCTATTATAAGTTCAAGGAGCAATATCTCTCCGACAATCGTTTTAATGACTATCCGTATTGGATAGCTCACTATTACGTAGAAAAGATGGAGTATAAGGGAGATTGGAAATTTTGGCAGCATACAGATGCTGGCAAAGTCTCAGGAATTAGGGGGTATGTTGATTTCAACATATATAATGGTTCCTATTATGATCTTAAGCAGCTATGTATAAAAACAGAAGAATAGAGAATACAGTCATAAAGTATAAAGGAGCGCAGAATTTTCTGCGCTCCTTTATACTTTAAACTGTCTGTTCAATATTATCTATTAGAATCTCAGAACCGAGAGGCAATTCGTTTGAGAGTATGCGCTCACATACTATGTCCTCAATATAATTCTGTATGGCACGCTTTAGGGGACGTGCACCATATTGTATATCATAGCCCTTTTTAGCGACAGTTTCTTTGACCTCGGGTGTGATTGTTAAGTGATAGCCCATGTCTTCAACACGTTTATACAATCCGCGGAGTTCTATATCAATGATTTGTTTGATAGCATCAAGGTCAAGTTGGTCGAAAGTGATGATCTCGTCGAGACGATTCAAAAACTCTGGGGCGAATTGCTTGGATAGACTCTTCTGTATGATAGATCTTGCGTATTCCTTGTCCTTATCGTTTACTATACCTTCCTTAAAATTGCTGCCTGCAGCATTGAAACCTACTCCATGTGCAAACTCTTTGAGTTGACGCGTGCCAGCATTACTGGTCATGATGATGATAGTATTGCGGAAATCTACAAGGCGACCATTGCCATCGGTAAGTCTGCCTTCGTCAAGCACTTGAAGAAGTATATTGAAGACTGTGCTGTTAGCCTTTTCTATCTCATCGAGGAGTACTATTGAATATGGTTTGCGGCGCACACGTTCGGTGAGTTGTCCTCCCTCTTCATAACCTACGTAGCCAGGAGGAGCTCCTACAAGTCGAGAGGTGTTGAATGCTTCAGCGTATTCACTCATATCAATACGTATGAGAGAATCTGTTGTGCCAAACATCTCTTCTGCGAGTTTTTTCGCAAGATGTGTCTTGCCTACGCCTGTAGGGCCGAGGAACATGAATACACCTATGGGGTGATTAGGATCGTGTAGCCCTACACGGTTACGTTGTATCGCCTTAACCATTTTTTCGATGGCTTTGTCTTGAGCTATTACTTCCTGTTTGAGTTTGCTGGCCATGCCTCGAAGGCGTTCGCCCTCTGATTCTGCAACGCGTTGTACAGGTATGCCCGTCATCATTGCGACAACATCAGCAACGTCATCAACAGTGACTGTCTCGCGGTCTCCGGTGCTACCCTCGCTCCATCTGCGTGTAATCTCCGAAAGTTGGTCTTCCAGTTTCTGCTGCTGATCACGATAGCTCGCTGCGAGTTCGAAATTTTGGTTCTGCACTGCTTGCAGCTTGTTGTCCTTCATGATTTTTATTTCGGTCTCGAGGTCTGTGATATCAACAGGAATGTCAGCATGGTGTAAGTGTATGCGTGCTCCTACCTCATCGAGAGCGTCAATTGCTTTGTCAGGAAAGGCTCTATCCGTGATGTAACGTTGTGTCAATTTGACACATGCGTGTAGCGCATCTTCAGAATATATGACATGATGATGTCGCTCATAACGCTCACGGATATTCGTGAGAATTTGCATGGTTTCATCAGGAGTGGAAGGTTCGACGATGATTTTCTGGAAACGTCGTTCAAGAGCTCCGTCTTTCTCTATAGATTTGCGATATTCGTCAAGGGTTGTAGCACCGATGCACTGTATGGCACCTCTTGCAAGTGCTGGTTTGAGCATATTAGCGGCATCCATGGAACCACTTGCCCCACCAGCACCGATGATGGTATGTATTTCATCAATAAAGATGATGATATCTTTATTATTCTCGAGTTCTTTGATGAGGTTCTTGATGCGCTCCTCAAACTGTCCACGATATTTTGTACCCGCCACCATCCCGGCCATGTCGAGCGATACAAGACGTTTGTTGTGCAGAATGGGTGAGACACGTTTGTCTGCTATCATCTGTGCCAATCCCTCAACAATGGCGCTTTTACCAACGCCAGGCTCACCGATGAGA
This sequence comes from Prevotella sp., assembly GCA_017642485.1. GTDB lineage: Bacteria > Bacteroidota > Bacteroidia > Bacteroidales > Bacteroidaceae > Prevotella. Next base: position 28,947 of record JAGCPC010000009.1, on the reverse strand, counting down.
ATAGGATTGTTCTTTTTGCGACGACATAGTATCTCCTGCAAACGTTGTATCTCTCGCTCGCGTCCTACTACAGGGTCAAGTTTTCCTTCTTCAGCAGCTTTGGTGAGGTCAAGAGAGAAACGATTGATTGTAGGTGTCTTGGATGATGATTTCTTTGTGTCGCCACTCTCTTGTGTGGTGGCAGAGTCAACGGACTCACCGTCGATAGTATCTTCATACTCCTCTTCATCGTCAGAGAGGTTTATGGCTTTTATCTTTTCGTATTTCATATTTATGATAGAGATGTGTAGTACGTTAGAAATATCTAAATTTTTACGTATAGCTTACAAAGAGTGTGCCATAATAGTAATTTCAGTCTCGCCTATTCCATAAATGCGTAGCATGTCAGCATCTTGACGCATCTCTTCAAGTAGAGTTGCGCTATCTGGTGACCCTGTTTCCGTTTGTGATAAACGGAGCTGTGGCAGTTTAAACTGCGTAACAAAGTATGCATATACATAGTTGAGATATGTGGAGAGGTCGTGTGTTATGATCTCTTGCGGCATCTTTTCGTAAATACTTAGAGCTTTATCTGGCTTCTCTGCATATAGCAAAGCCCATCCCAATGTGTTGCTTATGGCGTGATTCTCAGGATTTTCGAAATTGAGGCGGTAGAGTTCATTGATTATTTCTGATGCCTGCCCGTCTTTGACCATCGACATACAGAAATTTAGGGAATATGCCACTCTGTCGGGTTGCAAAGTGCGCAATGCGTCATAGTAAAATGATGCTTTGCCATAGTCACCGATAGAGTAGTATGCTTTTGCTATACCTCGTAGAGACGGCTGGTGATTTGGATGCTCTTGAAGGTATGAGTTGTAATATTCTATCGCATCGCTATAAGCAGCTTCATAGAGTAGTAGCTCTCCTGAGAGATAGTCTAGTTCTACCTCGTCTTGGTTAGGGTAGCAGTTGATAATGTCCTCGAGAGCGTGTAGGTACTTCTTCTTGATGAGGTATCTTCCTATCTCGATTAGCTGCTGTGTAGTCATATAGTCGAGGCATATTAACCAAGTTTCAAAATCCTCGGCATCTTTGAAAGGACTACTAAGCGTCTTGCCCAAAGGGTTAATAGAGTAGAATCTGAAGAGGTCCTGTAGATACTGACGACGTATGTATGTTGGTTCCAGTACTTCTTCTGGGTTGGTATGCATGCCTATTGGACCGAGCTCTCCTTCTTCCATAAGGGAACGTATCTTGTCGGAGAACTGTCCTATGACGTCGTTCATAGCGAAAATAAAGGAGTATTTGTCGGAATTGCAGAATGGTCCTTGTTTGATTACTCTTTCAAGAAATTTACTTCCATGCAACTTTTGCTTGACCTCTTTGAGTTCGGGGTGATTAATGTCGAAAGGTGTAAACCAGTTTGAAACCTTGTTGAAGAATGGATAGCGCTTCATCTGCTTGAAACCTCCGAAAAATATGTCGGAACCCTGTTGTTGCATCTTCTGCACTTTTAGTATATTCTTTTCCATTTCGTCAATCTTACTGTCGCTGTCGCAGTCGTTGCTGTCCTCATCACGTTCCACTATGCCATTACGTGTTATGATGAATGGCTGGTTTTTCATGATTTCAGGCATGATTGACTCATTGATTTTTGTAGCATCGGTGTCAGCCTGTGTGCATTTTATGAGTTGAATTTGCATTTCTATGACAGCCTTCCGGGTGTCGTCTGATGCGAAGAGTTCACTTAGCACCTCATCACGTTTTTTGTTGTTTACAGCATTGCGATCCATGGTAAGTGCAAGCATACAACCGACAAAGGCTTGTTGACGCAGTGTTGCATCGTGTACACCGTTGTATATGCGTGCAAGGCAAAGTGTCTTTTGCTTGGAGAAATGCTCCATAGCACTCATCGTAAGTGCAGCCAGAAGTATGTAGTGGCTGGCAGAGAATGTAGAGGTGTTGGTGTAGCATTGCACCCAATCATCGGTATCCTCTTTGCGCCAGTGATAAGAAGTGAGGACAGCGTAAAATGCATAGTCTTTGTCGGCTTGTAACAGCGAGTCTATGGTTGTGTCCATCTGTTTTACGTGCGACATCCATGGCTTTATCATAGGAGCCTGTCGCAGAGTTTCATAAACTTGCAGATCGTAGTTGAGATTGATAAGTTTTCCTCTTAAGGTGCGGTAAATTTCATTACGTCGTGGATCATTAATGCCACGAGTGAAATAATCCTGCATCATAAGAAATTCGTAACGCAGTGATTCGAGACGTTCGTGGAAGTTCTCGTTAGTATATTTTGCTGCCATTCCAGTCATGGCATTGATAGCATCTATAAACTGCCCGTTATATATAAGGTGTAGAGTATCCATTGGTTTGCATATTGAAATTTGAAATATAGAAGAACAGAAGTCTTCATTTCAAAAGATAAAGATAATTGTCTTTGCCATACATTTTTAGCGAATCACGTGCTATGATGAGATAGCGTTCGAGTCGCGGGACATACTTTGTGAGCAAAGAACGTGCCAATGTGTCGTTCTGTGTATTATTTTTAGACAAGATAATTTCATAGGCTCCAGCTTTTAATGCATGTGAGGCATGTGGTTCTGGGAGAAGTGCAGCATCGACATTACCACTTATGAGCATTTTGGTGCGTATATTAATATCTTCTACCTGTATTATGAATACGTGCCGTTTTTTGTTGAGTAATGAATCTATTGCCGTTCTTGCCATGTTGTACGAGTATCCCTTACTATCGGCTGCTATCACTTTGTCTGAGAGTTGTGCAATACGGTGTATACGAGCTTTTTGTGAGGTTAGGAAGTGGTATCGTAGTGCTGAGTCGTTAATTGTCACATCTGCTTTGTGTTGTAATATGGCGGAACGACATTCTGACAGAGCGCCATATTTAAAGAGTGTCACATTAGCATGAAGCGAGTCAAGTAAGCCTAGGTGCTCCGCCACGTAGAGTGGCAGGCATTCTTCTACTGGTAATATGGCAATTTTTACAGGAGCGTTTGTTGTATTTTCCTCCTTTAGTATTTTGTTCGCATTAGCATTCTTGTTTGCGTTATTGTCTTTGCTACATCCTACGATGCAGCAGATTACTATGATATACAGTAGTGTTCTCATATTGTATTTATGATATGACCAATCGTGATTTTGTCTTAAGATAGTCCTGAAGATTAAAACCATTGTGTGCCACATAGTGAAGTAACTGAATTTTTAATTTATATTGGCTTGTTATATTTCCTATTATTTCATCACGCTTGTTACGTATAGTTTTGCTATCGCTGTTGAGTATTGTGGCCTTAAGCAATATGCGTATGAATAACAGTTGTTCTTCAAAGTATGCTGCACCTTTCATCAAGCGTTCTTGAAGAATGTCTTTTTCGTCTCTTATGATGAGTGAGTAGTATTGGTTGTGAAATGATTTTGCTACATCCTCTAGCGGTTTGAGTCTTTCGCTTGCCTCTTGCCACTTTGCATACGTCTTGGGCATCTGTGCGTAGAAGTGTTCGCGCAGGAAACGTAAGGTGTCATTGATGCCTTGACGTAACGGTTGAAGGGAAAAGAGTTTGTCTATAGTGTGCGTGAGAAACTGTTTCTCCATATACATGAGCGACTTGTCATCGGGCTCCTGGTGTCGTGGGTCATTATAGAATTGCTCTACGGCTCTGTCGTTGATGATGGCATGACGTGGTATAGGAGAACTGAGCACTAATCCCTCCAGATTTTTGCATCTAGACAAAGCTACGTAAGTTTGTCCGTGGGCGAAGGAATGTTGAACATCGATGATGGCATGATCAAAAGTGAGTCCTTGGCTCTTGTGCACAGTGATGGCCCATGCGGCCTTTAGTGGGTACTGTTCAAAGGTTCCCACTGTTTCCTCGAATATGTCTTTGCTGTCTTTGTCAAGTGTATAGCGGGTATTTTTCCATTGCTCACGGCCTACTTTGATGACTTTACCAGTTTCAGCGCATTTCACATGGATAAGGTTGCGTTCGTCAAATCTGATTACTTCGCCTATCATGCCGTTATAGTATTCCTTGTCCAACGAAGAGTCATTTTTTACAAACATCACTTGTGCACCATCCTTCAACCGCAATATTTTCTCCGTAGGGTATGACATCTCTGGGAAATCGCCATCAATGTCTGCTATAAAACTATATTCATCAGTGCGTAGAGCTTGCAGTTCACGATCGTTTATGGCATCTGCTTGCCTGTTGTGTGTACAGAGTCTGACATATCCGATCTTCTTTGGTGGAATAAAGTTGGGCTGATAGTGTTCATTGAGTTTTGCAAGTGAGGCATCAGTGATGGTATTGTCGCGTACTTGGTTCAGTATATCTATAAATTGCGCATCAGACTGCCTGTACACATGCTCCAGTTCGATTGTGACGAAATTGGCGTTTTGTAATACATGGCACGAAAAGAAATATGGTGTGGAGTAGTAAGGACTCAGCAATTGCCATTCTTCGTCGCGAGCTACTGGCGCCAACTGCTGCATGTCGCCTATGAGTAACATTTGTACGCCACCGAAAGGTAGTGAGCGATCGCGATATTGACGCAGAGTCTCATCAATAGCATCGAGTACATCAGCGCGCACCATGCTTATTTCGTCGATTACAATCAGGTCAAGTGAACGTATGAGTTGTATTTTTTGTTTGCGAAATTGATACTTTCTCTCGCGCTTTGTGCCAGGAGGCAGAGGACCGAAGCCAAATTGAAAGAAGGAGTGTATTGTGGAACCTCCAGCGTTAATGGCTGCTATGCCTGTTGGTGCAAGCACAACCATACGCTTTGGCAATGTATCTTTTAACCTGCGCAGGAACGTTGTTTTACCTGTTCCCGCCTTGCCGGTAAGAAACAGGTGCGTATCAGTGTTGGATATTATGTGCCATGCGAGGTCGATTTTGTTCATAGATGACTCTTTCTTTGCTCTATTTTTTTTACATGCTGTATGCAAAGCCTATGGAGAGGTATTCTTTCATTTGCCAATATGTAGATGTCGTTCGTTCTTCGTGACTGTCAAAACGGGGGTAGATAAACAGCTTTGTTGAGATGTAACGGGTGAACTGGAAATTGATAGTATTCTCCCATTCCAACTGTAGGTAGCCGTATGTGGTGAAGGTGTAAAACCTCGTTTCCCACTTTATGTTGTCGGTTGGTTTCCACGTTAGTCCAATGTTGATCATCGAACCGACATCGTTTAACATATGCTTACCTTCTTCCAGTCCGAAACGTGTGGCGAGGTTCACTCGATCCACGTAGGTCATCTTGTATGACAGGGGGGCAAGCAGTACGTTACCCGTCAGTTTCTTGTTCCATATATCCACCACGTAGTTCATACCCAGTGACACGTTGAGGTCGAAGGGCGACATGAAGTCGGAGTAGATGGTGGCATCGTTGTTCTTTAGACCTCTCGTAAACTGAGTGCTGGCGATGAGTTGTGCAGCATAGTACCATTTCTTGTATGCCTGCAGTGACAGCTGTGTGGTGTAGCGTATGAGGTCTTCTGTGGTTTTGAAGTTGTTCACCGTGTCGGCATCAGTAGCTTGGAATCCTATTTTCAACTCCAACATGTTGTCCCATTTCAGTCGTTGTTTGTTGTTGTAATTGTACTGTAGCGTCACGGCTCCTAGCATAGAATAACTGGAGTTTCCAGATTTATACCAGTTGGGTGATATGTAGTTTTGCATAAACTGAAGGCTGTAGTTGCCAGAGAATGTCCAGAAATTAGGTTTTGTAACAACCAACTCTATCTTGTCCTCTGCTTCTGGCATCATTATCTCATGTGGTCTTTTTTCAACTTCGGGTCGGTTTGTTATTGGCTCTATTACATCTCCACCATCGTTGTTGTTTGTATTGTCGTTGGTGGCAGGCACAACAATCTCAGGATGTTTCAAGTATGTGCTTGTCATCACTTTGTCAGCCAATGATATAGTATCGCCTTCTATGCTAAACTGTCGTTTTATTATGTCTGCATCGTAGCGTAGCGGTAATAGCAGATTGCTGCATTGCACCTGTTCTTGCTGTGTTGGCTCTTGTGCAGAGACTGCGACAGCAACCATTGTCATAATTGTGTATAGTAGTATAGTTCGCATCAATGTCTTTTTTTGTATAGTTGGTATGAATTGACTATATTGTGCCATATTGAGTAGAAGCCACCTGCTGTAGCCGAGAGCGGACTCAGATATGTATAGCCTAACCATATCATGAAAATAGTGTTTTTTTGTCCCATTGCCTGCCCGGCTTCTATAGTCTGGTGATATTTGCCTCCTACCCATTTGCCAAAGACAAATTGGAAAAGGCACATCATTAGTGTGGCAGCGGCTATGGCTATCACGTCATCATACGTGGCATTGCTATGCCAAAGAGCTCTACAGGTAATGGCTATGGCTATAGCTAGTGCCACCAACCATAGATAGAAGGCAAGGTCGCGCACTGACAATATCATCTTATGCAGTCTGGGCAGGAAATAGCGTGTAGCCCAGGCAAGCAACAATGGGAAAATCAATAGTGGGAATACCTTTTTTGATATGGTGAAAAATGCAGCAAAGAAAGTGAGGTCGCCTTGCGGGCTTATCAGGGGCAGCATCAATGGAGCGATGACAGCAACGGCGAGATTGATAAAAAGGGTGTAGGTCGTTGTTGTGGATGAGTCGCCACCAAGTTTCTGTGTAATAACAGCGCAGGCTGTTGCTGTGGGACAGATAATGGAAAGTAGCAATCCTTCGAGAAAGAAACTTTGCCAAGGTGCACTGACGGCATTGATATACTTCATTATCAAACAAGCAGAAACAAATATCATGCATTGCGTGAGTAATAGCCAAAAATGCCACCGATGAGGACGCATGTCACGAGGATTTACTTTGCAGAAGGCACAGTATAACATCACAAATAGCAGAATAGGTTGTAGCAGTGTGACGACTTCCATTATCTCACCCTTTGCGGTGGGTGAGAATGGTAGCGCTCTGCCTACAATATAAGCGAGAGCACCAATTGACATGCTTACTGGAAGCGACCAATTTTTTATGAATTTAACAATCAAATCTTTACTGCTTGAAAGTGCTGTTTTATTTTCTGTTCCCTATGCTCCAACAATACCTCCACTCCGAACTTGTTATGAATATGCTCTGCCAGATGTTGGGCGGAATATACGGAGCGGTGCTGACCACCTGTGCATCCAAAGCAGAACATCAGGCTGGTGAAACCGCGTTGCAGATAACGTGTTACATGAGCGTCAGCGAGCTTGTACACTGACTCTAAGAAAGTTAATATCTCTCCATCGTCCTCCAAAAATCGTATTACAGGCTCGTCAATACCAGTCAATTGTTTGTATGGCTCATATCGTCCAGGGTTGTGTGTGCTTCTGCAGTCGAACACATATCCACCACCATTGCCAGAGTCGTCGGCAGGTATCCCTTTGTGGAAAGAGAAACTGAATACCTTCACAATGAGAGGTCCTTTGCCGTCATACTTTGAGTAAGTCGCCTTACCATCCGAAGGGTTGACGTTATATGGGTTGTTGTCAGTCGTCTTATAGCCATCCTTACGCTTTGCTGGTTCTACGGGTTTGGGAGCATACTGTGGCAACTCGGAGAGTCGCTTCAGCACACTGATGAGGTAAGGGTAGGGGAAATCGTTCTCCTTAATCAACTCGCGCAGGTTCTGTATCGCCGGTGGAATACTCTGTATGAAGTGTGCCTTGCGTTCAAAATATCCCCTAAAGCCATAAGCACCAAGCACTTGTAGCGTGCGGAAGAGTACGAATAGCTGCAGACGGTCATTAAACTGCTTGAAAGGAGGCACCTCGGTATAGTGGCTCAGCGATTTATAGTAGTCCTTGATGAGTTCCTGTCTCAGCGATTTGCTGTAGCGTGCTGATGCCTGCCATAGGAATGAAGCCACATCATAGTAGTAAGGTCCCTTGCGTCCGCCTTGGAAATCGATGAAGTAAGGCTCGTCCTCACCCTTGGCATTTTTCGCCAGCATCACGTTTCGCGCCTGGAAATCTCGATACATGAAACAGTTCCCGTTATCGTTATTCGCCTGCGGCTCGTCACTTCGTGTCCCGTTCCCGTTGGTAAGGTCTTTGGCAAGCAGTTTAAAACTTGCCTCCAGCTTCAGTTCGTGGAAATCTAGTCCTGTTGCCTTGAGGAAACAATACTTGAAATAGTTGAGGTCGAAGAGCACATTTTCTTGGTCAAACTCTGGCTGTGGGTAGCAAACAGAGAAATCCAATCCTCTAGCGCCACGCACCTGTATGTTAGGCAGTTCGCAGATGGTCTTTCTGAGCAACTCCTTCTCTTTCAGCGTATAGCGTCCTCCAGCATCACGTCCTCCCTTGATGGCATCAAACAGAGACTGCGCACCCAGGTCTTGCTGTAGGTATCGCATCTCGTCTTCCGACTGCGCCAGCACTCGTGGCACTGGCAGCTTACGCTTGGCAAAATGCCTTGCTATAGAGAGGAAAGCATGGTTCTCCTCCTTTGAGGTTCCCACGCAGCCTATTACGCTGTTGCCATTTTCGTCAGTCAGACGGTAGTATTCGCGGTTGCTGCCAGCACCAGGCAGCTTCTCCATCGCTGCAGGTTCAGAGCCATGCCACTCTGTGTATAGTCTTTTTAGTTCTTGCATAGAATCTCGTATAATTCTTCACTATCGCCCAGTTTGCCGTTTATTAGGCACACCACCTCCACCTTGCCTTTCAGACACAGTTTCTCGTCGCTCAGGCGATATATATCCTGATAGAAGTTGTAGCGTAAGCCCTCCTTTTCCAGTCGAGTGCGCACCACGTATTCGTCCATTCCCCTCAGTGGCACTTTGAAACGCATGTCGATACGTGCCACCACGCAGTCAATACCCTGCTCATGCAGTTTCGCAAAACTTACGTTCTTAGAGCGTAGAAACTGGTGGCGCGCATGCTCCAAGTAGTGTTGGTAGTTTGCGTTGTTCACTATGCCCTGAATGTCGCACTCGTAGTCTCTTACTATGTCTTTATGTTCGTGTATCATCACCATCCAAACGCTTTGGCTGAGGACAGCCAGTGTCCATGGGCACGTAACACCTGCTCTATAATGTCGCGAGCACACCCCATGCCGCCCTCATACGGACTTATGTATATTGAAATTTCTTTTATATCGCTGCAGGCATCAGCAGGGCAACAAGGACAACCCGCCATCTGCATCACCTCGTAGTCAGGTATGTCGTCACCCATGTATATCACCTCCTCGGCAGTTAGACCGTTGTCGGCAAGGTACTTTTTAAACACCTCTATCTTTGTTGAGCATGACATAAAGATGTCTGTCATACCCAATTTGTGATAGCGCTCCTCCACGCCTTTGTCTGTACCACCTGATATGATGGCAAGTTTCAGCCCCATCTTTATGGCGAGTTGTATGGCGTAGCCGTCTTTTATGTTCACTGTGCGCACAGGCATACCGTCAGGACTCATCTGTATCGTGTTGTTCGATAGCACGCCGTCCACATCAAATATGATTGCCTTTATCGCTTTCAGGTCGTAATTTATCATATTGTAACATTTTATGTGCAAAAGTACTGATTTTTGTCAAGTTATGCAATAAAATAATAGAAAAAGTAACCATATGTGCGAAAAAAATTGTACTTTTGCAATCGTTCAGAATAAACGAGAGAATTATAATAAGGTAAAAAGATGAATATACATGATTATGATTTTGAGGGAAAGAAGGCTATAGTGCGTGTGGACTTCAATGTGCCACTCGACGAAAATGGTAAAATTACGGATACCACCCGTATTCGTGGTGCTATGCCTACACTCAAGTATATACTTGACAATGGCGGTGCACTCATCATTATGTCACACATGGGTAAGCCAAAGGGTCAGGTGCGCTCGCGTCTGTCTCTGTCACAGATTAAGGATATCGTGGCTGACCGTCTGCGTTGCAACGTGCTTTTCTGCTCTGACTGCGCACGTGCCGCAGCTGACGTAGCCGACCTGCAGCCTGGTGAGGTGCTGCTCCTTGAGAATCTTCGTTTCTATGCTGAGGAAGAGGGCAAGGTGTCAGGTGATGCCAACCTGCCAAAGCTCAAGAAAGGTACACCAGAATATGAGGCAGCTGAGAAAGACCTCAAGGAGCGTCAGAAGAAACTTGCTCAGACTTTGGGATCATACGCTGACTGCTATGTCAACGACGCTTTTGGCACGGCTCACCGCAAGCATGCCTCTACCGCTGTCATAGGCGATTATTTTGATGCCGACAACAAGATGCTTGGCTTCCTCATGGAGAAAGAGGTTCGTGCCGTTGAGAAGATTCTCAGTGACATCAAGCACCCATTCACCGCTATTATGGGTGGCTCTAAGGTGTCAACAAAGATTGGCATCATTGAGAACCTCATGGATAAGGTGGACAATCTTATCCTCTGTGGTGGCATGACGTTTACATTTGCCAAGGCTATGGGCGGAAAGGTGGGCAACTCTCTTTGTGAGGATGAGCAACTAGACCTTGCTCTGTCTATAATGGAAAAGGCTAAGGCTAAGGGCGTAAATCTCATTTTGGGTACAGACTGTGTGGCTGGTAATGCCTTCGACAATAAATGCAAGACCCTTGTTTGTCCGGCAAATGACGTGCCTGACGGCTATATGGGACTCGATGCAGGTCCAGAGAGCCAGAAGCAGTTCACTGAAGCTATCAAGGATGCCAAGACTATTCTGTGGAACGGTCCTGCAGGTGTCTTTGAGTTCAAGAACTTCGCCAAGGGTTCACGTGCCATTGCCAAGGCAGTTGCCAAGGCTACTAAGCATGGTGCATTCTCGCTCGTCGGCGGTGGCGACTCAGTAGCATGTATCAACAAGTTCGGCATGTCCGAGCAGGTCAGCTACATCTCTACAGGTGGTGGTGCCCTCCTCGAGGCTATCGAGGGTAAGACCCTTCCAGGCGTAGCAGCAGTCCTTGGTGAGTGACCTCGACATACCGACATATCGACATAACGCCATATCGACATAACGATTCAATTTTAATATAAAAAATCATCATGAAGATTTTAGATTACAATTTCTCAGGCAAGAAGGCAATCGTACGCGTTGACTTCAATGTGCCTCTTCAGGACGGCAAGATAACCGACGATACCCGTATCCGCGGTGCTCTGCCTACACTCAAGCTCATCCTCGAGAAGGGTGGCTCGTTGATCATCATGTCCCACATGGGCAAGCCAAAGGGCAAGGTAAAGCCAGAGATGTCACTTGGTCAGATTGTTGACGCCGTTTCTGCAGCTCTTGGCACGCCAGTGCAGTTCTGCGACGACTGTCAGAAGGCTGACGCTCAGGCAGCAGCCCTCAAGCCAGGCGAGGTGCTCATGCTCGAAAACCTCCGCTTCTACGCTGAGGAAGAAGGTAAGCCAGTAGGCATCGACAAGGAAGATCCTGCATACGATGAGGCTAAGAAGGCTATGAAGACATCTCAAAAGGAGTTTGCCAAGAAGCTTGCTTCCTACGCTGACTGCTGGGTGATGGACGCTTTCGGTACAGCACATCGTAAGCACGCTTCCACAGCCGTTATTGCAGACTATTTCGATGCTGACAACAAGATGCTCGGTCTCCTCATGGAGAAGGAGGTAGCAGCTGTTGACAACGTACTCTCTAACATCAAGCGCCCATTCGTAGCCATCATGGGTGGTTCAAAGGTGTCATCTAAGATTGGCATCATCGAGAACCTCCTCGGCAAGGTTGACAAGCTCATCCTCTGTGGCGGCATGACCTACACCTTCTCAAAGGCTCACGGTGGCAACATCGGTAAGTCTATTGTTGAGCTCGATAAGCTTGACGTAGCACTCAACGTGGAGAAGATGGCTAAGGAGAACGGTGTAGAACTCGTTCTGCCAGTTGACTGTGTTACAGGCGACGACTTCTCTAACGATGCCAACCAGGCCATCGTACCAGTTACCAACATTCCTGACGACGTAGAGGGCATGGACGCAGGTCCTAAGTCACGCGAGCTTTTCGCTAAGGCACTCGACGGTGCTAAGACCATCCTGTGGAACGGTCCTGCAGGCGTCTTCGAGTTCGACAACTTCTGCGCTGGCTCACGTGCCATCGGCGATGCTGTTGCCAAGGCAACTGCTGAAGGAGCATTCTCGCTCATCGGTGGTGGTGACTCTGTAGCTTGCGTCAACAAGTTTGGTCTCGCTGACAAGGTATCTTACATTTCTACTGGCGGTGGCGCTCTGCTCGAAGCTATCGAGGGCAAGACCCTCCCAGGCGTGGCCGCAGTGCTTGGCGAGTAATATTTGTATTGATATAAACATCAAGGGGATGTGCCGATTATTGGTACATCCTCTTTTGCCATTACAATGATAAAAGAATTGCAGGTCAGGGTATTGCCGCAGGTGGCATATACCGAGCAAAATATAAAGGAGTATGTCGGCAGAGAACTTGCCATAGACAGTCGTACCATCACGCATGTGAGGGTTATGAAAAAGAGTGTTGATGCACGACAGCGACAGGTTATGGTGAATCTTACTCTTAGGGTGTATGTCAACGAACTTCCTCAGGACGGAGAGATTATGTGCACAGAGTATCCCGATGTGTCGCATGGAAAAAATGTTGTCGTCGTCGGCGAAGGACCGTGTGGGCTGTTTGCTGCTCTGCGTCTCATTGAGCATGGCATAAAGCCTATTGTCATCGAGCGTGGCAAGAATGTGCGCGAGCGTAAGCGTGACCTTGCTATGATAAAGTCCCAACAACGTGTTGATAGCGAGTCAAACTACAGTTTCGGAGAGGGAGGGGCAGGTGCCTACTCTGATGGCAAATTGTACACGAGAAGCAAGAAGCGTGGCAGCGTGGATAAAATTCTCAACGTGTTCTGTCAGTTTGGCGCTTCAACGAGCATTCTCATCGATGCTCATCCACATATTGGTACTGACAAACTGCCTGCCGTTATTGAGGCTATGCGCAATCAGATAATCAAAAGTGGTGGTGAGGTACACTTCCAGACTAAGATGACGGGCCTCCTTATTGATAATGATAAGGTGGTGGGAGTGAGAGCTGGGGAACTCGAATTTCGTGGTCCCGTAATACTTGCTACAGGTCACTCGGCGCGTGATGTGTATCGATATCTTGCTGAGGCAGGCATCCCGATCGAATCCAAGGGCATTGCTGTGGGAGTTCGCTTGGAGCATCCTGCGCAACTCATAGACCAGATACAATATCACAATAAGAGAGGCAGGGGACAGTATCTGCCTGCTGCTGAGTATTCTTTTGTCACTCAGGTAGAGGATAGGGGAGTATATTCCTTCTGTATGTGTCCTGGAGGATTCGTGGTGCCTGCTGCTACTGATACCGAACAGATTGTTGTCAATGGTATGTCGCCAAGCAATCGTGGTGGCAGGTGGAGTAATTCGGGTATGGTGGTGGAAATCAGACCAGAAGACATCCTCGATGATGCAGACCTAAAGGTGATGATAGAAGATTCAGAACAAAAAAGTGGCGCATTGGCGGTAATGCACTTTCAAGAGAAACTGGAAAGAATGTGTTGGCAACAGGCACTGCAATGCGGTGGCAAGGGACAGATGGCGCCAGCACAGCGCATGGGCGACTTTGTGAATGGACGACTGAGTTATGACTTACCGCAGACCAGTTACACACCAGGAGTGGTGGCATCGCCATTGCATTTCTGGATGCCTCGTGGCATAGTATCAAGGTTACAGAAGGGCTTTGACTTCTTTGGCAAACAACGTAAAGGGTTCCTTACCAACGATGCTGTGATGATAGGTGTCGAGACAAGAACGTCGGCACCAGTCAGGATACTGCGCGATGCACTCACTCTGCAGCACGTCACTTTATCAGGACTGTTTCCCGCAGGTGAAGGCGCAGGCTATGCTGGAGGCATAGTGTCAGCAGCTATCGATGGTGAGAGAGTTGCCGATATGGTGGCTGACTATGTGGGTGCATAATGATGATAAATATGATATTTGTGGTGGCAAAGCAAATAAAAACGGACAAAAATTTGGTGGAATGAATTTTTTATATTACCTTTGCACTCGCATTTTTGAAAACGAGTGCCAGTTTGGTATAGGAAAAGCTGCAGGAGGCAGCACCTTATGGAAGGTTGGGTGAGTGGCTGAAACCACCAGTTTGCTAAACTGACGTACGGGTTACCGTACCGGGGGTTCGAATCCCCCACCTTCCGCACTTGTTTCATGCTGGTGGGTTCATCTAGTGGCCTAGGATACCGGCCTCTCACGCCGGGTACACGGGTTCGACTCCCGTACCCACTACCAGCATTCTATGGTGGGTTCATCTAGTGGCCTAGGATACCGGCCTCTCACGCCGGGTACACGGGTTCGACTCCCGTACCCACTACCATTACGACAAAGCGATGTTCAACAGCCAGATTGAGCGTCGCTCGTTTTGTTTAAGGGGAGGAAGAAAGGTATATAACTGCCCCTGAATATTTTCTGGGAAAGAATGCGCTTATGACTAAGAGGATATTAACTGCGTGTACATACTTCTGGATTTTCTTTGCGTGCGCGAGCGCGCAGATGAAGTGGAATTCTGCATACCAAGCATATATCGACAAGTACAAGGACATTGCGATAGAGCAGATGCTGGAGCACAATATACCTGCTTCGATAACGTTGGCTCAGGGACTGCTTGAGAGTGGCGCAGGCAGAAGTACTATGGCTACGGAGGGGAACAATCATTTTGGCATAAAGTGTCACAACGACTGGACGGGCAGCACTATGCGTCGCGATGATGATGCACCCAATGAGTGCTTCAGGGTTTATCGCCATGCGAGAGAAAGTTATGAGGATCACAGCCTTTTCTTGAAGAAAAAACGCTATAGTTCACTTTTCTTATATGCAAGAACTGACTACAAGTCATGGGCTTACGGACTAAAGGCATGCGGATATGCTACGAGTCCCACGTATGCGCAGCAGCTGATAGGAATCATCGAATTGTACAACCTCAGCCAGTATGACAGGGCGACAAAGTACGATAAGTATATTGCCAACCATGTTAGCTCTGGCGGTGGTAGGGGTACTATCGGACATCAGATATACTTTTTCAATGACAACTACTATGTCAAGGCAAGAAAGGGTGACACTTTTAAGTCAATAGGCAGAGAAGTCGGCGTAGGCTACAGAAAACTGGCACGCTACAACGAACGCGATAAGCGTGATGTGCTTGAAGATGGCGACATAGTGTATCTGAAGAAGAAGAAATCTAAAGCACCGAAAGAATTTAAGTATAAGCCTCACGTGGTGAAGGCAGGAGAGAGCATGTACGACATAGCACAGATGTATGGCATACGTTTGGATAAACTGTACAAGAAAAATGGTCTCTCGCCAGAATTTATGCCTCAGGTTGGCGATGTGCTGAGAGTAAGATAGAAGAAATATGAAATATATAGACGACATAAAGGCTGCTGTAGAGGTAATGAAGAAGGGTGGGGTGATACTCTATCCTACCGATACTGTGTGGGGCATAGGATGTGATGCCACCAATAAGGAGGCAGTAGCAAAAGTATATCAGATAAAGCGTCGTGAGGAGTCAAAAGCCATGATCTGTCTTGTCGATTCTGACATTCGTATACAGAGATACGTGAGAGATGTGCCAGAGGTCGCATGGGATGTGATGAACCTTGCCACGAAACCCACTACTGTGATACTCGATGGCGCTAACGGGTTGGCAGATAATCTGATAGCCGATGATGGCAGTGTCGCTATACGTATTACCCAGGAGGAGTTTTCCAAGGAACTGTGCTACAGGATGCAGAAGCCTATCGTATCAACGAGCGCCAATATAAGTGGCGAACCAGCAGCTCAGAACTACTGCGACATCTCGGAGGAGATACTCAATGCGGTGGACTACGTCTGTACATCTCGTCGCAACGAGCATAAGCCACATCAGCCGTCATCGATTATCAGACTGAGAAAGGACGGCGAAGTGACTATTATTAGATAGTTCAAGAGTTCAAAGGTTCAAAAGTTCAAAAGTTTGATATTTGAGAATTACATAGAGAATGCGAAGCAGTTGTTGAAACCAGGATGGTTTGACGACGTGCTGACATGGCGCAAGAATCACTTGTCTGACAGACAGTTTACTCTTGTCCTCGCTTTCTTTGTAGGTGTATTTGCCGCCTTTGCTGCCTATTTGCTTCATGGTCTGATACACGTGATACAGCATCTGCTCACGCAGGAGATGGAACTGACGAGCTTCAACTGGCTGTTTCTCGTCCTGCCAGTAGTAGGCATATGGCTTACGATGCTCTTTGTAAGGTATGTGGTGAGAGACAATATCTCACACGGTATCACACGCATTCTCTATGCCATAAGTTCTAAGAAAAGTCGCCTGGCGGTCCACAATTGCTGGTCGTCTGTGGTAGCATCGGCTATTACGATAGGCTTTGGCGGTTCGGTAGGTGCCGAGGCGCCGATAGTGCTGACAGGTTCTGCTATAGCGAGTAATTTGGGACAGAAGTTCCGCATGAACAATAAGACGCTGATGCTCCTCGTCGGATGTGGTGCAGCAGCTGCCATTGCTGGTATCTTCAAGGCTCCTATCGCAGGACTCGTGTTTACTATAGAGGTGCTGATGATCGACCTCACGATGGCAAGCATCTCGCCCATACTGATAGCCAGCGTGACAGCTACATGCTTCACATACGTTATGGTGGGTGACAGCCAGTTGTTTACCTTTCATACCCTACATCCATGGGTGGTGGAGAGAGTGCCTGCCAATATAGGTCTCGGACTGTTCTGCGGACTCATATCATTGTACTTTATACGTATGATGAGCGCTTGTGAAGGGATCTTTGCAAGGATGAACAATCGCTATGCCCGTCTTGCCACCGGTGGACTGATACTGAGTACGTTGATATTCTTTTTCCCGTCACTCTATGGTGAGGGATACTCATCTATCAACATACTGCTTGACGGATCGCCCGATGCCGATCTTAACAAACTGATGGAGAAATCTATGTTCTACGGCAAAGGCGAGATGATACTCCTTTTCTACGTAGGCTGCGTGATACTCACAAAGTGCTTTGCAACAGCAAGCACCAATGGTGGTGGCGGCTGTGGCGGAACATTCGCTCCATCCCTCTTTATAGGCGCTTTTACAGGATTCCTCTTTGCACGCATCTGGAATATGTATGGCGTGGGTGTATATTTTCCAGAGGAGAATGCAGCATTGCTGGGCATGGCGGGTGTTATGTCGGGAGTGATGCATGCACCGCTGACGGGAGTATTTCTTATTGCCGAACTGACAGCAGGCTATGACCTCTTTATGCCGCTTATGATTGTAAGCGTGTGTGCATACCTTACCATACTCGCCTTTGAGCCTCACAGCATATATGGTATGCGACTGGCGCGGCAGGGCAAACTCATCACTCACCATACCGACAAGAGTGTGCTGACGCTGATGACGCTTGACTCTGTGATTGATAAGGAGTTTACTCCCGTCGGTAAGGATATGGAACTACAACAGCTCGTGTATGCACTTAGCGACAGCCACTCTGACGTGTTGCCCGTGCTCGACCCAGCAGGCAACCTCCTTGGTGAGGTAAATCTGGCAAAAATACGTCACATCGTGTTTAGAACCGAACTCTATCACCGATTCCGTGTGAGTCAGTTGATGGAGGAGGTAAAGGCCACGGTACGTCTGGGCGACCCTATGGAGGATGTTATGGCAGCTTTCGAGAAGCATAATGTGCAGCATCTTCCTGTGATAGACGGTGATGGCCACCTTTTCGGATATATATCCAAAGCCCATCTCTATAGCCAGTATCGTCAGATGGTGGCCGACCTGAGCAATGATTAGTTGAAAGTTGAATGTTAACAGCTATGGAAAAGAAAGACCTGAGAATAGTTTTTATGGGTACGCCTGAGTTTGCTGTAGGCACTCTGCAGGCATTGGTGGAGGGCGGATACAACGTTGTAGCCGTAGTGACCCAGCCTGACAAACCATTTGGCAGGCACGGTTCAGTACTCCGTGCCCCAGAGGTAAAGGTTTATGCCGAGTCAAAGGGCATCCCCGTGCTCCAACCTGTAAGGATGAAGGATGAGGCATTCATAGAGCAATTGCGCTCATACCGCGCCGACCTGCAGGTGGTGGTAGCGTTTCGCATGTTGCCCGAGGTGGTGTGGGCTATGCCACGTTTTGGCACCTTCAATGTCCATGCAGCGCTGTTGCCACAGTACAGGGGTGCTGCTCCCATCAACTGGGCCATAATAAATGGTGAGACTACTACTGGTGTCACCACCTTCTTCCTCGACCACGACATCGATACAGGCCGTATCATATTGCAGAAACCTTTTGATATACCTCATGATGCCGACGTAGAGTATGTATATGACGGACTGATGGCATTAGGAGCCAAGGCAGCTACTGAGACCGTTGATATGATAATATCCCACGATGGCGACGTACCCTCACTGCCACAGGATGATATGATACCTGTAGGACAAACACTAAAGGGAGCCCCAAAAATATATAAGGAAACGTGCGCGATAGATTGGCGCAAGACAGCCAAGCAGGTGCACGACTTCGTAAGGGGTCTGTCGCCCATACCTGGTGCTCATGGTACTCTGCTGATGCCTGATGGCAGCGAAATGGAGGTTAAGGTGTACAAGGCCTCTGTATCAGACCAGCACTTTGCCGACATGCAACCTGGCATGATGGTACGCGATAAGAAGAAGATGTACGTCACGTGTGGCGACGGAGCGATAGAGGTTCTCTCGCTGCAGGCATCAGGCAAGAAACGCATGGATGCAATAGCCTTCTTGAATGGTTTGCATTGATATTGGTCAACCGAAAAGCGGTGTATGTGTTAATAAACGCAAAAAACAAGAAAACTTTCAACTTTCAACTTTCATCTTTCAACTTTTATTACTACCTTTGCAAGCGCATTTGGAGAAATGCACATCCACAACGTGTCAAAAGTATATGACACAAGGGTTTTTTGAAATGCGGAAATAGCTCAGTTGGTAGAGCACAACCTTGCCAAGGTTGGGGTCGCGGGTCCGAGTCCCGTTTTCCGCTCTTTAGTTATTGTAACAACAAGAAGTGACGCGTTGATTGCTCAGGACAAGCTCCTCGGAGGCGACAACAATTTGCCCAGGTGGCGGAATTGGTAGACGCGCACGTTTCAGGTGCGTGTGCCGCAAGGCGTGCAGGTTCGAGTCCTGTTCTGGGCACAAAGGTTTTTTACCCCCCTATTTGTTACTTCTTGTAATGTAAAATGTAGTCGGAGAGGTGGCGGAATTGGTAGACGCGCTACTTTGAGGGGGTAGTGTCAATTGTGACGTGGGAGTTCGAGTCTCCTCCTCTTCACTTGCATTTTGCAAATAACAAACTACAATCGGTATAGTAATAGCGTATAAAGCTCCTCCCACACACATGATTTGGAGTTTTAAACTGCGGAAATAGCTCAGTTGGTAGAGCACAACCTTGCCAAGGTTGGGGTCGCGGGTCCGAGTCCCGTTTTCCGCTCTTTTTTTAGCCTATACCTACGACCACGTGATATTATCTTGTATTTTTAAGATTAACTACACAGAATATTATGAATTATTACCTTCGTTATTTTGATGACGAAACGTTGGTGTCAAGCATTGACGAGGCATTGGAGTTTCTTGGGTCTATATCTGAGATAAACCTCACGCCCGAGATGGAGGCCGACATACGCGAATATGCTGACAGTGATGTACTCTTTCCTAAGAGATATAAGGTACGCCAGCGCGTGTACTTTATTATAATCAAGACCGAGGCGGCTACCATGCAGGACTTCAAGGATAAGAAGGCACTGCGCAAGGATATCGCTCCTTCAGAGCGTGTGCCCGAACAGATGCGCCTGCTTGAGAATAAGCGTGGATGGTACGAGGGTCACTTCGACTTCAAGCGTGTGGTAGTCAATCACCTGGGCAAATGCGAGTATCGTGACACCACCTTCGTGGCACGTTGTATAGCCAATTCTCCTATGGACTGCTACAATCGTATAGTAAGCCACCTGAAGGGTAGGGTGGATGAGCGTTCACAGTTCCCTTCAGCCAAGGGTAAGAATTTCTCTTACAAATATTTAGGAGCAGAGAAAAAAAACGCTGTATGAACAAGGTGATACTGATAGGCAATGTGGGTCTTGACCCTGAGGTAAGGTACTACGAGGCCGACAGCTGCGTGGCACGTGTGCGCCTCGCAACCACAGAGAAGGGCTATGTGCTGCAGAATGGCACCCGAGTGCCCGATCGTACCGATTGGCATAATCTGGTGTTCTATCGCAAACTCGCTAAAGTCGTGGATCAGTATGTCCACAAGGGTGACAAACTCTATGTCGATGGACGCCTGCAGTACACACAGTATGATGACAAGCGTGGCATACAGCGTACTGCTGTAGAGATTATTGTTGACAATATGGAGATGCTCACCCCCAAGGCTCTGTCGCAGGGTAATGCTCCCACAGCTCAGTCATCTGCTGAGCCAGCACCACAGCAGGAGCCCTCTTCACAGCAGCAAAAAGACGATGATACGGTAATTCCATTCTGATGTATTTACTGACAACAGCCATATCATCCCAAGTGACCCTCATGCCCCTTACCACCTCGGTGGTAGTATGTCTTGTGCTTGCGGTTATACTGCTTGCCTTGTCAGGTTTTGCCAGCAGTTCCGAGATAGCATTTTTCAGTCTCTCGCCCCAGGACCTCGCACAGCTTGATGAGGATAGGGAGAGCGACCGCCGTATTATGGAACTGCGCAGCGACTCTGAGCGCACCCTCGCTACCATCCTGATAACCAATAACTTTGTCAACGTCACCATCATCATGTTGCTCAACTATGCCATAGCGCAGATAGTTGACTTCGGTACGTTATATTGGTTGCAGTTTTTATGCATCACGGTGCTGCTCACTTTCCTCCTGTTGCTCTTCGGCGAGATCATCCCCAAGGTCTATTCACGTGTCGCCCCCCTCACCTTTTGTAGGCGCGCAGTAGGTGGCATATTGTTTGCCCGTCAGCTGTTCTGGCCTATAGCGACGATACTGCTCAGCTCCAGTTTCATAGCCGAGAGGTTTGTGCAGCGCAAGAATCACGTCCTCAGCATGAACGAACTGGAGCAGGCGCTGGAGCTTACCGACAAGGAGGAGATCAAGGAGGAGAAGGACATCCTCGAGGGCATCATACGCTTCAGCGACGAGACGGCGCGTGAGATTATGACGAGCCGTCAGGATATCGTGGATATCGACATACGTACATCGTTTAAGGAGGTGCTGAAGTGTATCGTTGACAACAATTACAGCCGCATGCCCGTCTATCAGGACAATGTGGATAATATCCGCGGCATCCTTTACGTCAAGGACCTTCTGTCATATATCGACAAACCAGCCAATTTCCGTTGGCAGAGCCTCATACGTCCAGCTTATTTCGTGCCCGAGACCAAGAAGATTGACGACCTCCTTCATGAGTTTCAGGCCGACAAGGTGCATATCGCCATCGTTGTCGATGAGTTTGGTGGCACCAGCGGTCTCATCACCCTCGAGGACATCCTTGAGGAGATAGTGGGCGAGATAAGCGATGAGTACGACGATGATGAGCAGTTGTGCAAGAAGGTCTCCGATGATACCTATATCGTCGATGGCAAGACCAAACTAGTAGATTTCTGCCGTAGCCTCGACCTCGACGATGACTATTTCGACGACGACCTCGATGCCGATACCGTGGCAGGACTATTACTCGAATTGAAAGGCGATTTCCCCCAGATACATGAGACTCTTACCTATAAGGGTCTCACCTTCGAAGTGCTCAAAAAAGAGCAGCGACGCATCTCACGCGTTAAGGTCAAAACTGCTGCCAGTTGACATCGAAGTAAAATATAAAAAAAACGTAAAACCCACGAAAATGGTATAAATTATTTGCCACTTTCGCGGGTTTTTGAGTAAATTTGCACCGTCGAATAATAATGAAACAGATGATAATGAACAGAAAATTTCTTCTAACACTCGCTCTCATCATGCTTTCTTGCATCATGACGGTGCAGGGTAGGACTTGGTCTCTGGAGGAGTGCCTCCAGCATGCCATGACGAGCAATATCTCCTTGCAGAAGGCAGGCCTCACACGCCAGACCAATGAGGAGACGCTCCAGGCTTCCAAGGCAGTACTATTCCCATCGCTCTCCTTCACCACAAGTCACAATGTGGCATACAATCCATGGCGTGCCTACGGCACCTCCACGGTGACGGGCAGTCAGGTGGAGTCGTCCACCTCCAAGACGTCGTATAATGGTACCTACAGCGTAGGGGCCAACTGGACAGTGTGGAATGGCAATCGCAACCACAACACCATCAAGCAGAATGACCTCCTCACACAGAAGGCAGAGCAGGACAGCGTCGCCCAGGCACGTGCCATAGAGGAGCAGATAGCTACGCTCTACATACAGATACTCTACTCCAAGGAGGCTGTCAAGGTCAATAAGGAGAGCCTCGAAGCTGCCAAGGTCAATGAGCAGCGTGGACTGCAGATGGTACAGGTAGGCAGCATGAGCAAGGCGGAGTGCTCGCAGCTTTCTGCCACCCGTGCGCAGGATGAGTATAAAGTCGTTCAGGCTGAGAGCGCCGTGCAGGGTTACAAGCGTCAGCTCAAGGCACTGCTTGAGATTATCGATGACGATGACTTTGATGTTGCCGATACTGAGTCCACCGATGCTATGGCTCTCCAACCCATCCCCTCTTTGCAGTCAGTGTATGATGCTGCCAAGGCCAACCGCCCTGAGATAAAGCGTGCACAACTCGCTGTGCAGAGTGCCGAACTGCAGCAGAAGATAGCTCGTGGTCAATATTACCCCACTATATCGCTCAACGCTTCGGCTGGCACTTCCAGCGCATCGCTCAATAAAAATAAGTGGGGCGAACAGATGAAGAGCAACTTCAGCGTCGGCGCAGGCGTGACGGTCAGCGTGCCCATCTTCGACCAGCGCTCCTCACGCACCGCTGTCAATAAGGCCAACATACAGCGACAGTCTGCACTCCTCGACGTGCAAAATGAGGAGGTGACGCTCCACAGTACGATAGAAAAATACTGGATTGATGCCAACAGCAACCAAAACCAGTACAAGGCAGCAAAGGTCAGCACTACTGCAGCACAGGACTCCTACGACCTGCTCTCAGAGCAGTTTGCCGTCGGACTGAAGAATATTGTCGAGCTCCAAGAGGGCAAGACGCGCCTGCTCTCTGCCAAGCAGAGCGAACTGCAGTCAAAATACATGACGATATTAGACATCAAGATGTTGGACTTCTATCAAAAATAACGACATACCGAAATAACGCCATCCCGAAATAACGACATTTCGAAAAAAACAAAAACAAAAACAACTATATGAAAAATAAGAAGATATACATCGGCATAGCAGCAGTAGCAGCAGTAGCCATCATAGCGTACCTCCTCCTGGGAGGCAAGAAGTCAGCAGGCGTGTCGTACAGCACAGCCGAGGTGCAGACCAACGACATCACCAATAGCGTCACCGCCACAGGCACCATAGAGCCCGTCACCAGCGTTACCGTTGGTACCCAGGTGTCAGGCATCGTGGCCCATCTGTATGTTGACTACAACAGCGTGGTCAAGAAGGGACAGGTCATTGCCGAACTCGACAAGACCAATCTCCTCTCCGAGCTTGCCAGCGCCCGTGCCAACCTCTCATCGGCACAGAGTAACCTGTCTTATCAGAAGGCCAACTACACCCGTTACAAGACCCTCTACGACAAGGGACTCATCTCTGCCAACGACTTTGAGCAGGCACGCCTGTCCTACGAGCAGGCGCAGCAGCAGGTGCGCACCTCGTCCGAGAGCGTCAATAAGGCACAGACCAACCTCGGCTATGCCACCATCACCTCGCCTATTGATGGCATAGTGCTGTCCAAGAGCGTCGAGGAGGGACAGACCGTAGCAGCCTCCTTCAGCACCCCAGAGCTCTTCACCATCGCCCAGGACCTTACCAATATGCAGGTCATCGCCGACATCGATGAGGCTGACATCGGCGAGGTCAAGGAGGGACAGCGCGTCAAGTTTACTGTCGATGCCTACCCTGATGACACCTTCTCAGGCACTGTCACACAGGTGCGCCAGGAGGCTACCACCGAGTCCAATGTGGTGACATATCAGGTCGTCATCTCTGCCCCCAATGCCGATATGAAGCTCAAGCCAGGCCTCACCGCCAATGTCACCATCTACACCAAGGAGGTCAAGAATGTCCTCGCCGTACCTGCCAAGGCACTCAAGTTTACCCCCCACGAGAAGATGCTCACCAAGGGTCAGACCATAGTTGACTGCCAGGGTGCCAACAAGGTGTGGGTGCTCGATGGCAACACCTTCAGGGCCTACGCCGTCACCATAGGCATCAGCGATGGCATCACCACCGAGGTGAAGTCAGGCATCAAGGCTGGGCAGCAGGTCGTTACCGAGTTTCAGATGCGAGGCGCATCAGCTGACGGCGACGATGCCTCAGGCCAGTCCACCAACAACCCCTTCATGCCTAAGCGTCCAGGTTCTAATAAGAAGAGCGGCAGTGGCGGCTCCTCCTCAGCCAGGTAGCACATAGCAAAAAAACGCCAAAACACAACCCCCTATGGAAGAAAGAAAAGTAGTAATAGAACTCCAGGATGTGCGCCGCGAGTTTAAGGTAGGCTCCGAGGTCGTCAAGGCGCTGCGTGGCGTATCGTTCAAGATCTACGAGGGTGAGTTTGTCACCATCATGGGCACCTCTGGCTCAGGCAAGTCCACGCTGCTCAATCAGTTAGGCTGCCTCGACACCCCCACCTCAGGCGAGTATTACCTCGATGGCGTCAGCGTGCGTACCATGTCCAAGAGTCAGCGAGCACGCCTGCGCAATCGCAAGATAGGTTTCGTATTCCAAAACTACAACCTCCTGGCCAAGACCACCTCGGTGGAGAATGTGGAGCTCCCCCTTATGTACAATTCAGAGTACAGCGCCGAGCAGCGTCGCCAGGCAGCCATCCAGGCACTGCAGGAGGTAGGTCTCGGCGACCGCCTCTATCACAAGAGCAATCAGATGTCAGGCGGTCAGATGCAGCGAGTAGCCATAGCGCGCGCCCTCGTCAACAACCCCGCCGTGGTGCTTGCCGATGAGGCTACCGGCAACCTCGACACACGTACCTCCTTCGAGATGCTCGTGCTCTTCCAGAAGCTCCATGCACAGGGGCGCACCATCATCTTCGTCACCCACAATCCCGAGATAGCACAGTACTCCTCACGCAATATCATGCTGCGCGACGGCAAGATACGCGAGGATGTCATCAACACCCATATCCTCTCAGCCGCCGAGGCACTCGCTGCCTTGCCCAAACCACAGGACGATTAGGTTTGAGATTTGAGGTTTGAGATTTGAGGTTTGAGGTTTGAGGTTTGAGGTTTGAGGTTTGAGATTTGAGGTTTGAGATTTGAGGTTTCACAGTTGAGGCACTCACTATTGTCTTTAACTTCTTTAACTTCTTTAACTTCTTTAACTCCTTTAACTCCTTTAACTCCTTTAACTCCTTTAACTTCTTTAACTTCTTTAACTTCTTTAACTCCTAAGAAACAAATGAGCTTCATCAATCTTATAAAAGTAGCCATCAAGGCTATACTAAGCAATAAGTTTCGCTCCTTCCTGAGCATGCTCGGCATCATCATCGGTGTCGCAGCCGTCATCGTCATGATGGCCATAGGTCAGGGTTCCAAGGAGAGTATCCGTCAGAACATATCCCAGATGGGTACCAATATCATCATGATACGCCCAGGAGCCGACAAGGGCATGGGTGGAGTACGTCAGGATCCCTCCAGCATGCAGACCCTCAAGGTCGAGGACTTTGAGGCCATCAAGAAGGATGCCAAGTACATCTCCTATATCTCGCCCGAGGTGAGCGCCAGCGGACAGGTCATCAATGGCAACAACAACACCTCCACCACGCTCTACGGTGAGAGCCCCGAGTACCTCGACATCAAGCAGTGGGAGGTCACCAGCGGCACCGAGTTTACCGATGAGGATATCAAGAAGTCCGCCAAGGTGTGCCTCATAGGCAAGACCGTCGTTGACGAACTCTTTGGCGAGCACGTCGATCCCGTCGGCAAGATGATACGCTTCAAGAGCATACCCTTTCGCGTGATAGGAGTCCTCAAGAGCAAGGGCTACAACTCCTTCGGCATGGACCAGGACAACCTCATCATCACCCCTTACACCACTGTGATGAAGCGTGTCAGTGCCCAGACGTGGCTCTCCAGCATCAACTGCTCCGCCCTCACCGAGGAGATGACCGACGATGCCATCGCTGAGCTCACCGCCATACTACGTCAGCAGCACAAGCTCAAGGACGATGCCGAGGACGACTTCACCATCCGCTCCCAGCAGGAGATGATGGAGACCATGTCATCCACCATGGACACCGTCACCCTCATCCTTGTCGTAGCAGCAGCCTTCTCGCTCCTCGTAGCCGGCATCGGCATCATGAATATCATGCTCGTCAGCGTCACCGAGCGCACCAAGGAGATAGGACTGCGCATGTCCGTCGGCGCACGTGGCATCGACATCTCCAATCAGTTCCTCATCGAGTCCATCATCATCTCCGTCACTGGCGGCATACTCGGCATAGGCCTCGGAGCACTCCTCTCACTGGGTGCCACCATGGTCTTCGCTCTGCCCACCAGCATCCCCATGTGGTCTATCATCGTCAGTTTCATCGTCTGCACCATCATCGGCGTCGGCTTCGGCTATTTCCCCGCTCAGAAGGCAGCACGCATGGATCCTATAGAAGCAATAAGGTATGAATAAAGGAGTTATCTATAATCTATCATCTCAATGAAACATCTCATTCTCCTCGTGCTCCTCACACTGAGCACCACCCTTTGCCACGCGCAGAGTCCATTAAACCAGCGCATACTCTTTGAGCCCGACTCCGTCACTATCCGCGAGTCACAGTTCGCACAGCTGCAGCTCATCGCCGAGTATGCCACCCATCACCCCTCGTCCACCATCATCGTGGCAGGCTTCGTATCGTCCCTCACCCCCAAGGCCCACCAGGGTGACATAGCACAGCAGCGTGCCGATGCCGTCCGCACCACGCTCATCACGCAGTACCACCTCCCCTCCGACAATGTCATCTCCATTGGGGTAGGAGAGAGCACCCGTTATGAGCAACCCGAGTTCAACGAATTCGTCTCCTTCTTCGTCAAGTAGGGGAGTGAGTTCGACGAAAACACTTTAGAATAAACATACAAACCATACAAACCATACAAACCATACAAACCATACATAAACAATGTTGACAATGTTGACAATGTTGACAAATCATACAAAAATCAGCCGTGTAATCAGTTCTCACCCCCAAGACAAGGATGCCATTGATTACACGGCTTAACTATGACAAATCGAAATCGCCTTATTTTACAGATGTGATACGCAACTTGTCGTTGTCAGTATCGTGCAGATTGCGGTGAGGATAGCGTTGATGATAACGCTCCAGTTCTTTTTAGCTTCTTCCGTCATAAAAAACTCCTTTCTGTTCTTGAGTGCCCTACGGGCAGAAATCGTACAAATCTTTTCAAATCTTTCAAATCTTAAAAGTTGTCCAAGTTGTCCAGGTTGTCGTTAAATTATATTTGTTTGATTTGGTTCGATTTGTAGGATTTCTCGCTCTGACAAGAGCGACTCCTAACTGTGAACTGAAAATTACTCTCCGTCGTCCTCCTCCTGCTTAGGCTTCTCCACGAGGTCAAGTATCTTGTACTTGTATCCGAAGCCGAGGGCTTTGTTGGTTACCTTGTGGTTGGTGGTGTTGCGAGTGGACTGGAAGTTGATGTGGAAGTTCTTGAGGTTCTCAGGTATGTTCCACTCGTCCTTCGTGAGTGAGCCACTTGACTTGATGCCTACAGAGAAGTATCCGAAGTTGTCGAGCAGGATTTTGTTTGAGTTAGCCAACTCATAGTTCATAACCTCAATTAACTCAGTGAGCACCACCTGCACATCTGCCTTTGTAACGGTACACAAATTGGTAATCTGCTCGGCAATTCCGTTGAGGTCAACGGTTGAGGGATGAATTACCTTTCCGTAGAAGAGTTTGTTTGAGTTCTTGCGATTGTCCTGACGGACATTGATAAGTACTGCCATAACTTTGAACTTTTAAAACTTTGTTTTAATCGTACGAAACGCAACTTCGTTGCTACGATACGCAATCAGAGATTGCTACGATACGGGGCGATGCCCCTACGATACGCTTCGCTACGATAATTGTGAATTGTGAACTGTTAGT
Source organism: Prevotella sp. (assembly GCA_017642485.1). Taxonomy (GTDB): domain Bacteria; phylum Bacteroidota; class Bacteroidia; order Bacteroidales; family Bacteroidaceae; genus Prevotella. The sequence continues at coordinate 699 of JAGCPC010000009.1, read as the reverse complement.
TGTTAGTTAATAATGTTGTTTGTTTTGAGCGCTCTGGGACATCCTTTCGTGGCCTTTGAAGTTCAGTCCCCCGTTCCTGTTAAGGTTAACGTTATGGTTAACGTCATTCCCTCAGGAAGTTGATGCAAAGTTACTACATTAACTTAAAATATGCAAGTTTTTCTCTGTTTTTAACCTTTCCTTTCGGAGCGTTTTGGAGAGGCATAGAGTTAGGGTTGCAAACCCTATGCTTTTCCCTTGCAAACCCTATGCTTTAGCAGTGCAAACTCTATGCTTTGACAGTGCAAAATATACACACTACTAAATGTAAAAAATTTTAACGTGTAACTAATTGCATTACAACACGTTACAAGGGTGTAAATGATTTTTTTTGATTTTGTTGATTTTTGATTCAAAAACTTCAATTTTGCCCAAAAATGCATCTCCGTTTTTAACATTTGAGGTGGTCGTCAAAGTCGTCAAAGTCGTCAAAGTCGTCACAACCCTCACGCACGTGCACGTATAGGTTATTATATAATATAAATATCTCTCTTCCTTTAATGGTTTCTCTCTTCTTTTTGAGGATGGATAAATTGACGAATTGAGGTTTAACTACCAACTGCAAAACTGTTAACTGTCAACTGTCAAAAACTCGTTGACGACTTTGACGACTTTGACGACTTTGACGACCAAAGTCTTATAGAAAAGAATTAATGGATT
>JAGCPC010000065.1 GCA_017642485.1 Prevotella sp. | reverse complement strand
TCTCCACCCAATCCTCTGGGGCTATCTCCTCAATAGAGATGCTGATGGCTTCAGGAGCACATCCCCAGTTATCGACGAAGGCTTTGTTGATAGCCTCTACTACTTTCTTTTTTGTTGCTTCATCCTTTGGATAAGCCTTAACTCTGATGTATGGCATAATTCTGTTTTTTTATTAATGTTGTGTAAGATACCTCATAAACGTGGTACAAAATTACTCATTTTTCATGATAATAATGCCGAAATAACAATCATTCACTCGCAAAATGTGGGATTTTTCTCAATTTTTCGTAATTTTGCAAATAAATTGTTTACATTTTTATGAAGAAGTTATTGACATGCTTATTGGCAACATTTGGATTGACGACTGCTTGTTGCCAACTTAATAATGAGACTGCTGACAAATATGAGGTCGATGTTTTTAAGACTAAGAGCGGGAAGGCCGTCAAGTTTCACGCTCTAATGCACTCAAGTATCAGGATTGAATATGATGGCAAGGAGATAGAGATAGACCCAGTGCTGAAACTGCGTGAGAGGATTATTGACTTCTCCACAATGCCCAAAGCCGACTATATCTTTGTAACTCATGAACACCAGGATCACTTTGACAGGGAAGCCATCAGGCAACTTTCTGGGGAGAATACCTTGCTCGTAACAAACAAACGATGCGGAGATATGTTGGGCTATGGTACTATAATGGCGAATGGAGAAAGCATTCGGATAGCTGATGACTTTATCGTTGATGCAGTACCAGCCTACAATACCACTGAGGCTAACAAGCGATTCCATCCTAAAGGGAGGGATAACGGCTTTATCTTTACCATTGACGGACTGAGGATATATATTGCAGGAGATACTGAGGATATCCCAGAAATGTCTGCTGTCAAAGACATCGACATCGCTTTCCTACCATGCAATCAGCCATTCACGATGACACCAGAACAACTTGTAAGGGCTGCAAAAATTGTGAAACCAAAGGTGTTGTTCCCCTATCACTACGGACAGACTGATGTGAGTGGTATTCCTGATTTGCTGAAGGAAGATGGTGTAGAAGTAAGAATCAGGCACTATGAGTAGTACGATGGTAGTTGCTACGCTTTTACCAAGCATTGCGTGCGACTAAAAGATTCCTTGGGTGAGAGTAATGTGAAAAAACGAATAAAGGCAGCTGACAAGCTGCCTTTATTGTGCCCAGACATGAATATACTGTGCCCAGAACGGGACTCGAACCCGTACACCCGGAAGTATTGGTGTTTGAGACCAACGCGTCTACCAATTCCGCCATCTGGGCTTTTGCGGGTGCAAAATTACAAAAAATAATTGAACCGCGCAAATTTTTTTATGCATTTAGGAAGCGTTCGGCATCAAGGGCGGCTTTGCAGCCTGTGCCTGCTGCTACGATGGCCTGGCGATAGGTGGGGTCGCAGACGTCGCCTGCGGCGAAGACACCAGGGAGGGGATTGCCGTCAGTATCGCATACCTGTTGTGTGGTGCCGAGGGTCTTGATATAGCCCATTTCATCGAGGAGTATCTTACCCTGGAAGATGTCGGTGACAGGCTTGTGGCCTATGGCGAGGAAGAATCCGTCGATGGCGACATCATAGTGCTCTTCGTCGGCTTCGCCCTTGCGCTTTACGAGGTGCATGCCCTCCACGCCGTTCTCGCCGTAGAGGCCTGTGGCATTGTGCTCGAAGAGTATCTCTATGTTTGCTGCTTCCTTGACGCGCTGCTGCATGATCTCGGAGGCGCGGAGGTAGGGTTTGCGCACTACGAGATATACCTTCTGGCAGAGGTGGGAGAGGTAGAGGGCATCTTCGCAGGCTGTGTCGCCTCCGCCTACTACGGCAGTGACCTTCTTGCGATAGAAGAAGCCGTCGCAGGTGGCGCAGGCGCTGACGCCCATGCCGTTGTACTTCTCTTCATCGGGCAGTCCGAGGTATTTCGCCTTGGCTCCTGTGGCTATGATGACGCTGTCGGCCTGCAGGGTGTCGCCGCTATCGGTCTTGAAGGTGTAAGGGCGCTGTGAGAAGTCGGCCTCGACGATTTCGCCATCGCGAATGTCGGCTCCGAAGCGTTCGGCCTGCTGGCGTAGCTCCATCATCATCTGATTGGCATCGACGCCATCGGGATAGCCTGGGAAGTTTTCTACTATGGTGGTCTGGGTGAGCTGTCCGCCTGTCTGGGGACCGCAATACTCTACTGGTGACAGGTTTGCCCTGCCTGCGTATATGGCAGCTGTATAGCCTGCAGGGCCGCTGCCGATGATTAAGCACTTCATTGTTTTAAATTGAAATTTGAAGATTGAAAGGTTGAAACGAATTATACTAATTAAAAATTAATGTTAAAGAAAATTCGTGTCAAGTGGGTTAGCGAACTAACTGTGAATCGTGAACTGTGAATTGTGAACTGTTTAAAGTATTTCCTCTATTTTGCGTTCGATTGTGGCGAAGGAGGTGGTGGCATCGAAGCGTGCTACGACCTTGCCGATCTTGTTGACGAGAAACTTGGTGAAGTCGTCGGTGATGGGCTCGCCGCCTGTCTTTTCTACGAGGTAGCGGAAGAGAGGGTCGGCATCATCGCCGCTGACCTTCGCCTTCTTGAAGCGTGGGAAGGAGGTATCGTAGTTGTCTTTGCAGAACTGGTGTACCATCTCATCGGTGCCTGGGCACGACTTGGTGGGTTGGTTGCTGGGGAAGTCGAGCACCTCGAAGCCCTGTGAGTGGTATTTCTCGTAGAGAGCCTGTAGGTCTTTGTACTGTGGGGTTAACGGGCTCTGCGTCGCTGTGTTGACGATGAGCACTACTTCGTTAGCGTAAAGATTGAGCGGTACGGCGTTGCCTTTGCGGTCTTTTACCGTGATGTCGTTGAGGGAAGTCATGTATAGTTGATAGTTTAAAAGTTCAAAAGTTTAAAAGTTCAAGAGTTTAAAAGTTCAAGAGTTTAAAAGTTTAAAAGTTTAAAAGTTTAATAGTTTAATAGTTCAAGGGTTAGGGAAGTTCTTCTGCCTCAATGACCTCGGCATCAGAGAAGTCGGGTTTTTGGTTGAGGTTGTAAAATTTCTCTGCCTGCTTGCGGTTGCTACGCGCCTTGAGGGCATTGACGCACTCCACTATGCCGTAGATGATGAGGAACCATCCGATGAAGAAGAGTGGGGCAGAGGCAAAGACGGTGGGTTTGAAGAGGGCGATGCATCCCAGGATGAATAATATGGTGGGCATAACCCAGTAGAAGAACCCTACGGCGCCGTTGCGGCGTGCTACTGCGAGGGTAGCAAACTGTTGTATGGCACCTATGATAAGGAATGCTGAAATGATATATACGAGAAAATCGACAAAGGTCCTGGGCATGAGTGCCAGGATCAGTCCGAGTATCATACAGCCCATGCCGACGAAGGCGCCCCATCCCCAGCCGTTACGGGTTGAGGTTGGAGATTTTAGGTTTGAGGTTTCTTTTTCAACGTCAACGTTAACGGGAACAACCTCGCTATCGTTAAGGTTAGGGTTATCGTTAAGGTTAGGACTCACTTTCTTCTTGCTCATGGAGGCTATCATGGCGATGGCTCCCGAGATGAAGAATAGTACTCCGATGGCGATGGTCATCCACTCTACCATCTGCTCGCGGAACTTCACGAGCAATGCGCCCACTGCTATGGCACAGAGAGCGCGAAAGATGCTGTATGTCAGTATTTTCATATAAGTGTAAGTGATAAACTGTGCACTGTGAACTATGCACTGTGAATTGTGAATAGACTACCGTCTGCCACCACGTGCTCCTCCGCTGTGTCCGCCGCCGCCGTGTCCACCGCTATGTCCTCCGCTGTGGCTGCCACCACCCATGCTGGAAGAGCCGCGTGCGCCTCCTCCCATGTGGGATGAACCCATACTGCTGTGTCCTCCGAAACTGCTGCGTGAGCCTACGCTGCTGCTGCCACCAGTATGGCCTCCATGATTACGTCCGAAGGAGCTGCCGCTGGGTGAGTTTCCGCTGCTGGGTGCAGTGGGACGCTCGCCTACTGTGGTGCGTGTGCTGCTCTCACGAGTGCGCATGCTGGAGTTGGGGGTATTGGTGCCATAACTGCCTGTGTGGTGTCCACCATAGCGAGGTGAGGCATTGCGTCCGAAGTTGCCACCGCGTGAGTGGGAGTCGTGACGTGGTGCTGGAGCGGTATGATGTGGTGCTCCATGATGTGTGCCACCTACGTGGTGTGGAGCATGATGGCGCATGCCATGATGAGTGACGGGGCGCAGTGATGGTCCGCGGTCAGCCCACCAAGAGCGTCCGCCGTTGTAGCGCCAGCTGTGTCCGCCACGGTATGATGCCCATACTACGGGACGTGAGAAGTAGAATATGTCGCGATGTGGGTAGTGAGCATATATGCTGAAGTGCCACACGCCAGCATCCCAGTAGAGCGGACGGTAGAAGTATGATGCCGCGCAGAAGGCTGTCCACTGCCAGTCGTAGAAGATGGCCTGCATGTCGTAATTACGCTGACGCCAATATACGGAGTAGAGGTCATCAACGGTATTGACACTCATGAGGTAGTCGAGGTTGATCTCGTAGGCTGCCTCATACTGTTCCTGTGACAGATTGAGCTCGTAAGCCATCTTGTCGGTGAGGAAGAGAGCCTGCTCGCGTGCCTGTTCGTAACTCATTGCCTTTGCACCAACTGCTGTGATGAGCAGGGTAACCATTGTTATGATAATCTTTTTCATAATGCGTAGTTGTTTTATTGGTTTTGCTGGTGCAAAGATACTTACGTTATTAGTGTTTTGAGAGGGAAAAATCCCTATGTGTGAGAGGGGAAACCCCTATACCTTGCGTGAAATGACGCTGCCACCTATCTTCTTGGCGATGAGGGAGCGTAGTTTCTGGGCTTGCTGCAGCTCTGCCAGAAGGGCCATCTGACGGTCGGCATCATCGGTGGCGAGTTTTATTTCGGCCGTCAGGGTGTTGATACGTTGCATGATATACTCGTTGCGGAAGTCGAGCAGGAGGTGGTTGATATGTTCGCACACGGTGTATGGCGTGGCCTCCATCTGCAAACTCTTAGAGAGGATGACATTGTCGGAGCACAGCGTGATGGCTATCTGGGAGATGTCGTAGTCGTGGTGGAGAGTGAAGTAACGCTCGCTGTCAAATCCCTCCTGCTTGGAGTGCTCCACTGCCTCGGCGAGGATCTGGTTGTAGAGGGGTTCGGCAAACTGAAGCCCATCAGTCTTGAGGTCATAATCCACAAACTCGGCCAGGGTGAGCGATACCGTGGTACCTTCGCCAGTCTCGACATTGTCGTAGATAATCATGCTACCATGACGTATCACCTCTTTTATTATGAGGGAGGACAGGGTGGAGGGGTTGAGGTTTGAGGTTTGAGGTTTGAGGTTTGAGGTTTGAGGATTGAGGTTTGAGGTTTGAGGATTGAGGTTTGAGGTTTGAGGGTTGTCTTCAGAAGAGTCTGGCTCTCCCTCTCCTTCCGTAGGGGGAAGGGAAGAGGCCTTTCTTCGCTCTGCCTTGCGTTGCTCCTCACGATAATTGCGTATGTTATCGTTCATCTTGGCAGTGAGCGTCTGTTCGCTGTATCCCAGTCGGGCAGAGCAGTCCTGTATGTATGTGGCCCTTACGATAGGGTCGCCGATGACGCTGATACTCTGTATGATGCTCGATATGGCCTCCGAACGTTCGCGGGGGTCGGTGACACCCTGCAGCAGCACCTTGGTCTTAAACTCGATGAAGTCGGTCTGGTGCTCCTTGATATATGTGCGAAACTCCTCAGCCGTGTGTTTGCTTGCGAAGGAGTCGGGGTCGTCACCATCGGGCAGGAGCATGACCTTGACGTTCATACCCTCACGAAGCAACATGTCGGTACCACGCAATGCTGCCTTGATGCCCGCTGCATCGCCATCGTAGAGCAACACGATATTGTGGGTGAAGCGGTGAAGCAGGTGTATCTGGTGCTCGGAGAGTGCTGTGCCTGAGTTGGCCACCACATTCTCTATGCCACACTGGTGCATGGAGATGACGTCGGTGTAGCCCTCCACCATATATACGAGGTCGGCTTTGGCGATAGCCTTCTTGGCCTGGAACAAGCCATACAACTCATGGTCCTTGTGATAGATGTCGGAATCGGGCGAGTTGACATACTTCTGGCTGACACCCTTGGTGCGACTGTCGAGCACTCGGCCGCCGAATGCTGTCACCTTGCCGCTGACGCCTATCCAGGGAAACATCACCCTGCCAGAGAAACGGTCCACGAGACTGCCGTTCTTCTCGCTCTCATAAGCCAGACCCGTCTTGATGAGATACTCCTTCTGATAGCCTTTCTTCAGAGCGGCATCAGACATGGCATGGCGGTCGCTCAGGCAGAAGCCCAGCTGGAACTTCTCGATGATGTCGTCACGTACTCCGCGCTGGCGGAAATACTGCATGCCGATGGCTCGGCCATCGATATCGTTGTGCAGGATGTCCTTGAAATAGTTTGCCGCCCACTCATTGACGATATACATGGCTTCGCGGTCATTCTGCTCTTTCTTCTGTTCCTCGGTAAGTTCTCTCTCCTGTATGGTGATATTGTAGCGACGTGCCAACCAACGCAGGGCGTCAGGGTAGGTCATCTGCTCATGCTTCATGATGAAACCCACGCTGTCGCCCCCCTCGCCACACACGAAGCAGTGGCAGGTACGTCTCGCTGGTGAGACGTAGAACGAGGGGGTATGGTCATTATGGAAAGGGCACAGACCGCGGTAGTTTACGCCTACTTTCTTAAGTGACACAAACTCTGAGACGACATCGACGATGTCGGCTCTCTCCTTGATGCGTTCTATGGTGGGGCGGTCGATCACTTTTTTTTAGGAGTTAAAGGAGTTAGAGGAGTTAGAAGGAGTTAAAGACAATAGTGAGTGCCTCAATTGTAATTATTTAAACAGGCTGAAGTTTACTGAGCCATAGCAGCGATGCTCTATGAAACGGGGATGCTGTGAGAAATCGTTCTGCTTGCCGTGCTCGAGCACCAGGATGCCACCTTCTTTCAATAGCGGTAGTGCGAGGTCGGGGATGGTGTCGATATTGGTCAGTGCATAGGGCGGGTCGGCAAAGATGAAGTCAAACTGCTTCTTGCAACTCTTGAGGAAACGGAATACATCGCCCTTGATGAGGGTGTGACCCTGCGCACCTATTTTGTCGATGCACTGCCCTATGAAACGTGCATGGTCGCGATCCATCTCCACGCTGACTACCTCACTGCACCCACGACTGAGCAACTCCAGCGAGATACTACCCGTACCAGCAAAGAGGTCGAGCGCCGCAGTGCCCTCAAAGTCGATGTAGCCCATCATCACGTTGAAGATGTTCTCCTTAGCGAAGTCGGTAGTGGGGCGTGCCTTGAAGGTGCGCGGCACATCGAAGTGACGTCCTTTATATAGTCCGGTAACTATTCGCATATCGTGATGTCAAAAGGTATGTTGTCGTTGTGGTCGATAGTGGTGACGTGACTGAGATAGCTCCTGTAACGTTTCAGCAGCCAGTCGCCGTGTGGCATATCGCCTGCTATGTACAGTTCGTCGTTGGTCTGACTCATACCCAACTGCTTCCAGATGAAGAGGGTATAGTACAGAGCATCATGTGCATGCGTGGCAGGGAAAGAGTTGGCGAAGTGGATGCGATGCTGTCCGAAGGCGCAGATATCCACCACCTTATCGTGAAAATAGGCGAAGAGACGGCGCTGCTTGCCACTCTCATAGTAATTATCATATAGGTAGCGCCATACGCCAGCCATCACGTTGCGAGTATCTACGATAGGGAAATGGTCGCTGACAACCATGTGCAGGTCGTTGTTGACGGGAAAGACGGCTGTGGCATTCAGTTCGCTGATGTCAGTGATAATCTTTTTCTCACCCTTATGCCCAGTGATGACGTTGCCATACACCTCATCGGCATCGAAATTGTCGTAGGAGGCAAACTCGCTGGTGGGGATGAGCAGCGTGGGTGATGAGACGAGCAGCACAGCTTTACTGCCACCACCCACGAGGAATGTCTCCTCCTTGAAGGCGGTGCGTAGGTTGGCTGCTATCGACATGCCGCTCTTGACGGGATAAGGATGATATGTAGGTGTGCCACCTTCGGAATGCATAAATCCCAGCGTGCCCTGTCCTACTCGTATTATGGTGGAGTTCATAAAATAACGCGTCAAATGTTTAAGAGTTCAAAAGTTTTTTGTACTTTTGCATGCAAAAGTACAAAAAATAAATGAGAACAAAGAAATAAGGACCTCTAAATTTTTGTAAAAGACCTTTTATAAGTTGTAAAGTGACATTCTCCGAATTTAAAAATGACATACTCGGACATTTCGGTCATGAGCCTTCCATAGACCAGGATCACGCTATTGATGTGTTTATGCGTTTTCTGGCGTGTCGTAGCGGTATGCCATCCATGATACTGCGTGGCTCGGCAGGCACGGGAAAGACCTCGCTCGTGGCGGCTATGGTACAGACCCTGCTCGACCTGCGACAGAAAGTGGTGCTGCTTGCCCCCACGGGAAGGGCAGCTAAGGTGCTGTCACTCAACTGCCAGCGTCCCGCCAGCACCATACATCGCAAGATATACCGTCAGAAGACGGGTAGCAGTGATTTTAACCTTGATATAAACCTGCATACCGATACGCTCTTTATAGTCGATGAGGCATCGATGATAAGTACCCAACCGCAGTTGCAGACTGATGGTATGCCCATGTTTCATGGTAATGGCGGGGGAGTGATAGATGACCTCGTGACCTACGTCTATTCCGGACGCAACTGCCGTATGATGCTTATAGGCGACACGGCACAGCTACCGCCAGTGGGCGAAGAGGAAGCACCAGCCTTACAGCGAGGCATAATGGAATGTTACGGGCTATCGGTATATGAGTGCGACCTCAGCGAGGTGATGCGCCAGCAACAGGAGTCGGGCATACTATGGAATGCTACCATGATACGTTCGCTCATCACTCATGATGACGTGACACAGTTGCCGAAACTGAGGTTTCAGGGATTTGCTGATATCGTAGCACTGTCTGGCACCGAACTCATAGAGAGTCTGGAGGACAGCTACCATAGGGTGGGGCAGGATGATACCATAGTGATTACGCGCAGCAACAAGGCTGCCACCATATACAATAATGGTATCAGGGCTCGTGTGGTGGACCAGGAAGGCGAACTGTCATCAGGCGATCGCATCATGGTGGTGAAGAATCACTATTTTGATGACGAAAACGATAACCATAACCATAACGATAACAAAATGCCCTTTATCGCCAATGGTGATATGGCGGTGGTGAGGAGAGTGCGCAATGTGCGTTCGTTATACGGTTTTACCTTTGCCGATCTTACCCTTGCCTTCCCTGACTATGATGATGCCGAACTCGAGATGACGTCCATCCTCGATACCTTGCAGGGTGATGCCCCAGCTCTTACCGCTGCTCAGCAGAAGCAGCTATATGACAGCGTGATGGAGGACTATATGGACATACCACGTAAGGCAGACCGCCTGAAGGCCTTGAAAAAGGATATATACTATAATGCTCTGCAGATAAAGTTTGCCTATGCGGTGACGTGTCACAAGGCGCAGGGTGGACAGTGGGCGCATGTGTATGTGGATCAGGGTTATATGACTGACGACATGCTTACCCCCGACTACATACACTGGCTATATACCGCTATGACACGAGCAACAAAAAAACTGTTCCTTGTCAATTGGAACAAGGAACAGATTCTCTCTTAACAGTAAACTCTTAACAGTAAACTATGAACTGTGAACTGTGAATTGTGAACTGCTAAAGCGCCTCCAGCATCCTCTTGATGACCACCTCGGCACTTATCTCGCGGTTGGCTGCCTCGGGGATTACAAGACTGTTCTTGCTCTCTATGACATCATCGGTGACGATGAGGCCACGTCGTACTGGCAGACAGTGCAGGAACTTGCCGTTGTCAGTCCATGACATGTGCTCGGCATCCACCGTCCAGTGTGCCATCTGTTTGTAGTCGTGGAGTATCTTGCCATAGTCCTGTGGACGTGTCACACCAGGACATGACCAGTTCTTTGCATAGATGAAGTCAGCCCCCTCAAATGCTTTCTTCTGGTCATACTCTATCGTGGCTCCATTCGTGAATTGTGGGTCGAGTTCGTAGCCCTCAGGGTGAGTGATGACAAGGTCAACATCAGGTGCAGCAAGCATCCACTCAGCGAAGGAATCAGGTACAGCCTGTGGCAAAGCCCTGCAGTGGGGAGCCCATGTGAGCACAGCCTTCACGCGCTCCTTTGTCTTGTGCTCCTCGATGGTGATGAGGTCGGCAAAAGCCTGCAAGGGGTGTACAGTCGCTGTCTCCATAGCAAATACGGGGCGACCGGAGTATTTCACAAACTGGTTTACTATCGTCTCGGCGTAGTCGTAGTCTCTGTCGGTCAGTCCGGCAAACGAACGTATGCCGATAAGGTCGCAGTAGCATCCCATCACGGGGATAGCCTCCAGCAGGTGTTCTGACTTGTCGCCATCCATTATCACTCCACGCTCCGTCTCCAGTTTCCATGCACCAGCGTTCACGTCGAGTACTATCACGTTCATGCCCAGGTTCATCGCAGCCTTCTGGGTTGACAGACGGGTGCGCAGCGAGTTATTGAAAAATACCATCAGCAGGGTCTTGTTCTTACCCAGATGCTGAAAGGCGTAGCGGTCTTTCTTCACCAACTGTGCCTCAGCGAGCGCTCCTTTGATGTCGCCAAGGTCTTTTGCATTAAAAAAGGTCTTCATATTTTCGTTCGTAGTGATTATATTTTTGCCTGCAAAGTTAAGGATTTATTTTCAAACGACAAAAGAAATGTCACTTTTCATAAAAAATGTTTGCGCGTATGCGAAAATATTGTTAATTTTGTAGCATGAAACTGTGAAAAGCGTGTCCCGCGGAAGTGGCTTGCGACATGGAAAAGGTGATAATGGGCATACTCAACTGCACTCCGGACTCTTTCTATGAAGGAAGCCGGAAGCAGACGGCTGATGATATCGCAGCGAGGGCTGACGAGATAGTCAGTGAGGGCGGCTCGATCATCGATGTGGGTGCCTTCTCTACTCGTCCTGGCGCTACGGAGGTCAGTGAGGAGGAGGAGATGCGTCGCCTACGCACTGCTCTGGAGGTCATCAGGCGCGGACATGACGGGGTGACGATAAGTGTCGATACGTTTCGTCCCTCTGTGGCACGCATGGCAGTGGAAGAGTATGGCGTACAGATTATCAATGATGTCACTGAGGGTTGTCCTGAGATGTACAGCGAGGTGGCACGACTGGGTGTCGGCTATGTGCTGATGTCGGTGCAGCCAACTGTTGAGGGCATGATAGCAAACTTCAGAAGTGAGGTGGCGATGCTTAAAAGTCTTGGTGTGAAAGAGGTGATGCTCGACCCAGGCTTCGGTTTCGGCAAGGATATCATAGATGGCAACTATGCTGTGCTGCGCGACATGGGCAGGATAAGGGATGAGTTTCCTGAGTTGCCCCTACTGGTGGGCGTGAGCCGTAAGCGGATGATATGGCGGTTGCTCGGATGCACACCGCAGGACGCTGAAGCCCTGCAGGGTACGATGCTTGTCAACCTCATGGCACTCGAAAGGGGAGCGACAGTCCTCAGGGTGCACGATGTCAAGGCGGCTGCCGATACCATAAAAATGTATGAGGCCATAAACGTTAAACATTAAACGTTAAACGTTAAACCAAAAAACTTGTTCTTCTCTTTTGGCATAAAGGACGTGGTAGATATAGTGCTGGTGGCACTCTTGCTCTACTATACGTATCGGTTCATGAAGGAATCGAGAACACTCAACGTGTTTGTCGGCGTACTGTCCTTCGTAGTGCTGTGGCTCTTGGTATCGCAGGTGTTTGAGATGCGACTGCTCGGAGCTATCTTCAATCAGTTGGTGGGAGTGGGTGCCATAGCCATCATCGTGCTCTTTCAGGATGAGATACGTAAGTTTCTCTACTCCATAGGAGGTCACAGCAAGTTGTCAGCTTTCCTGAAATGGTTTGTGAAGGATAGAAGGTCGGACAAAGGGAGCGTGGACCGTGAGGCTATAATGCCTATCGTGATGGCATGTATGAGTATGGCGCGACAGAAGTGCGGTGCCCTGATAGTCATAGAGCGTGCTACCCCGCTGAACGATATCGTCGAGACGGGTGATGTCGTTGATGCAAGAATCAATCAGCGATTGATAGAAAATATATTCTTCAAGAACTCGCCGCTTCACGATGGTGCGATGATAATATCCAAGATGCGTGTCAAGGCAGCTGGATGCATACTGCCAGTGAGCCACGACCTCAACATACCTCGCGAACTCGGTCTGCGTCACCGTGCCGCAATGGGTATATCACAACAGTCTGATGCCATAGCGATAGTGGTATCGGAGGAGACAGGGCGCATCTCGGCTGCAGTGCGGGGACAGTTCCGCCTGCGCCTATCGGCTGAGAATCTGGAGGCTATACTGACAGACGAATTATAAGCGAAAAGATACAAAAACATATATTACTAATAATACAAAAAAAAGAATTACTATGAGTTTAATTGATCAGATTGTAGCGCGTGCTAAGGCCAACAAGCAGCGCATCGTACTCCCTGAAGCAGAGGAGGAGCGTACACTTATCGCAGCAGACAAAGTGCTGGAGCAGGATATAGCAGACCTTATCCTTATCGGCAACCCAGAGAAGGTGGCTGCACTCGCTAAGCAGCACAACCTCACACACCTCGATAAGGCTACCCTCATCGACCCAGAAAACTATGAGCGTTCTGAGGAACTGGCACAGCTCCTGCAGAAACTGCGTGAGAAGAAGGGTATGACCATCGAGCAGGCTCGCCAGCTCGTGAAGAATCCTCTCTACCTCGGATGTATGATTATCAAGACAGAGGGTGCTGACGGCCAGATCTCCGGCGCTCTCTCTACCACTGGCGACACTCTGCGTCCTGCCCTGCAGATTATCAAGACCGCTCCTGGCATATCATGCGTATCAGGTGCTATGCTGATGATAACTGACAAACCAGAGTATGGCGAGAATGGCGTGCTCGTATTCGCTGACGTTGCCGTTACTCCTATGCCTGATGCTAACCAGCTCGGCCAGATCGCCGTTTGTGCTGCACAGACAGCTAAGAGCGTAGCAGGTTTCGCTGAGCCACGTGTGGCTATGTGTTCATTCTCTACCAAGGGTTCTGCTTCTCACGAGGTAGTTGACAAGGTCGTTGAGGCTACCAAGGTGGCTAAGGCTCTCGACCCATCACTCAAGGTTGACGGCGAACTGCAGGCTGATGCTGCTCTCGTTCCTTCTGTAGGTTCTAAGAAGGCTCCTGGTTCTGACATCGCTGGCAAGGCTAACGTACTCGTATTCCCTAACCTCGAGGTGGGCAACATAGGCTATAAGCTCGTACAGCGTCTCGCTGGTGCTGTGGCTCTCGGTCCTATCCTTCAGGGTATAGCACGTCCTGTCAACGACCTCAGCCGTGGCTGTTCAGTAGAGGATATCGTCAACCTCGTGGCTATCACCGCTTGCCAGGCTATGGACGCTAAGAAGTAATTACACCTTATTTATATATATAAGAAAGGAAGAAAAATGAAGATTCTTGTATTGAACTGTGGTTCATCATCTATAAAGTATCAGCTCATCGAGAGCGATACAAAGGAAGTGATAGCAAAGGGTGGTATCGAGAAGATAGGTCTGCCTGGCGCCTTCATTAAGTTTAATGCCGCTAATGGCGAGAAGAAGACCATCGAGCAGGACATACCAGAGCATACCGTAGGTGTCGAACTCATCTTCAAGGTGCTCACCGA
>JAGCPC010000064.1 GCA_017642485.1 Prevotella sp. | reverse complement strand
CATGGTGTTCCGTAAACTCGTTGCATGCCCCATAGCATTGCAGTACCTTCATTGTCTTTAGCGATACCTCAATCGTCTCTACTCGTTTGCCGTCAATGGTAGCGGATAGGATAAGAGAGTTCTTTTTCAGATAGTATTTATTGCTGTAAACGCAGTGGTGCATATGTTCGCCCTCCTGCAAGTATTCCTCAACACTTTCAAGAACATGGACACGGATTAAGCCATCTGTGAAGTGTATTCCGAAGTAGCGGGATTTAAGTTTGCGGAACTTCTCTTCATCTTTTTGGAATTGTTCTATCTTGTCTTTGATACTCTGCTCGGTTTCCTTCCTCTCCTTCTTCTCCATCCATCGGTCGTGCTCTGCTTTGAGGTCTGTCGGGCATACATACTTGGCATTATGCAAGTCTTTGCCGAAATAGCGAAGTGCGTCTATATAGTCACACCAAACGGATGCGTCATTGATGGCATAATGGTTACGGATGCAGACTTTCACGGATGCCCAATAGAGGTCAATGTCCCTATATCGGTCGTAGATGAACTTTCGGGCAAGTTTGTGATAGCCAGCCTTTACAAGTGTCTCAGTCTTGGCATTTGTCAGCAGGGACTCGAAGAGGGCAGACGGCAGGGTGCTGTGGAAATTCCCGTCAAAGCCGTTGCGTTTCAATTCGGGGATGGTGTCATACTGAGGATAGACACTGCATCCGTCCACGATGGGGAATGCCGTTGAGTGGGTGCGGATTTCAAGGCTTGAACCACAGAGCCAGTTATCTATGCAGTAGGTATAGGGTGCGCGGAGCCTTGACGTGGTGCAGGTGTTTCCGTCCTTGTCTATCCACCTCTGCATGACCTCTGTGCAAGTGTAGGCTGTCTTCTCGCCTTTCCTTTGGTGGGTGCGGATGAAGAAATAGCGGAGTACCTGCAATCCGTCAGCCGTGGTGATGATGCTGAAATAGCCCATTTGCGAAAGTTTCTCCTTTTTCGTTTCCTCGATGGTAAGGTGCTTTCCGCAGTGAGGGCAGACGGTTTCTTCCGTTCCTTCCTCAGTGACGAAAGTGTGTCCGCACTCCATGCAGGTGGTCTTTCCGCTTTTCAGCCGGTAGGCATAGAAGTACACGGAATGGTCGTAGCCCCATTGCATCTGTCTCTTGGTGGCAGGGCGCAGTTTCCTCATTGCTGCCACAACTTGGCGCTGAAAGTCGTTCTTGGGTCTCATAGTCAGAAATTGAATAGCATTGGTTGTACTTGTGCGGTCTGTTCTTTCTTGGCGGTCGGCTTCTTGCGGTTGGCAATGCGGTTGTAGCAGTCCCTTTGATACTGCGCCATTGCCTCGCGTCTTGCCTCTGCCTTTTCTTCGTCTGTCAGTTCTACCACATGATTAACCGTCACTTGCAGATAGTCCACAGACTTGCCGACTTCGATGTCCTCTTCTTGGTAGTAATGAACTACCATTCCGTAAATCTCGTCATCCTCAAATCCGTTGCATCCGCTTTCCTGCACTTGGTTGAGAATGTAGGTCACGCAGTCGTTGATGCTTTTCTTCGGGTCTGCAAACCTTTCTGCAAAGTTGGTGTCATAGGTTGCCATTTCCATAAGGTATGCTTGGATGGTCTCCTTAAATGCTCTTGTTGCGTCCATATTGATAAGTATTTAGATGAATAATTAGATTTTACCCTGCTCGTGGTAGGAATAATATGCTCCGTCCGTAACGATAACATGGTCAGAGAAGTGAATACGCATTACTTCACATGCACACTTGATACTCTTCGTCAGTTCATCGTCATATCTGCTCGGTGTCAGACTTCCGCTTGGGTGGTTGTGAACGGCTGCAAGGATGGTTGCGTTACTTAGTACGGCTTCACGCATGATGATACGAACATCTACACTTGTCTCGGTGATTCCTCCTTGGCTGATTTTCACGGACTTAATAAGTTTGTAGTTGTTGTTCATCAGTAGGATGTGGAATTGCTCTACCTCCAAATCCATCATTTGGGGTAGCATATAGTGATAGATACGGGTGGCTGTACCCATGTCGGGGCGGAGTTCGGGTGTCTCTTTCTGTCTGCGCTTGCCTAACTCAACTGCTGCCATAATCTTGCATGCGGTCTGAATGCCTACACCTTCAATGTTCTCCAATTCGTCGAAACGTGCCTTGCCCAGTGTGTTGAGGTTGTTGTTGAACTTGCCCATAACGTGTTTGGCAATATCCACTGCGCTATACTGCTGCGTTCCGCTTCCGATAAGGATGGCTAATAACTCTGCGTCCGTAAGGCTGTCAGTGCCTAAACGCTGTAGTTTCTCGGTGGGTCTGTCCTCAATGCTCCATCTGCTAATGGGGAGTCTCATTGTTGCTGCTGTGCTCATAATTCAGTTATATTGATAATTTGATGTTCTACGAAATGTCTTTGTCTTGGCGAGAAAGAGGGTCATTCTCACGTCTGCACCTGCTGCCTGCATCTGCTCGATAAAAGCGTTGGCGGTGGCACAAGTGGTGCAAATGTCATCTATCAGCAACACACGTTTGCCATTGAAATAGTCGGTGTCTATCTGCACGTTGCTCTGTTGTCCGTGCTTCTTGCTGATATGCACTTTCTCACGCTTGCCGATAACTTGGATATGCTCAAAGCCGTTGATTGCATTGCACTTGGCGCAAACACTGGCAGAAAAACGCTTATACCTGCGTTTGTTGGTCTGCTCACAACTGGCGGGGATGCAGACTATGACGGTGTTTGTCAAGTCCATTGCGGAAAGGGTCTTGCCAACTATCTGCGCTGCCCACTTGGTTG
>JAGCPC010000063.1 GCA_017642485.1 Prevotella sp. | reverse complement strand
TTAGTGAATATCGTCTATAACTTCATGGGCGGTCTGTTAACCAACTCTGGTGATGACTTTGTGACAAATGTAAATCAAAACAAATGGTACACATTTGAGACAAACGGTGCTTCACCATACAGGGCACACTACACCTCTACGGTTGGACTCAAGACAGAGAGGACATCCAACATACAATACACAAATGACTTCCTATGGGCTCCTGTGGGCGACCCTTATGGATTTAAAATGTACAACCGCTACATTTACAAAAATTTAGGAAATGATAGTGTGATGTGCACCTCTGACATATCTGCAGGACCTATAGTAATGACACAGGATGTAAAGGATCCTCTCTATAATCCTGCAAATTCGGTATATGAACTGCTTGCAACAAACTCAACCACACCTGGATACTTTAATGTTCATCCTGTAGTAAACAAGGTCGGAAGTGGATTACAGTACTACATTAACAATAACACCAGCACAGGTGCCATGACCCTGAGCACGACGCCTACTGAGTGGACGTTCGGACTGAGCGAGGAGATGCTGCAACCATATCGTGACCGTGCAGGCTACGTCGGAGGACTGACAACCGCAGGCAAGACGGCATACGACAATGCCGAGGGAGAAGGTTTGGCAAAACTGATGAACCAACAGACAATCGTGTATGACGATGCCAACATAGTATCATACTCTGCCGGCTACTACCGCATACACTCACAGCCTAATGCCGGAGGCTTGACAACCCCACGCTATGCGAGCGGCTACACGCACAAGATAGAACTGACGGCTGGTGCAGAAAGTACGCCTATTCCTATGCACTTCTATGAGCAGACCGAATATGATATTGATGACCCTGTGTTCGGTGATTTAGACTCACGCTCACCTGCTGTTGACTTCACTGAAACGAATGCCACACGAGGCGAGGTGCCTATCACAACGGCGGATGAGGATCCTGCAAGTATATTCCAGTTTATCGGAGCGACTACTGCTGATGTAAAACTAAGCACTCAAGGACTGTATGTCGTGGGTAACAGTACTACTAATGCTGCAGAGATGACGGCTACATCTGGAAGTGCTACGGCATTCAAGGTTGAGGACATCGGCGGTGCCACAATATTGATATACACTCAGTCTGACCCTGCAGACGTTAGTACAAGAAATTATATCAACTGGGATCAAACGTCAAAGAAATATGACTTGAAGTACTCAGTACCTACGCCAGTCTATAACAGATGGTGCATGCAGCCTGTGCAGAAGAGCGCAACGGCAGGTGCAAGCGAAATGGCACTGAGGGTAAGGACGCATGACGATGGTAACGCTATCCGCTACACCACGTTCTATGCACCATTTGACGTGCTACTGACCAATGCTACAACGGACATGGCATACATAGTACCTACGGACCAACTCGATGACGATCTTGACGCAGATACTCAGTACTCTATACGTCCAAAGGAGATTGGCACAGTGAATACAGGCACGTATGCAGGCAACAACCAGTTTATACCTGCTGGCACTCCTGCCATCATACGCACGAAGGCAACTTCAGGATATGTGACGCTTGCCCTGCCTACCACTACGCCTTCATCTCGTGTTTCATGCGTATTTACAGGAGAGTACCTGGAGCAGATGCTGGATCAGCGTAGTGACTATGTGTTTGTGTTCGGTCGTCCTTCTTCTGGTACATTCACTGAGGACGCAAGTTTCAGCACTAACGGTCTCATCACCGTATCAGCTCCTGCATCAGACAGAGGCGTTGGATTCTACAAGAATGCCAACCTGAACCGTGAGAGCAGCAGGGATGCCGCTGAATGGACACGTAACAATAAGTATGTCTATGGCAACAAGATATACTATCGTGCAGAAGTGAATTCCGCAGGAGGCTCAGCACTTGAACTTGCATTCGAGAAGGCTGACTACATCCCTGTAATCTTCGACGAGGATGAGCTTGAGCTGCAGGATGATGACAACGGCAACGGCGCAACCTTCGGCGACGGCCGCATCTATGACCTGCAAGGCAGGTGCGTAGCTACGCAGCAGGAAGTGCTCGACGGCTCATGGATCAACAACGTAGCTCCTGGCATCTACATCCTCAATGGCAAGAAAATAGCGGTGAAGTAAAGATTTTCAATTTTCAACTTTCAACTTTCAATTATTTTTCGTACCTTTGCAGGACTTTTAATATATTAATAATGTGGCACGACAAGGTGTCGTGCCATTTTGATGAACAGTTAAAACAATAAAGATTTTTTAAATGAACGTAATCACAAAGACCGTTTCGCTGCCTGATGGACGTACCATCACCATCGAAACAGGAAAGTTGGCAAAGCAGGCTGATGGTTCTTGTACCCTGAAGATGGGTAACACTGTACTGCTCGCCACTGTATGTGCCGCTAAAGACGCAGTGCCTGGCACAGACTTCATGCCACTGCAAGTAGAGTATCGTGAGCAGTATGCCGCTGCAGGACGTTTTCCTGGTGGCTTCAACAAGCGTGAGAGCAAGCCTAATGATGATGAGATTCTGACTTGCCGACTCGTGGACCGTGCTCTGCGCCCACTATTCCCAAGCGATTATCACGCAGAAGTATTCGTAAACGTAATTCTTTTCAGTGCCGATGGCGTTGATCAGCCTGATGCCCTCGCTGGCTTCGCTGCTTCATGCGCCCTGGCATGTTCAGATATTCCTTTCGAGTGCCCTATCTCTGAGGTTCGCGTAGCTCGCATCAACGGCGAGTATGTTATCAACCCAACAAAGGCTCAGATGGCTGACGCCGATATGGACCTCATGGTGGGTGCTACGGCTGAGAACATCATGATGGTGGAGGGTGAGATGAAGGAAGTGCAGGAGGTGGATCTCCTCAATGCCCTCAAGGCTGCTCACGAGGCTATCAAGCCTATGTGTGCCCTTCAGGATGAACTGATGAAGGAGCTCGGCACAGACACCAAGCGCGAGTACTGCCACGAGGTGAACGATGACGACCTCAAGGAGCAGGTGCGCAAGGAGTGCTACGACAAGGCATACGAGGTGGTGAAGAAAGCTCTCGACAAGGACGGCAGAGCTGAAGCATTCGAGGCTATCATCACCGAGTTCAAGGAGAAGTATGCTGAGGCTCACTCAGACCTCACCGAAGAGGAACTGGAAGAGAAGAATACTCTCGCCGATAAGTACTACCACGATGTAGAGCGCGATGCTATGCGTCGCTGCATACTTGATGAGGGCATTCGCCTCGATGGTCGTAAGACTACCGACATTCGCCCAATATGGTGCGAGGTTAGCCCACTGCCTCAGCCTCACGGCTCATCTATCTTCACTCGTGGCGAGACACAGTCGCTCACTACAGTAACTCTGGGCACTAAGCTCGACGAGAAACTCGTTGACGATGTGCTGGACCGCTACTACCAGAAGTTCCTTCTGCACTATAACTTCCCTCCATTCTGTACTGGCGAGGCTCGCCCACAGCGCAGCGTAGGCAGACGCGAGATAGGTCACGGTCACTTGGCTTGGCGCGGACTGAAGGGTCAGATTCCTGAGGACTTCCCTTACACCGTTCGTGTGGTGTCACAGATATTGGAGTCTAACGGTTCTTCTTCTATGGCAACTGTATGTGCTGGTACCCTCGCACTGATGGATGCCGGCGTTCCTATGAAGAAGCCTGTATCAGGTATCGCTATGGGACTTATCAAGAACCCTGGCGAGGACAAGTATGCAGTGCTCTCAGACATTCTCGGCGATGAGGACCACTTGGGCGACATGGACTTCAAGACCACTGGTACGAAGGATGGTCTGACCGCTACACAGATGGATATCAAGTGCGACGGTCTGTCATACGAAATTCTGGAGAAGGCACTCATGCAGGCTAAGGCAGGCAGAGAGCACATCCTTGGATGCATCACCGACACCATCGCTGAGCCACGTGCTGACTTCAAGCCACAGGTGCCACGCATAGAGCAGATAGAGATTCCTAAGGAGTTTATCGGCGCTGTGATAGGTCCTGGCGGTAAGATAATACAGCAGATGCAGGAAGATACTGGTGCTACCATCACCATCGACGAAGAGGATGGCGTAGGCAAGGTACAGGTGTCAGCACCTGACAAGGCTTCCATTGATGCTGCCATCGCAAAGATCAAGGCTATCGTAGCAATACCTGAGATTGGCGAAGTCTATGAAGGTATCGTACGCTCAGTAATGCCTTATGGCTGCTTCGTAGAGATTCTTCCTGGCAAGGATGGTCTGCTCCATATATCAGAGATAGACTGGAAGCGCCTCGAGACAGTGGAAGAGGCTGGCATCAAGGAAGGCGACAAGATACAGGTGAAACTGGTGGACATAGACGACAAGACTGGCAAGTACAAACTCTCACACAAGGTGCTCATCGAGAAACCTGAGGGTTATGAGGAGCCACAGCGCGGTCGCCGTCCACGTCCTGAGCGCCGCCCTCGTCCTGAGCGCCGTCCACGTCGCTTCGGCAACGATGGCGAAAACGCTAACGGGAACGATAACGAATAATCTATAACAACACAAGCCCCTCACAGTCACACTGTGCAGGGGCTTGTGCTTTATTCAAGAAATACTATAGTCACTATAGGTACTATAGCCACTATACCCACTAAAAAAAACTATGAAGAAGCTCCTTTTTACTTTTTCCTTCTTACTTCTCACTTTCTGTGCTTCAGCACAGAGCCCAGCCTTCCCTGGCGCAGAGGGGTTTGCACGCTTCACCACATCTGGTGGTCGTGGCGGCAAGGTGCTGCATGTCACTACCCTGGCTGATGACGGTAGTGAGGGCACCTTCCGCTGGGCGTGCAAGGAGAAAGGACCACGCACCATCGTCTTCGATGTGGATGGCACCATATATCTCACCAGCGAACTGAAGTTGAAGAACGGCGACGTGTCCATCCTTGGACAGACGGCACCAGGCGATGGAGTGTGCATAGCCGACTACCCCTTTGTCATATCTTCCAACAACGTCATCATACGTTTCATGCGCTTCCGCCTGGGCAACCGACAGATAGCTCACCACGAAGGTGACGGACTGGGTGGCATGGACAACGAGAACGTCATAGTGGACCACTGCTCCGTAAGTTGGAGTGTTGACGAATGCCTTTCCGTATATGGTACCAAGAATCTCTCCGTGCAGTGGAACATCGTGGACCAAAGCATGGTAAACAGCGGCCACGCCAAAGGCGCCCACGGATATGGCGGCAACTGGGGTGGTGCAGGAGCATCATACCACCACAACCTCCTGGCTCACCACACCTCACGCTGTCCACGACTGGGTCCACGTTACACCACGCAACTCGATGAGCGTGTTGACCTCCGCAACAACGTGATGTACAACTGGGGCGGCAACGGATGCTACGGCGGCGAGGCACAGAAGGTGAATATCGTCAACAACTACTACAAACCTGGTCCTGGCACCATGACGAGAAGCAAACTGGTGCAGATGCGCATTGCGTCGGTAGGCATACGCACCAGCGAATACACCCATCACGGCACGGCAGAGCCAAACAGATGGGATGCTACATGGCATGTATGGGGTAAGTTTTATGTCAATGGCAACGTAAACTCCCTGCACCCACAGGTGACAGCTGACAACGCCAAGTGGGGACTGCTCAACCAGACTAACATGCAGGGCGTGGATGGCACCTACACGCAGAAGACTAAAGACACCATTATAATAAAGGAGCCCATACCATACGGCAACATACACACGCAGAAGGCTGAGGATGCCTACGACAAAGTGCTTGCATACGCAGGTGCATCGCTGCATCGTGACAGCCACGACCAGCAGATAGCGAAGGACGTGGCGACAGGCACTGCAGCATGTGGCAAGACCATAGGCAAAAAGAAGTATTCAGAGACCATCACAGGATGGATAGACTCGCAGGAAGAAGCAGGAGGATGGCCCGAACTGGCAAAGGGCACTCCCCTACCCGACTCTGACGGCGACGGTATGCCTGACGAATGGGAGACCAAGCACGGACTGAACCCCAACGATGCTACAGATGGCAACAGCTACTCCCTCGACTCAAAGAAATACTACACAAATGCAGAGGTATATTTCAACTCCCTCGTAGAACCAATCATCAAGGCACAGAACGCAAACTGCGACAAGAAGGTGGCAGGCTACTTTGAGGAATACTACCCTACTTTGTAGAAGGTTCAAAAAGTTCAAACGCTCGCTGGTGCGAGCTGGTTCAAGACGCTTCGCTAGTTCAAGAAGAGTTTAAGGACACAGAAGTTAAAAAAACTTAACGCAAACGTAACTTGCAACCTTCAACTTTCAACTTTCAACTTTTCTTCGTACCTTTGCAACGCAATTCAGGGGAATGGGAAGCTCAACAGAGCTTCTCATTCTTTCTTTTGATAGAAAGGACTATAGTTACTATAGTTACTATAGGTACTATAGCTACTATCGCGACTATAAAAAAAAAGAAAAAAAGTAATGATTGACAAAAACAAAGTAAGAGAGATTGTAGAAGAGTGGTTAGAGGGAAAGGAATATTTCCTTGTTGATGTTGAGGTAACCCCAGACGACCGCATCGTAGTTGAGATAGACCACCACGATGGTGTGTGGATCGAGGACTGCGTGGCACTGAGTCGCTATATCGAGGAGCGCCTCAACCGTGATGAGGAAGACTACGAACTTGAGGTAGGCAGCGCCGGACTCGGACAGCCTTTCAAGGTCACTCAGCAATATATAAACTGCATCGACAAGACCGTGGAGGTACTTGATGCTGATGGCATGAAGTATAAAGGTACACTCCTCAAGGTGGAAGAACCCAACTTCACCATACTCACCCAAGAGAAACAAAAGCAGGAAGGCAAGAAACGCCCCGTACTCGCCAGCGTAGAGCGCACCTTCTCCATGAATGAGGTGAAGTACTGCAAGTACTTGATAGACTTTAAATAGATACTATAGTCACTATATATACTATAGATACTATAGTCACTATAGGTACTATAGATATTATAGATACTATAGGTACTATAGCCACTATAAAAAAGAAGAAGAAAAAAACTAAAGAACAAAAATAAAAAACAACAATGGCAAAAAAGATTACAGAACTTCAACCAAGCATGATCGACACGTTCCGTGAGTTTAAGGAAACCAAGAACATCGATCGCACCACTCTCGTAAGCGTACTCGAAGAGAGCTTCCGCAACGTCATCGCAAAGATATTTGGCAGCGATGCCAATTTCGACGTCATCGTTAACCCTGACAAGGGTGACTTTGAGATATACCGCAATCGCGTCGTAGTGCCCGATGGCGAGGTAAGTGATGAGAACAAAGAGATATCACTCACCGACGCACAGCAGATACAGGACGACTACGAGGTTGGTGAGGACGTATCAGAGCGCGTTGACTTCACTAAGTTCGGTCGCCGTGCCATACTCAACCTCCGTCAGACTCTCGCTTCAAAGATTCTCGAACTGGAGCACGACACCTTATATAATAAGTATAAGGATCGCGTGGGCGAGATTGTTACCGGCGAGGTATATCAGATATGGAAGCGCGAGGTACTCGTCATCGACGATGAGGGCAACGAACTGCTCCTCCCCAAGGCAGGACAGATACCTAATGACGTATATCGCAAGAACGAGAGCATCAAGGCTATCGTAGATCGCGTCACCAACGAAAACAACAATCCGAAGATTATCCTCTCACGCAGCTCCAACCTCTTCCTGCAGCGTCTGCTCGAGGCTGAGGTACCCGAGATAGCTGAGGGACTGGTAGCAGTACGCAAGATAGCTCGCATACCTGGCGAGCGTGCCAAGATAGCAGTAGAGAGCTTCGACGACCGTATCGACCCAGTTGGAGCATGCGTCGGCGTTAAGGGTAGCCGCGTTCACGGCATAGTACGTGAGCTCTGCAACGAAAACCTCGACGTTATCAACTACACCGAGAACATCAAACTCTTCATACAGCGTGCACTCGCACCAGCACAGATCAACTCTATCGTGCTCAACGAAGAGGAGCGTAAGGCTGAGGTATATCTGCGCCCAGAAGAGGTATCACTCGCCATCGGTCGCAGCGGACAGAATATCAAACTCGCTTCTATGCTTACCGAATATACCATTGACGTATTCCGCGAACTCGACAACCAGGGCGAAGAGGAGGAGGATATCTACCTCGACGAGTTTAATGACGAAATCGACCAGTGGGTCATCGACGCCATCAAGGGCATCGGACTCGATACCGCTAAGCAGGTTCTCAATGCTCCACGTGAGATGCTCATCAGCAAGGCAGACCTCGAAGAAGAGACCGTTGACCAACTCCTCAGCGTGCTCCGTGCCGAGTTTGAGAAATAATAAGATTTTATAAATACTATAGTCACTATAGATACTATAGGTACTATAGCCACTATAGTCACTATAAGAAAAAAGAAGTAATCAATGAGTATAAGACTAAATAAAGCAATCAGCGAACTGAACATCGGCCTGCAGACAGCGGTTGATTTCCTTGCCAAGAAGGCGGAGCTGGGGGAAGTGAAGAACGACCTCAACTTCAAACTCAATGACGCTCAGTATGATGCCCTCGTGGTAGCATTCAAGGGCGACAAGGAGGTACGTGCGCAGGCTGAGAAAATCTTCCAGAAGAAGGAGAAACCTGCAAAGAAAGAAAAGCCCGCCAACCCTGTCGAGCCCGAAAAGGCACAGACAGCCGGCGATGCCCTACTCCACCGTAAGACAGAAGTTAAGCCACTCGGCAAGATAGACCTCGACGGAGGCAAGAAGGCGGAGAAGGTTCAGGAAAAAAATCAGAGTACTCAGAGTATTCCGAATACTCCGAATTCTCAGAATACTCCGACTATTCTGAATAACCAGAACCAGCAGCCAAGCACTCCTGAGACTCCAGAAAAGGAAGAATCTCCTGAGAAGA
>JAGCPC010000062.1 GCA_017642485.1 Prevotella sp. | reverse complement strand
TGTTTTTAGTGATTATGCATAATCAGCGTTCAAATCCCATAGTATAGAAGCACACTGATACTGAGGCAATTAAAACACTTTTGTCGTAAAAAATATGGCGAGAAATTTACTTTAAGACTGTTTTTGTCGTTTTTTTTCGTACTTTTGCGAAAAAATGGCGAAGCAAACTTTGGTTATTGAAACAGCAAAGGAATTATCCCTTAATGATGGAATGATTGTCATAACTGACAGGGACACGGGAGAAATAGAATTAAGGTCTCTCGAAGATGTGCAGATGGTGATGATAGACAATCATTCTGCAAGAATGACAGTGCCACTGATTACAAGGCTTGTAGCAAATAACGTCAGCATTGTTTACTGTGACGAAACGCATATGCCTGTGTCTATGATGATGGATTTGGAATCGAATACTCTTCAGTCGAAACGTTTCCAAAATCAGTTGGCTGCATCTGTACCCACTAACAAACAGCTGTGGCGACAAATTGTAGAGGCAAAGATCCGTAACCAGTCTTTGTTGCTGGAGAAATTCGGTAAGGGAAAAAACTTGTTGATGCAGTATTATAATAATGTGAGAAGCGGTGACTCAACCAATCGGGAGGGTATTGCTGTCAGGGTGTATTGGAGGAAACTGTTGGGAAAGAACTTTATACGTGACCGCTATGGTGAACCGCCAAACTCCATGCTGAATTATGGCTATACTGTATTGCGTTCCATGATGGCACGAAGTCTGATGAATGCGGGTTTGTTGCCTACTGTGGGGATTTGATTTATTGTAATAATTAGAACGGAGACTCGCATAAGATTTTTATCTGCTCACCGGTGAAGGGGTGGGAGAAGGTGAGGCACTGAGCATGCAGATACATCCGTTCGTATCTGCGGGGGCTTATTTCAGGATGTCATCATTAAGTAAGAAATGTATTAATCCCATAATTTTTGACTGAGAAGTCAAGGAGTGAGTTCTGCCAATTCCATTATGTCTAACATCCTGAACAGGACTCCATCGATAGACGAATGCCAGCTTTGATGAAAATGGCCGTAATACCAATGCTTAACTGTATCACCATTTGATTTCAATGCTTGATAGATGGCATCCATTGTCTCTCGTTCTCTGTGTACATCATAAAGCAATGTGTCATCATTAATCGCCCATTGCAGCAACCCGTTCTTATTCTGTAGTTCACAGAACGAAGGTGCGGTATGCGTCACAACAGTGTCAACTTTGTGCATAGAGATCCCTTCGGACAACATTTCTTTGTTGAAGAAAGGTGCTTCATCCGGCCAATAGTAGTTTGGGGATAGGAGTTCGTTAGACATGGGAGTATGACTGTCCCTGTGTACCTTCCTTTGACTATATTCCCATGCATCTTTTCTTGATTGACGGTCAACAGATATTGCACCACCGATACAGAGTATGGTATGCCCGTTGGCTTTGACTACAGAATAGTCTGGAATAGCCATGAAGCGTTTGTGCCAGAATGTCTTTCCGTCAAAATAGGCAGGATTGTCATGGTTGCCACGGATAAAAAGGAACCAGTTATTGCAGTCGTTGACTCGCTTGGCATTACGTCTGACGATATTCTCATAGTACCCTTTTCTTTCAAAGCCCAACCCACAATCTCCTGCCACAATAACCAAAGTATCTTTCATTTGGTATTGGACACACACTTTGTTCACGAGGAGATTGAAGTCCCCGTGAATATCGCCACAGATAACTACACTGCGACTGTCAGGAAAATCATATACGTTGTGATGCGTGTCGGTTCTCATTTCAGGAACGCCGTATTGAAGAGGTCAAGAAGCCGCCCTGCATTCAAATCTCTCAGTCCTGCATTCTTGAAGAAATCCGGATTAGGCAGTTCCCCTATTCTTTGATAGAAGTCATTCATGTCATTTCTCAATTTATCAGGCAGCGTGAAGCGCGAGTCCTGTGGTAGCATGGCAATCAGCCTGAATACATCTTTCTTGTGCTTTTCGATGTCACGGCTGTCAACCTGCTCGCCTTCAGCTTTCCTGTCCAGCATCTCTGTATATGCCTTGGCTTTCAGGCAAATGAGTGCTTCAGGGTTTGCAATATGGATGTCTTCGATGTCTCTGCTATGCTCTATTGTGAATGCATAGTAGTCTTCGTCCATAAGAATGGCAGACAGGCTGGATAGGTCTTCCCCGACACTTATCGGCTCTATGTGTGCATCGGATGGCAGACTCAAGATTCCTGTATTCCGCGCAAAAAGTTCTATCTGCTTTGGAAAGGTTTTGTCCTCTGGGTTTGTAAAGCGATAGTACTCGTGTTTAACTTCGTTCTCTCCCCTGCTTCTGCCAGCATAATTAGCAGACTTGATAAAGTCCCATAATAGTGCTCCAAAATCAGGAGTGAGTGCTTCAACCACAAGGATAAGGTCAAGATCCTTCGTTGCACGAGGATTCATGTCAAGTTCTTCTTCGAGCATGTTGCAAGCAGCACCGCCTATGAGCACGTATTGGTCTTTATAATCATTGAAGTATTCCTTCCAACGTTCTATTCCTGTTACCATTTCATTTCATCAATTAGAGTATCACATTCCATTTGTATTCTTTCATCTGGACTATCTTTCATGCACAGATAGAGCGAAAGCTTATCGACACATCCTTCTTCAGATAGCAATGCTGGGGAGTATCTCCAGACCTCTACTTTTATGTCTCCATATTCTTTATTCATCAAAGCGGCATTCTCCTTGGCTGCTGCCTTGTCAATCGCAATGACTGGAGTAGCAGGCTCTGCAAGCATAGTATAATGTCCCATCGCTGTTTCGCCAGCCATCAAACCTCCAACTGGTTTTGTGTCTGCAAAGAGAATGCGCTCAATCGGAGAAGACATCAAAGGAAGGGATTTATTCCAAAGTTCTATCTTACTCATTATTATTTCTACATGTTTCTGTTTGCCGCCAACAAGCGTGATAATCTTATTTATGTCAAGCCACCGAAGAGCGACATTGATGGTGGGATATGCCAACCCTGTAAGTTCTGCTATCTCCGCAGTGTTGAGTCCGTCAAGGTTTCCCTTTTCAAGATGGTAGAGTACAAGCATCTGGGCTACGGGAGGCATCTTCTCTGGCATGACGATAGCTTTGTTCTTCAGTTCACGTAATGCTATCAGCAGGCTCGGAATGAAAATGAGTTTCCCTGGCACGATGAAATTCACCCTTGCCTGAGTAAGCCTGGGTATTTTATAGGATTCCACAGATTCCAGAACAAAGACAACAGGATGGTGGAATGCTTCCATCATCTTTGCCTGATGCTTGGCCAACTGCATAGGAGAAATGCCGTCCTGCTCTGTCGGCATAGCGATAGTGACTACTGTTTCTATGAACTCAACATCGCAAAGATTATAGCAGGAAATGATTGCCAAAGGAAGCTTTGCATCGTCTCTGTTTGCATGAGCAAGTACCTTTACTTCGCTTCCTGTCAGTTCTGCCAGATAATCTACTGCCAGCTTTATATTATATTTCATTTTGCAAATTATATTGTGCTTAAAATTTTGTGCAAAAATACATATAATATCTCAATCTACCAAATCTTTCATTAGAAAAAGAACTATATTAAAACCTTTTATTAGCAATTCTACAACTTTTGCAAAGTTTCCTTTGCATTAAACTCTCCTTTGTTTTTAGTGATTATGCATAATCAGCGTTCAAATCATAGTAACCGCTAATATTGCTTCTGGGGTACTAATCTATGTAGCTTAGGCTTTATGCTATGCTGGTGGTATCTTTGGT
Organism: Prevotella sp.; assembly: GCA_017642485.1. Lineage (GTDB taxonomy): Bacteria > Bacteroidota > Bacteroidia > Bacteroidales > Bacteroidaceae > Prevotella. Next base: position 23,139 of record JAGCPC010000062.1, on the reverse strand, counting down.
ATATCCATCTACTTCAGAACTAAAATAGGGGAATTTGAAAGTACTACTAAGAAACAGATAGAAACTATGATGAAGCAGATGATTAAAGATTAAGATTCTGTAAAAAATGGCTTGTTCTGTTTTCAGTTTAAGCCATTTTTTGTACCTTTGCAAATAGTATTGTATAACAAACTCCAGATTGATTACTATGGCTTCACTTAAAGATTTATCAAAAGAACAAAAACTAGCTGCTTATATTTTTTTAGAGGAATATGACAAAACTATTCCTTCAATAAAAATACATAGGATTGACCCACTATGGTTTTACGGTAAGTTTGGTGTTGGAAAGGACAATATTGATGAATACCGAAAGAGTATAGAGCAAGAAAACAAGTTTACTTATGCTATTAGTATATTAAAGCAAGTTGATAACAAACGGTTATTTGCGGAACTGCTAGATGACTGCTATCGAATGCTAGTAGATACTATGCTTGAAATAGGTTCTGAAAAGTATATGGATGAATACAATAAGTTAAGAGAACTATTTAAGAATGAATTTGGTTATGACCATCTACCAATATCCGAAGCACTAGCATAGATATTTTGATGTTCAGTTTTTAGTGATTATGCATAATCAGCGTTCAAATCCCATAGTATAGAAGCACACTGATACTGAGGCAATTAAAACACTTTTGTCGTAAAAAAAGAGGAAGTTTTTTTAGGTAAGAGCGTTTTTTTATAGAATTTCTGTAAGTTTCGTGTGCTATTAGAATGGTGGTTCACTTACGATTTCTATTGTCCCGCCAGTGAAGGGGTGGGTGAAGGTCAGTCGGCTGGCATGCAGGTACATCCTCTCGGCAGGAGTGTTGCCATAGAGAGGGTCACCGAGGATGGGACATCCTAAGCCGTCGGGGTGGGCGCAGTGTATGCGCAGCTGGTGAGTCCTGCCCGTGAGAGGGTAGAGTAGCACGCGGTCGTCACCTATGAAGCGGTATTCCGTGATAGCTTCCTTGCCATTCTCGTAATCCACTCGCTGCATGGGACGGTGCTCGAAGTCGGGAAGTAAAGGAAGAGAAAGAAGACCTTCTAAATCCCCCTTGAAGGGGGACTTCCCTAAACTGTGTCCTCTCTCCAAAGCCATAAAGGGGGACTTTTGAACTATCGCAACATACTCTTTGTGTACGGAACTCTCTCCCTTTAAGGGAGAGCTGGAGTGGGTCTTCTTTTCTGCAAACATGCGTTGCATTTTGATGAATGCTTCCTCAGTCTTTGCAAAGAGCAGTATGCCAGAGGTGTCCATATCGAGGCGGTGGACGGGCTTTAAGAATTGACAATTGGCAGTTGACAATTGACAATTAGGGCTACTATCTCTTAACTGTGAGCTGTGCACTGTGCACTGTGAACTGCGAAGCTTGTCCTGCGCATTAGGAAGGTTGCGCTTTCCTGGCACGGAGAGGAGTCCAGCGGGTTTGTTGATAGCCACGAACCATTCGTCCTGCCATATAATCTGAATGTCGTGTGATGGTTGCTCGCGCATAAAAGGATATACCTGACACCCCTCGGGCAGCATATACCACAGCAGGGGCATGCACTTGGCTTGGCAGGGTTCATAGAACTGACCGTGGTGGCGTATGATGCCCTTGGGTGACTCGCCATACCAAAATTCAGCTACGGCGAGGGCTTTCAGTCCGTGGGTGTTGGCATAGTGCAATAGTTTGGGAGCACAACATTCGCCTGTTCCGCTTGGCGGTACTGTCTGCTTTGAGCCAGTGCGCTGAGCATAGGAGGTAAAAATGTCCAAAAAAGAAAGCCCCCCTCCATCTCCCCCCTTCAGGGGGAGTGCTCTATCTTGATGTTGATCTATCTTGGAAGTATAATTCGCATTCAAAGTCTCCTCCCCTGAAGGGGGAGGTTGGGAGGGGGTTGTCCTAAATTGTGTGAACAACCACCTCTGCAGAGCCTGCGAACGCTCCTTGCGCTCAGCCTTCATTGCTTCAACCTCACGAGTGCGCTTGCCCTTGGGCAGCAGAGCTTCTGCCTCCCTTATCCTATTATTTAATAAGGTGATCTCAGCTTCGTGGGTTTTGAAATATCCATCGGGTTGCAGATAGTCGAAGATTGCTGGCACATAACCCTCCCAGTCGCTACGTCCGAGTATCTGACCAGAGTAAGCCTTTAATATGTTTGAGGTTTGAGATTTGAGATTTGAGGTTTGAGCTTCGCCTTCGTACACCAGAAATCCAAACATCTTGCCACGACTGACCTCCTCATGCCACTCGGCATGAGACTCGATGTCCTCGATAATGCTATCACGGATAGCATTAAAGTCAAAGTCGCTTCGCTGGTTCAAGTTGCTTCGCAGTTCAAACGCACCTGCGGTGCTGGTTCAAAAGGTTTAACGTTTTCGTAGCCAAAGGCGTTTCGTAGCAAGGCTTGCCCTGCGTATCGTAGGGATTACAGTCCCGTTTCGTACGAACTTACAGTTCGTTAAGGTGTCTTTCGATAGGTATGCCACGGTTTATGTCGTCGTTGTCTTTGTTGCGGTCTATCCAACTGTGTATGATGTCCATGGCATATAGTGTGGCGATTTCCAGTTTCTCGCCGTCCTGAAGTTTTCCTACTATGATGCTTGAGAAGATATCGCCCGTGCCAGGGAATTGAACAGGTATCTCCTCATAGGTCAAGAGGAAATGCTTGCCACTGAAATGATTGTAGCCCACTACGGCATGTTGCCCTTCCACGATGCAGCTGGTGATGATAACAGACAAGGAACCTATTCGGCGTACTTTGTTGACAAGTTCGATGGCTCCCTCCCTGCTGATACCTTCTTCCTTATATGGCATATTGGTAAGCAGGCAGGCCTCAGTGTAATTAGGGAAGCAAAGGTGCGCCACGCCGAGCATCTCGCGCATGCAACGTATGGTACCCTCGTCAGCTCCGCCATAGAGTTTGCCGTAGTCGCCCATCACAGGGTCCACATATATTGCTGTGCCTCGTGATGCCTGGTCGCTGCAGTAAGCTGCCACTATCTGTGCTTGTCGCTCGCTGGCCATAAAACCAGTGGTGATGGCATCAAAACTGAATCCCAGTTCCTTCCATTTCTGCAGTGCCTCGCTGATATAGTCTGTACTCTCCATTATGGCGTACTTGCCATAGGGGAAGGTGTTGCTGATAAGCATGGTAGGGAGGGTGAATACATCGTGCCCCATATAGGAGAATATGGGCATCTGAGCTGCTGCGGCTACTTTGCCGTAGCCACACATGTCACTTACTATGAGTATCTTGCTCTTTTGCATAACGAGTACAAAGTTACGAATAATAGTTGAAAGTTGAAAATTATGAACTGTGAATTATGAATTATGAATTAAATTTTGTACCTTTGCAGTCTGAAACCTAATTACAATTAAACAATATCAAAAAAATGAAGAAACTTTTTCTTTTGTGCCTCATGGCACTAACTATGATGTCTGCTAATGCCGATGTACAGGTTAAGGAGAAACTCAACCGCGCTCCTGTGGCAGTGAAGACATCACAGGGCATCCTCGTTTCATGGCGCTACCTTGCAGCAGATGGTGATGCTACATTCTCCGTGTATCGCAACGGTACGGAGATTGCTACAGACATAGGCAGCAAGACCAACTACCTCGATGCTGAGGGACAGGCTGGCGACACCTACAAGGTTGTGAGCAGCAATGGTGGCGAGGCTACCTGCACAGCTTGGGACAATATGTTTACAAATATCAGTCTCCCTCGTCCAGCAGCTATAAAGAGTGGCAACACAACTGGCCGCTATCGTCCAGACGACATCTCTGTTGCTGACCTTGACGGCGATGGCGACTATGAGTTTGTGCTGAAGTGGATGCCTGACAACCAGCGAGATAATGGCAGCAACGGATACTCTTCTCCATGTATCCTTGAGGCATACGAGTTTGACGGCACACGTCTGTGGCAGATAAACCTTGGACTGAACATACGTTCTGGTAACCACTACACCCAGTTCCTCGTATATGACTTTGACGGTGACGGCAAGGCAGAGATGATATGCAAGACTGCTCCTGGCTCAAAGGATGGTAAGGGCAACTATGTAAGTGCCGCTGGCGATGCTACCATTCAGGCTATCGACAATACCGCTAACTACGTGGCAAGCAATGGTCATGTAACGGGTGGCGAGGAATTCCTTACCGTGTTCAATGGTGAGACGGGTGCTGCTATGCATACTATATGGTATTCTCCAAGCAGAGGAATGACAGATTTCCCTACATCAGCAAGTTCATACAGCTCAAGTTGGAAAGATACCAACAACAACCGTGGTAACAGACATAATGCGGCAGTAGCATACCTTGACGGCGTAAACAATCTGCCTTCTGCCATCATGCAACGTGGTTATTACTACCACTGCTATCTGTGGGCTGTTGACTGGAATGGCACAAAACTCCAGACACGCTGGCTCCACAAGGGCACAGCAGCGGATAAGTGGAGTGTAGTGAACGCTTCGGGCACAGAGCTTGCTAACGAAACAACCAACCCAGTAAGTTCTCAGGGCAAGTCAAGTTGGGGACAGGGCGTGCATGGCATCTCTGTTGGTGATGTAAACAATGATGGTTATGACGACATCGTTATTGGTGGTGCTACAATAGGTCATGACGGTAAACTGATGTGCTCTACTGGCTTCGGTCATGGTGACGCTATTCACCTTGCCGACCTCGTTCCAGACCGTCCGGGACTGGAGATTATGATGCCTCACGAGGAGAAATCTTCTTTTGGCAACTATGGCTATGATGTGCATGACGCTACTACTGGCGAGATACTTTATAGCCAAACAGGTACAGAAGATAATGGTCGTGGCATGGCTTGTGACTTTGTTACCACACATAAGGGAAGCGAGTTCTGGAGCTCTGCCGAGAGCGTATCTCGTTCTTGTGCTGACGGCACAGAGGTGCTTGCTAAGAAGGCAGACACCAACTTCCGCATCTACTGGACAGGAGACCCATTCGACCAGACCTATGACGGACGTTATGATGCTACTGCGGGTTGCTCTCCACGCATCCGTTCTTACAACTCTGCCTCTGGCAACATCATCACCTTCCAGGAATTTACTGACTATGGCAAACCACAGACCTGCAACACCACCAAGGCGACCCCTTGTCTGCAGGCAGACCTTATGGGCGACTGGCGTGAGGAACTCATCATGATAAACTACGAGACCGACTGGAGTGCCTCTACCTGCGACCTCCTTATCTACTCTACCCCTGAGCCCACCCAGTACAAGGTACCATGCCTCATGGAAGACCACACCTATCGTATGGGCATCGCTTGGCAGAACTCTTCATACAACCAGCCACCACACCTTGGCTACCCACTCGCAGAGACACTTGGCGTAGATCGTGCTACATACAAGACCCAGACCCAGAATCACGCACCTGAGAAGGTCATCCCACCAGCACCAACAAGTGGTGAGGAGAAATTGGATGCAAATTCATCACTCACTGCTGTGGATACTGAAGCAAAAGTATATAGCTATTCTGGTACAAGTTTCTCATTCGGTTCACATGAGGAGTTACAGGGTGACAAAAGCGGTAATTATGTGAAACTGCGCACCAACAAAAATGGCGACACATGGACATTCAATGTCAACGAGGGTTATGTCATTACAAGTTTCAATATAGACGGTTATTCCAACAACTCAGTAGCAACAGCATCAATCACTGCAACATCTGTAAAAGTTGACGGAACAGAGAAACTCACCTCGTCGCATGTATTCGGTCCCGGCAGCTCCAGCGCAAGTTCCGTAACAATCTCCGACATCAATGCTAAGGAATCTATTGTAGTGTCATTCGATAACACAAATATCGGCACTGAGGCCGGGCAGAAGAACAAGCAGATAATGTCAATCATTACCGTCACCTACGAGAAGGTGACAGGCGTCGGGAACATCAACGCTGACGAGAATGTCAGCGAAGGAACAAGAAAGTTTGTCAGCAACGGTGTCCTGTATATAGTAAAGGACGGCAGGACATTTACAGCAGCAGGTCAACTTGTGAAATAAATGTTCACTCACTATAATAAGACATTGGCGGTATTGGCACTCCTTGTGTCAATACCGATGCTGATGATGTCCTTCACCGGCTCCGACGAAGAAAAAACAACAGCTTGGTATGAGGACAAGGAAGCGCTGATGCATGACTACAAAAAGTCACTTGCAGAAGCGCAGAAGTATGATTCGTCAAGAGTATCAACCACACTTATGCCCGTCAGTCAGGATAATGAACAGACCGAATGGGCGGAGGTGAACGGAAAGAAGATGGTGCTGGTATGCACCATGACCAACAAAAGCAGCCTGCGCTTCTGGACATCAGACGACATCTATCACCTCAGCAAGGAAACCGGCATCTGGGTAACCCTGCCGGCAGACTGGCGACGACGTGCCAACCAGTTTGCCGGCATGGATTCCGTTGCCAGCCGCTATCGCATGATTCAGATGTTAGGGCTGTGGCCAGGCTGCGATTACGACACCGTAGTCGAATTTTATGCAGACCCCGACTACATCTTCCGTCCAGCCTTCGACCCCACCATCACGACCACCACGAGCGGCGTCAGTTTCCCTGATTGGGCAGATGCCAGCTACACGGTAGGCAAGACGAACTTCCGTGAGTGGTTTGCCATGCAGGCAAGCATGGTCTATAAGGGAGACTATGCATGTCCGTGGACATGCTTCGGCTACACCTACGACTGGCACCGAGGAGCACCACGCGAGGGCCTCAGCGAATACGTTGCCACTTACGGTACAACCGTAAAAATCAAGCGCAGACTGAGTTTCTGGTCCTTCCTCAACACCTATGCATCCTTCATTCCTAAGGCACCCGACTATGCCGACCCGACTATGTGGACAGTCATCGATGATGACGCGGAAGGAACAGGGGCAGACGTGTTCTACGTAGTATCGACATGGGAAGAGGACTGGAAAGATGCCGACGGACGGACGTGTCACTATGCCGACGTATGGAATGCCGCACATCGCGAGCACATGTCCACAGAGATAAACAAGGCTGCAGCCTATATGTCGCCAGGCAACCGTTTCTATGCTCCATATTACAGACATACCACGATAGACGCTTGGGTAACGCAAAACGAAGACACCCTGAACCGACGCATACAGTTGGCTATGGACGATATATGTGCCGCCTTTGACCACTTTCAGGCAGAGCGCGACCAAAGCCGTCCGCTCATCATTGTCGGATTCAGCCAAGGCGGCAGGGCAATTGTAGAATTGCTGAAACACATCAGCGACGAGACATACAGCCAGTTGGTTGCGGCATACGTGCTGGGATACAAAGTGACAAATGCAGATATGGCAGCTTGCAGCCACATACAACCAGCCAAGGGCGAGACTGACACAGGCGTCACAATATGTTACAACACCGTTAAGGACGTAAAGCACGCCAAGCCCGTTATTGCCGGTTCTGACATCTGCATCAACCCTGTAAACTGGCGAACGGATGATGCGCCGGCTACGTTGCATTATACACAGCAGCTGGAGAGCGAGACGCGCGAACTTGATATTACCGTCACAGTGTCCCCCGAACATCATGTGCTCGTCGCAAGCGGCTATGACGGAGCCGAATATCCTCCTTATAAAGACTTGATTAATGTGGGCGACATTCACAGTTGTGAGCCCTGGCTCTATAGCGAGTGCCTGAAAAAGAACTTCGCTGCGAGAACCAAGGAGTGGCGCAAAACTCATCCGTAACCTTCCCCTGTGCACGCACGCAAAGGAACAGTGCGCAAAACTTTTGTGTGTAGAAAAAAAACAGGCATAGCGTTGCTGTTGCGAACGCTATGCTTTGAGGTAGTAAAAGCTAAGCTTTGAGGTAGTAAAAGTATACAGTCCGCTGTTGGGCTTGCCGTTGAGCATACGTCCCTGCATGTCGAAGTTGCGACTTGTGCCGTCGACCTCTATGGCATGTATAATAGGATTGACGCCAGTTTCAGAGCCTTCAGAGTTTGCAGCCGTGTGACTGCAAACCTTCGTATTGTGTGCTGTTAGAGTTTAGTCTAACAACCAGAATGGAATGATGCTTGACTCGTTACATGGGTTGGTTGTTGCTTCAACCTCCTGCAGGTTTCTGTCAAGGAACTTGCTCCAACCTGTTGTCTTATCGAAGGCTGATGCCTTGTATATTTCATTGAACTCTTTCCATGTTTGGCTCATTTGGTCATAGAGCGAGATGCCGAGACTATAACGGTTGGTGGCAGGCCACTTGTAATATACTGTCTTACCACCGTCGTTAACTATCTTTCTGTTGAGACGGCAGAACTGATATACATTTGCTTTATTCAGTGCAAGCTCAAGTTCGTTGTATATCGAGGCTGTCTCGTTTGTCTGCAGATAGTGATATGACCAGAGGGCATAGTCAAGAACGTCTATAAACTTATTGTCATTATCAAACATATATACATGCCGCGTAGCCATGTCTATCTTATCACGACCGCCACCGTCACTAATATCTTGATAACCCTCTTCGAGCACAGCGGCAAGTCTCGCCACCTGAGCATTGATGGCGGCAAGACCTGAAGAGCGCCAACAGCCGAAGTCGCCGTTAGCATTTATCATTTTGGTACCTATCGACTGGTTTAAGAGAGCATCTGAAAAACTCGTGTCGTCGCCCTTTGACGGACCGTCGAGTATGCCTGACTGAACCAGTGCTGCCTTTTCGAAATCATTAGCATCAGGATATGTGTTCAGAGCCTCTACGATGGCATAGATATGGCGCTCTATAGCGTACTGCAAGTGTGCACCGCAGAACTGGTAGTCGCAGTATGGTGCTACCTCGGTCATCACCTCGAGCTGTCCCATCATACAGCCATTCCAATATATAGCCTTCAGGTGAGTGTCGGTCTCCTCGAGAGCCTGTGCAAAGGCTTTAGTAGGAATGCCTGGGGCATGACCTTCCTCATCTGCCTGGTTGTCATCGTAGGCAATGGCACGCGACTTGATTTCCTCGTTATCGAGGTCAAAGCCACCACCGTGGTTGATAGGCATGAGGATATAGTTCTCGGCTGGGGCTGTCTCCTTCGCCCATTTGATATACTCCTTGATGGTCTCTACATCGTAGAGCTCCACATTCTTGGCTTCATCGTAGTAGCCATAATCGTGATAGTTCTCCTTAGTAATGTATGGAGTAATCTCATAGCGATAGGTCTTACCCCACTCTCCATAGGAAGGAGTAAAGGGTCCAGTATAGCTTTCGCGGTTCTTTTTCGCTGCTTCACGATACTTACTGTCATCCTTAGACATAGAGTACATCACAACGAAGCGCACCTGGTTGCCCTCCACATTCAGACGATCCTGTACATAGGGGATGGCATTCAGGAATTGCACCTCATCAATGTCACCACCACCGCAACCATAGAGCATTATGGTATATTTAGCGGTCTTACCCTGCCAATCCTGTTCGTAGGGATCGAGGTTGTTGTTACTTTTATTGTTGTCGTTGTTGTCACTGCATGATGACATCGTCATGCCCATCACTCCTAGCAGGGCAACTGACCAGATTTTGAAAAACTTCTTCATATTCTTTTTCTATTACTATTTTTTCTTTAACTTCTTTAACTTCTCTAACTTCCCATCACTCCTCCTCAAATTCTGCATCAAAGCCTTGTGGCTCGCCACTGCCACCACCGCCGTCTGTGAGGGGGATATTAGTCTCCACGTGAGTGGAGTCATTGATCAGCAGGTTGGCTGTATGCAACGCTACCACTGTCAGTTGGGGCGATATATATTCTTTCCTTTCCATTACTTGATGACTTTTTTGCCATTGATGATGTTGATGCCCTGTGGCAGGCGGCCTTCTATTATCATACGGCCTTGCAGGTCATAGGTGACATTCTGCATTATGCATTCTGAATTATGAATTTTTCTAACCCCCGTTATGGTGCCCAGGTCCACGAGTATAGACTGCGAGTTGTCACCTGTCTCCTTCAGTCTGAAGTATGCCCTGCATGACTTGAGGGTGACGTCCGACGTAGGCCAGTAGAGTTTGTTGTCTCCTCCCACGTATCGCAGGGTTCTGTCATCTCCCGCGAGCACCACAGGAGCGTAACTGCCTATGAAGTTTACGTTGTTGGTGGACATATTAGACCTGTCACGATTGATGATGACATTGCTGAATGTGGGTTCTGTGAGGTCACCACCGCTTGTAGAGGTCCACCTTATGAGGTATGGCACACCAGCCAGTATCTCTGTCTGAGGCTCGGAGAACTGCATCCTCACGGTATTGGTCACGGGGAAGTATTGGCTGGTCTCCAACCTGCGCAAATCCAATCCCGGAGTATCAAACACACTGCCGCTGATTTGTAAGTCAAATGGTAGCACGAGAGTATTCCACGTGCCGTTACGATACAGCGTGCGTCCCTCGAGCGTCACCTCATTCACCAGGGCATAGTTGTTCTTGGAGATTTTGTCGTTGTTATCCTCGTTGTTGCTCAGCGTGAGCGTGCTGATGGCATTGCGGTCCAGTATGTCAGAGAAGTTGTAGGTCACGCCCTCGGCACGCTGGCAAGCCACATTCGCATAACACCTGATGAATGCAGGATTGTCGCCGTCTGCATCGAAATAGTCGTAGCTTATAGAGGTCTCCATCTCGCCAGTCTTCTGTCCGTTGGCAAACTCCGCTTCTACCTTTGCCGACACGTCAGCCATGGGGCCGTCGGCGTTCCACGTCCATTTCGCCGTGTAGTTATAACGGTATTGGGCATAGAGACTGACGTCACCGTCGGGGGTAAACTCATAGCCTGTGACAAACACGTTGTTAGGGATAAACTCTGAGTCCTTCATCTCGTAGCTGGTAGGTGCCGTGGCTGGATTATATATCCACTGCATGAAGATGAGTCCGTAAGGGTTTTCGTATTCGGGGATAGTAAATTTCTCTCCCTTCACCACCTTAAATATATATGGCTCTTTGTTGTAGGTGGCATAGTAAGCTCCCTCGGCACAATATATTGACACCGTCCACGTCTCGGGCTGCTTGTCCTCTTCCCTGCCGCAGGCACACTTGTGAGTGGTAGGATTATAGAGGTGGGGCTGATGAGCGTCATAGCCGCAGTACTTGCATATCTCCATGTGGTTGATGTCGTCTATTATGGTGTAGCTCAGGGCGCCATCGTCATCGTGGTTACATTGCTCTATCTTGGCATAGTTGCGCCAGTGGCAGGCAGGCTCGCGCACGTATGTCGTGAAGAGTTCGGTATTCTCTGCAGAATCGCCAGCCTTCACCTTCAGGTTGACCTGGCTCTTGGCAATGGTGAGTCCGTGGTCCTTGTCTGAGTCGCCTCGTCCTGCCCCTATGGCACTGCCCTTCTTGGCATCGCGGCCCACGCATCCAGGACCTGCCGTAGCCTCTACAGTACCGCCATAGATGGTGGTATGGCCACGTCGGCATTCATAGTATCCTATATAGGAACCGCCGATGCCTGCAGCATCCTCACCGCCGTATGCCTTCACCGTACCGCCGTAGATATGCACATCCAACTTCGATGACGCATAACTGCAACCTATGCCGGCAGCATTCTTGCCGCCGCGGGCTGTGATGTCGCCACCATATATATATAGGTCGCCCCTGTTAGGGTCATTATAGGGTATTCCTCCCATGCTATCATCGTATCCCGTACCAGGTCCTATGCCTGCGCTATCGTCCGTTCCCGTGGCACTTATGATACCACCGTGTATGCTTACTGTACCGAATGAATGGTTGCCAGAAGAGCCGATGGCTGCCGTATAGTCATAACTCTGTGTGACGGTAAGCTTTCCTGGCGTGGTACCTTTCGCAGTGAATATGTGCAAGTTCTTGCCGTATTCCACCTTCAGACCGCCCGAGAGGATCAGTTCGTTGTCATAGCCCAGTATGAGATAGGCATTATTATGTACCTCGATAGCCTTGCGATACGCCTGCGAATAATTCACTAAGTACCATCTGTTATCGTTCAGCGCATACCATTCGTTGCGCTTGTCTTCTCTTATCCTTACCACCTCGGGACAGATACACACGAACTCCTCCAGAGTGCCCGTGGCTGCATCCCATGTGTGGGTAATATATTTTTCGTCGTCACCTTTGTAAAGTGCGCCGTCGAGGGAGAACAATGTCTGTTCGAAGTTGCCCTTCTCCCAACCAAACTTGCTGCTGCCCGTGCCCTTGAAGTTGCAGTAGAATGCGCCCGTATGGTATCCCACGTAGGCTGGAGTACCGTAACTCTTGGCATTGAACACCACTCTCGCACTATCCATCACGCTGTGGTCTGTATCGTCGTAGGCGCCTGAGAAGGTACCATTCGCCAGCGCCTTGCTCGTCATGGCTTTGTCGTCTATCGTGACATCGTCAAATACGATGGTCTCTATATCATACTGGCTGGGGTCGCGATAGTAGTACTCTGGTTTATCCCACTTCACCACGTATGGCACACCGGCATCTATCCTGTGCGCTTCCTCCTGCAGCTCCAGCGTCAGTATCTTGTTTTCTATCTTGCTGCTCTTCACGGTGTATATATGAGCACCCTCAAGCGGCGTGTACGACAGGTCGCTTATGCTGAATGGCACGCAGAGCGTGTTGTACTGCCCTCCGCAGTAGAAGTCGCGCCATGTGAGGATGACGCTCTTCGTCTGGCCATTCAGGGCAGCAAGGTCTGAGGTATAGCTGCCGTATGGTGAGAGGGGGATGTACTTGTCACTGATATAGACGTTATACTGCGAGTGCGCCTTCTCCTGACGGTCCGTCGTGCGATAGTTGACATACTTATCCGTATTGCTGGTGAAGACCATCATGTCATTGCCCATCGTCAGGCTGCCTTGGTCATCGCCCTTACGACCTGCACCGATGCCAGGGGCATCAGCATTACCGCCCTTGGCATTCACCGTGCCGCCGGTGATGGTCAGCGTACCGCCCTTGCCCTTGTCGCCGCCGCCGATACCAGCACCATAATAGGTACCGCTCTCTATTGCTCCTACTATTATCCAACTCAGAAGGTCGAGTGCAGCTGCATACTTGGTGGTGTTGTTTTTCCATGCAGAGAACTCGGGGAGGTGGTCCTTGAACCAGTTTATCTCTATCGAACCACCCACTGCAATGACGTAACCGCCAGACACCGTCACCGAACCGCCATCACCCTTGTAGCCGCCGCCGATACCGGCACCATACTGACTGGAGTAGGCCGTCACCGTACCACCAGAGATGATGACATTGCCACCATTGCCCTTGTAGCCACCGCCGATGCCGGCACCCTTCACAGACGTTGCTATTACCTCACCGCCCAGGATTTTTATCTGGCCGCCATTACCCATGTAACCACCGCCGATGCCAGCACCTTCCATAGCCTTTACCATAACGATGCCGCCCGAGATTTCGATTATTCCGCCATGTTGATGACATTCGTAACCCGAACCTATGCCAGCACCTCTACAAAAGAAAGTCGTGCCATCCACCGTTTTCTTCTCGCATTCGGCAGTCACCATACCACCCGAGATGGTTATCTCTTCAAAGGAGTGCTCGCTACCGCCACCTATAGCGGCACCACCGCTGACATACTGCGATGTGGCCTTCACCGTGCCGCCGTATATCCTGATTGTGCCACCTTCACCGCCTTCGTTGCTGCCGCCGCCGCCACCGCCGATGCCAGCACCGCCATCATCGCCAGCGCCCTTACCCTGAGCAGTCACCTCGCCGCCATAGATGGTGATGTTACCGCCCTGGTCGCCGCGCCAACCGCCGCCGATGCCAGCGCCTATTGATTGAGAGATGTCACCCTTCAGGGCCTTCACCTTACCACCGTAGATGGTCACCGAACCCTGTATTCCTCTGTTCTTGCCACCACCGATGGCAGCAGCATATTTACTGCCCGTGGCAGAGATGTCACCACCATGTACCACCAGGGTGCCCATACCGATGATGTTGTCGCCATCCTCTTCGTTATCAGCGCAACCTATGCCGGCAGCGTCGTAGTCATTCTGCGTCGCTACCAGTTTGCCCTGCGAAGAGCCTGTGGACTGCGAGTAGATGGTGAGTTTATGGTTTGCGCCCTCAAGTCTCACGCCACTCGTACATCTCAGTAGAGCACCGTCACAGAGGACGAGGTTCACGTCATCACCCAGTATGTTGAGAGTCTTGTAGGACACACTACCCTGTACATAGTACCAACCATTGCCCAGTCCTACCCAGTCACTGCTTGAGGCAGGCACTGAGGTCATTTCCCTGGACTTCTGTGTGACATCCACCGTGTAAGATTCGGAGTCCCATGAACACTCATTATAAGATATGGTGGTCGCCATCATTGGCATAAATGCCAACAACAGCAATAGCGACAGAAATTTACGTTTCATCTCAACTCTATTTCTCTTATCTCTTTGCACTTGAAAATTTTCAGGTGCAAAATTACAAAAAAAAATCTATCCATAAAAAAAGAATCGAAAAAAAACTAAAAAAAACTAAAAAAAATGACTTACATCAACACGCCCGTGTGCGTACACAATCTGTATTATTTTGACTATAGTCAACAAGAACAAGAAGATGATTACTTCTTCCTAATCTTCAGTGCGCGTAGCACCTTGTGTGTAAGTGAACGGTTCTTGCGGTCTATGTGGGCATCAAGCAGACGAGTGTCTGGCGACAGGGGCATCACATCATAGTCGGCAAGCGAGGCTGGTATCAGGCATGAGTTACCCTCCCTTAGCATTATCTCCTTCTCTGGGCCGTCATAGTTGCGTAGCGATATCCTGCAACTGCCCTTTATGCACATAGAGATGATGAAAGAATCGTACTTTATCAGGTTACGGTGGAAAGGCTCGTCGAGATCCATCACCCTCACGTCGAAGTAAGGTGTATCAATAACCTGTGCCGCCTTGTCCCTCGTGTTGCCATAGAAGGTGCGATACTCAGGCGAGACGTTGAAGTCTATGGCATCTACCGCAAGGTCCGTATGCAGTTCGCGTGGCTTGCCGTCAAGTCCAGGACGGTTGTAGTCAAAGATGCGATAAGTTACGTCGCTCGACTGCTGCACCTCTGCCAACAGTATGCCGCCACATATAGCGTGCACTCTGCCTGCAGGTATGAAGAACACATCGCCAGGATGCACCTCGTGCTTTGCCAGTACATCGCATATCGTGCCGTCTGCAACGCGTCTTTTGTACTCCTCTTTGCTCACCTTCTCCTTAAAACCAGAATAGAGTGCTGCGCCAGGCTCGGCATCGATGATGTACCACATCTCCGTCTTGCCAAACTTGTTGTGGCGCTTGCGTGCCAGTTTGTCGTTGGGGTGCACCTGTATGCTGAGGTCATTCTTTGCGTCGATGAACTTCACGAGCAGAGGCAGTTTGCCTCCGTACTGTTCAAAGACAGCCTCGCCAAGCAAGTCCTTACCGTATTCCTCCACCACGTTTATCAGGTTTCTGCCTTTTAGTGGACCATTGGCAATGGTGCAGGGGCTCGACTCCACAGCACTCACCTCCCAGCTCTCGCCTATAGGGTCAGTAGTCCTCTCCAACCCCTTGTAGGGCTGGAGCTTGTCGCCTCCCCAAACGATGGTGTGGAGGTTTGGCTCAAAAAGAAAAGGGTAGAGCACTACAAGTTCTCCTTAATCTTCTCAATCATCTCCTTGTACTCCTCATCGGTGAGATACACCTCGCCAGGGTTCATGCGGAACAAGCCTGGATAGTCAGGACCGCCAACGTACTTAGGTGCAAGGTGGAAATGCAGGTGAGAAAGGGTGTCAGAGAAAGCACCGTAGTTTATCTTCTCGGGGTTGAAGGCGCGCTGCATAGCACGTGTAGCCTGAGCTACATCAGCCATGAAGTCGTTACGCTGCTGGTCATTGAGCTCGTTAAGGTCGTTGACATGCTTGTCGTAAGCCACGAGGCAACGTCCTCTGTATGTCTGTTCCTTGAAGAGGAAGAGACGTGACACACGCAGATGACATATTTCAATCATCAAATCTTTCTGGGTCTGATTGTTGGTGCAATACAGACAGTCTTTTGGGTCGCTGTACATATTTTATTTAATTAGTAATGATGAATTAGAAATTAGGAATTGCATTCCTCCCCTTGGGAGGATAATGGGGTGGGCTTACACGATTTTATCAAGGGCATCTTTCAACTCCACGAGTTGTGACTTGATATCGGTGAGACGTTCCATTATCTTTGCTTGATGTTCCACTCCGGCACGATTGGCATGTATCATCTTGCGTGCTGCAGCAATCTTAAAACCACGTACCTTTATGAGGTTGTAGATCATCCTGATGTCCTCTATATCCTTCTCCTGATACTGTCGTGTTTTGTTGGAAGTGGTGCGTGGCTTGAGAAAGGGAAACTCGGTCTCCCAGTAACGCAATGTGGCTTCCGTGATGTTGAACATCTCAGCCACTTCCTTGATGCTGTAGTAAGCCTTTAGATTTTTATTTAAATTGAGTGCCATTGTGCCGATTTGTAAGTTGTGGAGGCAAATTTACTAATATTTTTTTATTCAGCAAAATTTATGTTATAGTTTTTTTATTTGCTATAGGACACTATTGTCCTTGTAATATAATAAGGTGTAAGAAAGAAAACTGTGTACGTTAACAATTTTTCACCAAATAAATTTGTAGATATGAAAAAAAATGCTGAACTTTGTCGCCAAGAAAAATTGTTTGCGTGCACAGTTCACCAAACACTCTACTAACTACGGAAATAATTACAAATCATTCTTTTATTCTTAATCAAGGCCGGGGCGTAGTACCCAGTCGGGGGAAGAAGGGATGTATTTGTACGTGATATATATTTAACTACTAATTTTTACTAACTTAAACTTTCAAAACATTATGAAAAAGAGTTTACTCTTAGGTCTGACAGCTTTTGCACTCAGTGCATCGTCAGCATTCGCAGCTCCTACAGGTTACAAGTCGTCAGCGTTCGGCTATGGCGCAGGTGCAACAGGTGGTGGTTCAGCTACCCCAACACTCGTTACTACAGCGTCTGAACTCGAAAGCGCTCTCGGAGCATCTGGTTCCAAGGTTATCATCATTACCAAGGACATCACCGTTTCTAATCACATCTCTGTTCAGGCTACTAACAAGACCCTTATGGCTGTTAAGGGTGTTAAGCTCATCTCTAATCAGCAGAATAAGGACAAGTCTGGTATTCTCTATTTCAAGAAAGGCTCAAGCAACATCATTCTCCGCAACCTTACCTTCGTAGGCCCTGGCGCATACGACTGTGACGGTTGGGATAACCTCTGTTTCGATGGTGTTACTAAGGCATGGGTTGACCACTGCGACTTCCAGGACGGTTGTGATGGCAACTTCGACAACAAGGGCCTTACTGACAACATCACCATTTCTTGGTGTCGTTTCCACTACCTCAAGTCTCCTAAGTCAGGCGGCTCAGGCGGTACCGACGACCACCGTTTCTCTAACCTCGTAGGCTCATCTTCTTCTGATAAGCCATCTGACGGTAAGTTCTCTATCACATGGGCATACTGCTGGTGGGATTCAGGTTGTGTAGAGCGCATGACACGTTGTCGTAACGCTAACCTCCACTTCCTCAACTGTGCGTGGACCTCTAACGATGCACACTACTTCGTAGGTCCTGAGAACGCTACAGCCCTCTTCGACGGTTGCTACTTCATCACTCCTTCTAAGCGAGTTTCTTCAAGCAAGAACTTCATATTCTACCAGAACTACGGTGGCTCTAATGCATGTAAGTTCAACAGCTGCTCTGGCCCATCATCTTACATGGTTAACTCAGGCTCTGTTTCTACACCATCTTACAGCTACTCTACTCAGAACGCTGACGCAGCTTACTCAGACATCAAGTCTTACTGCGGTGCTACCCTGACAGTATCTACCTCTGGTTCTATCTCTGAGAGCGGTTCATCTTCATCTAGCTCTTCTTCAAGCTCAAGCTCATCAAGTTCTTCTAGCAGTTCTAGCTCTTCTAGTAGCTCTAGTTCTTCAAGCTCATCAAGCTCAAGCTCTTCAAGCAGCACTACCACTTGGAACTTCTCTCAGTTCTCATCTACAGTAACTCTCGCTGGCTCAAACTACACATATTCTTATAATGGCCTTACCCTCGTAGGTAATACCACTTCAAGCTACACCAGCGACTACGTTTCTAAGAACGGTTTCCACTGTAACGGCGCTTCTACTTCAAGCATCCGCTACATCAAGTACACCCCATCTTCTAATGGTACACTGACCGTTAAGTTCAAGTCTAACAACACTTCTGACAACAACCGTACATCAGCTATCGGTACAGCAGTTGGTTCACCAATAGTTACCGCTACCTGCTCACAGGGTACCATGTCAGCAAGTCTCTCATCAGGTAAGACCTACTACATCTACTTCGTAAGCGGTGGCCAGACCATCACCAGCATCACCTTCGCTGCAAGTGGTTCTTCTTCTAGCTCATCTAGCAGTTCTAGTTCTTCTAGCTCATCAAGCAGCTCAAGCTCTTCATCAGCTACCACAGGCCTCTGCACCTTCACAAACAGCAAGCCATCTATGAGCAACGTAAGCGTTACTGGCAACTACTCTACCTCTAAGGGTTCAGTAAAGATCAACGGCACCTCTTACTCTACATGCGTAAAGATGGAGTCATCTACCTCTATCAAGGTTACCGTATCAGGCTCTACCAAGGTTAAGCTCTACTTCGATACAGCTTCTAAGAAGGTTAAGGTCAACGGTTCATCCGTTACCACCGACTCTTCTGGCGCATGGACAGGCAACTTCACCTCTGGCACACTCACCATCACCAAGGGTGACTCTATGAACCTCTTCGGCATCGAGTTCTCTAACGCCTCTAACGGCCTCGACATCGACTTCTTCGATGCAACAGCCATCAACGGTGTAAGCGCTGAGGCTTCAGCTGAGGGCAGCCAAAAGGTTATCAAGGACGGCAAGCTCGTCATCAGCAAGGGTGGCAAGTTCTACAACCTCGCAGGCCAGGAGCTTTAAATAGCTAAAGCTTACGATATAATTAGCAAATCCACTAATTGTTATTAGGACATATTAATAGTTTCCCCCGATGTACATCACTGTACGTCGGGGGATTTTCTTTTGTGTAGTATTATCGTTTTGTTTTCTTAGTAGTAATATTGCACCTACTCTATCTCGGATAGCTCCAACCAACGCATTTCCTTAGCGTCAAGTTCTTCGTTGAGCAGTGGGAGGCGCTTGCTGAGTTCGGTGATACGTTCTATGCTGATAGCCCCAGAACTTAACTCTTGTTCTATGGCATGTTTTTCATAGGTGAGGTCATTGATATCCTTATCGAGTTGTGCAAACTCCATTTTCTCCTTGTAGCTCATGCGGTGGTGCTGTATGGACTCATCGCGATTACTCTTGCTCTTTTTAGTCGTTTTGGCGGAGTTGTCGCTACTGTCCTTGGATTGCATCTTGCTCCATTCACGATACTGGGTGTAGTTGCCAGGAAAGTCCTTCACCTCACCCTCACCTTTAAATACGAGGAGGTGGTCAACGACTTTGTCCATAAAGTAACGATCATGGCTTATGATGATGACACAACCAGGAAAGTCCTGCAGATATTCTTCAAGTACCTGTAGGGTCTTGATGTCAAGATCATTGGTGGGTTCGTCAAGTATGAGGAAGTTGGGATTGCGCATCAGAATGGTGCACAGATATAATTTCCGCTTCTCTCCTCCTGAAAGTTTATAGACGTAGTTGTATTGCTGCTCGGGGGTGAAAAGGAAATGTTGCAATATCTGCGAAGCAGTGAAATGTCGTCCTCTGCCGAGGTCGATATATTCTGCTATGTCGCGTACTACGTCGATGACCTTCTGCTGGTCGGAGAATTGCAGCCCCTCTTGTGAGAAATATCCAAACCTGACAGTCTCGCCGATATCAAATCTGCCTGCATCAGGTTGCACCAAACCTAACAGCAGTTTTACGAACGTAGATTTTCCGGTGCCGTTGTTTCCTACTATGCCCATCTTCTCGTATCGGGCAAAATTGTAGTAGAAGTCCTGAAGTATTACTTTTCCATCCTTGTGGTGGCTACCTTCGCGAGGTGGGAATTTCTTGGAGACATATTGGCACTCGAATATCTTGCTGCCGATATACACGTTGTTGGACTTGAGCCGCATCTGTCGTTCCTCAATACGTTGTTTGGCTATTTTCTCAAGTTCGTAGAAAGCGTCTTCGCGATATTTCGCCTTGTGGCCGCGTGCTTGTGGTTGGCGGCGCATCCATTCCAACTCCCTGCGATACAGGTTATTGGCATGACGTATAGTAGCTGCTGCAGTGGCGAGTCGCTCATCGCGTTTTTCAAGGTAATATGAGTAACTGCCTTTGTAGGTATAGATGGTTTGGTTGTCGAGTTCTAGTATTATGCTGCAGACATTGTCAAGAAAATAACGGTCGTGGGTAACCATGAGCAGTGTCTTGTTTCCACGTCCGAGAAAACCCTCTAACCACTCCACCATCTCGAGGTCAAGGTGGTTAGTAGGTTCGTCGAGAATCAGTAAGTCGGGGTTGGAGATGAGCACCTGTGCCAGCGCTATGCGTTTCTGCTGTCCGCCGCTAAGTTGACTGACAGGCTGCTGCATGTCTGTTATCCTCAATTGGGTGAGTATCTGCTTTGCCTTGAGTTGGGCATCGTCGCTTGCTTGGGTGTTTCCCTCCCATGCTTCGAGATGATTGGCAAAGCATGCTTCGAGTACAGTGGCATTAGGTGGGAAAATGGGGTCTTGACGCAGATAGCCTGTCTTGATGCCGTTGCGGTAGATGATGCTACCGCTGTCAACACCTTCATTGCCTGTGAGCATAGACAGAAGGGTGGACTTACCCGTACCGTTTTGTGCTATAAGTCCTACACGTTGCCCTCCGGCGATGCTGAATGAGATGTCCTCAAATAGTACGCGATCGCCAAAGCGTTTTGATACATTTTGTACGTCAAGATAGATGTTTGCCATCAGTGTTGTTACCTTCTTCCAAAGAGATCCTTGATGCCGTCGAGGTCGAAATTGAGGGAGAAGCGCAACGTCTGATCAAGAGGGTTGGACTGTGCGGTAGAAATAACGTAGGCAGCATCGAGGGTGAAGGCACTCATGCGGAAACCAGCACCTACGGTGAAATACTTACGATTGCCTTTTGACTGTGCCTCGTCGTGATATCCAGCACGCAGAGAGAAACGGTCATTATAGACGTACTCGGCACCTACACTCCACTGTATCTCTTCGAGTTCTTCCTTGAAGCCACCTGGCGCATCGGTAAAACTGGAGAACATGCCTGCTATGGAGCTTTTGTTGTAATAAACCTCATCGGCGTAATTCTCAAGGTCTGCAGAAGTCGGATTTTCGATTTCTGGATGCGCTTCCTTTAACTGTTCCATGGTAGGGTAGGTGGGAACAAGAAGTTTGTTGGCATCGGCGGCTATGGTGAAGCGGTTGTATTCATTGATAGGTATCATGAGCGATGCACCAAGACGCATGTTGGTGGGTATGAACTCAGAACGGTTGCTACCAGCAAACTTCATCTTAGAACCCATATTGCGCAGACTGAGACCTAAGCCAAGCTGACACTCTCGCTGACCGATATTGACATAGTTCTGGTAGTAGCAGGCGAGGTCGGCAGCAAAGGCTGTTGCTGCAGCAGACTCCTCGGTGCGTGAGTATGATATATCGGAAAGCAGGAAGCGTACTCCTGCAGCGAGAGAGAATTTCTCACTGAGCATAAGAGAGTAAGCCACATCAAACGACATCTCATAGGGTTTGATAGACTGACTGAGGTCAGCCTCGCCACTCTCATCAGCAAAATACACCTCGCCAAGAGAGAAGTACTGCAGGGAAGCACTGACTGCGCTATAGTCGCCTATGCGGTAATAACCAGAGAGATAAGCGATGTTCATATCGTTGACCAACTGGCGCAGCCATGGGGTGTAGCTAAGTTGTACTCCTGCACGTGATATGCAGAAGGGATATTTCGCAGGGTTCCAGTATTGTGATGCTACGTCAGGATCTGTGGCAGCACCAACATCACCCATACCACCAGCACGGGCATCAGGGGCTATGTTATTGGACACCATCGCCGTATGGATGGGGTTGAACATGCTCGTCTTGGAGTCGGCAGCACTTATTGAATTGACAATTGAAAATTGACAATTGAAAATTATGATTACTGTTAGGATTTTATAGAAAGCTTTCATCTGCTATCTTTAACTATTAACTTTTAACTCTAAACTAACGCACAGAGTGTGTGATTATTGCGCCACAATTAGTTTTTTGGTCTTGGTGGTGTAGTTTATGCCATCGCAGCTGATACGCACTCGGTATAGATACAGACCATTGGCGAGTGTTGAGGGGTTCCAAGTGAGTGCTGTTCTGCCCTCAGAGATGCCGAGAGCCTGGTTCCACGTGTTGGATTGCATGAGTCTTCCAGCAGTGTCGATGATGTCGATGTTTATCTCGGCATTGCTACCTTGGAAATCATGATAGATATAGAACGTGCCTTGTCCCTGTACGGGGTTAGGACTTACGAGAATATCAGTTATATGTGGACTAAGGCCAGTATCGACATTGAAGTTGATGGACTTAGTGGAAACATTGCCGAGGATGTCCCATGCCCGTATGCGCAGGGAATGGTAACCGGCAGACAACTCAGGCAATATGTAGTATGCGGTGCCATCAGTGTAACTGCTGCCAGCAAACTCGAAGTAATCATTGAGATTATAAGTGAGGTTGACATCGCCGTCAACGACGAGTTCGATGTTGTGT
The DNA here is from genome assembly GCA_017642485.1 of Prevotella sp. Taxonomy (GTDB): domain Bacteria; phylum Bacteroidota; class Bacteroidia; order Bacteroidales; family Bacteroidaceae; genus Prevotella. The sequence goes on along the minus strand of JAGCPC010000062.1, from coordinate 418 downwards.
CCGATGGTATTGCCCATTACGTCAAGGCCGTCCTTGTCATACAAAGTGGTATATAAATAAGGTGTCTTGCCCACTGTACCACCACTTGTAAATGATGGAGAGTTGAGATACAGGCGTATTTCTGGTCCCTCACCATCGTTCTCCACCTCTTCCTCACCAGTGAAGAGTATGCTCCGAGATTCTCCGAATGCTGATGTGGCATCGTTAGCGTACATGACAAAAACACTGATTAACCCATTGCCACCATTGTCAAGTATCTCGCTTCCTACGCGGAAGGTGAATGAGAACTCACCATTGCTTACAACCGCAGAACCCTTGTACATGGTGTTAAGGCGGTCGTTGTAAGTTATCTGCGACTCTCCGTCGTTGTTTCGTGTTGTGATGCTCTCAAGGGCATCTTTGACGGTGATGACAGCAG
>JAGCPC010000008.1 GCA_017642485.1 Prevotella sp. | reverse complement strand
TACCACCACTATGAGCCCTAGCAAAAGCCATCCTCTTTGTCCTTGGCGTTTTCTTTGAGTTAATGGCATAGTTCCTTGCCATCCTCTCTTTCTTTTCTTCTATTGACATAATCTTCCCTTTCTTATATTGTCTGTTGCAAAGTTAAGCATTATTTTTCTTTTCGCAAAATTTTCGCAGAAGAAAAGTGTTTGCGCGAGAAACTCCCTAACCTCCCTATAGAGGGTCTCAGCCTTTGTCTTAGTCTATTCTATGTCTATATATGTGGAGCGTTGGAGTGTCATGTCGTAGGTTTTGCCAGTGTCGTGGAACGTGATTGTGACATCCATAAATGATGAAACATCGCCCTTTATTATCATGGTGAATACTTTATTTCCGTTGTCTTCGCTGGCTACGATGGTCTTGGTGCCGCTGTCGAGGGTAAATCTATACTTTGTTAAATCTTACTTTCTACGCGTGCCTTTTGAGGTACAGTTCATGCGTGATGCACCGTGGGAGGTTCTCCTTATAGTGGGTCACCATGATGAGTGTCTTGTTCTTTCGCTGGCAGAAGGCATCGATAATCTCCTTCACCATCTCGCCACGCTCTGCATCCAGTCCGTGCAGGGGTTCATCGAGAATGAGCAGTTCTGGGTCTTTCACAAAGGCACGTGCCAGCAGCACCATGCGCTGTTCTCCACTGGAGAGTTTGAGGAAAGTCCTCTCGGCAAGGTCTTCTATGCCAAAGAACCTCATCCACATCCTGCACACCTCGTAGTCGCCAGGTGATGGCTTTACGTAGAGTCCTATGGAGTCCTTCAGTCCTGATGCCACAATCCTTATGGCAGGCATGTCCCTGTTATACGATCTGTGCATCTCAGGCGACACATAGCCTATGTGCTTCTTTATGTCCCAGATGCTCTCGCCGCTTCCTCGTTTCTGGTCAAAGAGGGTTATGTCGCAAGCATAGCTCTGTGGGTTGTCGGCACACACTAATGACAGCAGGGTTGATTTGCCTGCCCCGTTCTGTCCAGACAGAGCCCATCGCTCACCATTGTGCACTGTCCAGCCGAGGTCCTTCAGTATCACCCTGTCACCATACTGTATCTTGACGTTGTTCATCTTCACCACCTCATCGGCGTTGTAGTCATCGTTGCGATAGGGGAGGGAGAGAATAGATGATAGATGAGAGTTGATAGATAATAGATTTTTTTCATCTTCTGTTTTTAATCTATAATCTTTCATCTTTAATCTATAATCTGAAAGAGTTTCCTTCGGATACACCTTCTTTCCCCTCACTGGCACTACGTGGGTGATGAACTTCGGTATGTCCTCATCCTTTGCCAGTACGAGGATTATCTGCAGGGCACGTTCCTTGCTCACCGTCTCTAACACCTCGCGCAGCTGTTGGCGCGTTTCCTTGTCCAGACCTATGAAGGGGTTGTCCATGATGAGCACCCTTGGGTCGCCCATCAGCGAGCGACAGAGCATGAATTTCCTCAGTTCGCCTGATGAGAGCAGTATGATGTATTTGTCTAATAGGTAGTCGAGTTTGAAGATGTCATAGAGGTGCCTCTGAAAAGTTCTTCTCTCCTCTGTGTCCTCACCTGAGGTGAGGAAGGCGTTCTCCAAGAGTTTGCCTGCCGTAGGAGTCGATTCGTCTATCTCCGTTTGGTTCCATCGTTGTTGCAGGTAATAAGTCCTGTCGTTATCCCCTCCGTATGTATCGCGAAACTCTATGTACTTTATGTTGTCCGAAGCCAACTTCGATGTCTTTGGCGAGAAGTTATACTCCACATCGTTCTGCAGCAACGGGTGCTTCATCGTCAGTATATCCACCAACATCGTCTTGCCTGCACCGTTGGGCCCCACAATGGCGATGTGCTCGCCATCGTTCATCTCAAAATCCACAGGCTCCGCCATGCGCCATTCAGGCATCCTCGTCACACCTTTTTGTACCTTTATTACCATCCTACTTTTTCCTTATTCCTTATTCCTTTTTACTTCCCTGCGTAGCAGGGGTGAGTCTGTCCTTATTCTTGTTTACAAAATCCTTCCAGCCGCTGTAGCTCTTGCCCATCGATGCCGCTGGCGACGTTATCTGCAAGAAATGGCAGTAGGCAGCACCTAAGGCGTCAGTGGCATCCATAAACTTCGGCATGTCCTGTTCCTCTATCTTCAGTATGCGTTGCAGCATACCAGCCACTTGTTCCTTCGAGGCACCACCAGTGCCTGTTATCGCCATCTTTATCTTCGTAGGCTGATACTCGTGAATGGGCACCGAATGCTGTATGGCAGCAGCTATCGCCACTCCCTGCGCCCTGCCCAGTTTCAGCATGGACTGCACATTCTTGCCATAGAACGGTGCCTCGATGGCTATCTCGTCAGGCAGATATTCGTCTATTATCCCCGTCACTCGGGCATAGATATGTCCCAGTTTCAGGTACGGGTCGCTCTCCTTGCGCATGTCGATGATGCCCATCGCCACCATCTCCGCCTGCTTTCCCACGCACCTTATCACCCCATATCCCATCACATTGGAACCAGGGTCGATGCCCATGATGATTTTTGATAGTTCACAGTTCACAATTCACAGTTCACAGTTAATTTTCAATTTTCAATTTTCAATTATCAATTGTCAATTATCAATTATCAATTTTCAACGGTCAAGATACGGATTGCTTGCCAACTCATACCCTATGGTGGTGGGGAGCCCGTGCCCAGGATATACCTGAGTGTTGTCAGGCAGTTGGGTGAGCATGCGGAGCGACTGTATGATCTGGAACATGCTGCCACCAGGCAGGTCGGTCCTGCCTATGCTGTTGCGAAACAGCGTGTCGCCAGTGAAGGCAACATCCTCCTCGGCACAGTAGTACACCACGCAACCCTTCGAGTGGCCAGGCGTATGGATGACCCTGAACGTGTGGTCGCCGAATGCTACCTCATCGCCATCGTTCACACAACGTTCGATGATGGGAGCCTCGTCAAGAGTGTCCATACCTATCGAACTCGCATCATCCTTGAAGCGCTTGTATAGCTCAGCATCACGTTCGCAGATGATGGGTCGCAGACCGTAGGTCATCTCTATGAACCTCGCACCCATCATGTGGTCGAAGTGTCCGTGGGTCAGCACATGGAGCACAGGTGTCAGTCCCTCCTCATTGATGTAGTCCATGATGTACTTCTCCTCAGCATCGCCATAGGCACCACAATCCACTATCATGCACTCCTTAGTGTCATCGCTCACTATGTAGCAGTTCTCTGCCAACATGTTGCACTGTATGGTCTTTATCTTTAGCATTGTTTTTCCTCTTTTATAATTTGTATGCAAAGGTACGAAAAAATGGAAGAATAAACAAATGTTACGATGGAAATTATTTCACCACTTTTGTTACCTTTGTGCCCTCGCAGAGGTTGTAGGTGATGCTGCCATTTCGCTGGTGTCCTCTGGTGCCAGCGGGGAGGAAACGGCAAACCACCCTCTTGAGGTGTTTTGCCAGGTTGAAGTCCTTGGGCTTATCGACTCCCACGGTCTCTACTGATAGTTTCAGTCGGCCTATTTCAGGCAGCACCACGATGTGTCCTTCCTGCAGATGGCGCTTGATGGTTGCCTGCAGCTCTGTGATAACGAGTTGCACATCACTCTTAGTAGCAGAGCAGTTGTGCTGTATCTCTTCTGCAAAATCGTCAATCGTCACCTCTCCATAATGAATCACTCGTCCGAAGTACTTGCCGTAGTTCGGATTACTCTTGATGTTGTTCTTTAAAAGTCTGATGTTTAATGCCATAATGTTTACCTCTTAATATATCAATCTATTAGTCTTTTAGCTGTAGTTTCTTAGCTTTTATCCCTTTCATACTATGCTTCTATATAACAAAACAACTTGATTTGTTTAACAATTCAACTTGATTTGTTTATCAAACTAACTTGTTTTGTTTAACAATTCAACTTGATTTGTTTTTGGATATAGCTTATTTTGTTTCTTAATTGCTATGCAAAGATACTAAAAAAGCTTTGCTTTTGCAAGTAAAAAGCATAAAAAATCACTTTCTGATCACTTCCCTATAGCTTCCTTATCACTCCATTATCACTCCTCCAAGTTAATATAAAAAAGGTCGCTGACATTTTGATGTGTCAGGGATTTTTAGTACATTTGCCACGAATAAAACAAGATTTTTTTTATTGCACTCTTTTTACTTTTTCATGATTTGCAAGGTCTTAGTTGTAGAAATCCGAAAAATGAAAGTGATAATAGACGATAAAGACATAGTACAAGCGATGAGCAGGGACATGCAGGAGGGATTTCGCATGTTGATGGGTCACTATAAGGAACCGCTCTACTGGCACATACGCCGACTGGTGGTGAGCCATAGCGATGCTGAGGATGCCCTGCAGGAAACGTTTATACGCATATTCCGAGCTTTTGGCAAAAATGGCGAGGTCAACTCACTGAGAGCATGGATATTTCGCATAGCGACAAATGAGGCCCTGCGAATCATCGAACGGAGACGAGAGGACAGCGTACCAATAGAAAAGGTGTTTGATACAAAGGCGGACAGCTACATAGACTACAGCGATCTCGAGGCGATAAGACTACAGAAGGCTATCCACTCCCTGCCCCCCAAACAGCAACTGGTGTTTAACCTGCGCTACTACGATGAGATGGACTATGACGAGATAGCTCAGGTGGCTGATACGACACCAACAAGCGCCAAGGCAAGCTACTACGTGGCTAAGGAGAAGATAGTTAACAGGTTGAAGATTGAAAATTGAAAGTTGATAAAAAGATGGAAAAGGAATTTGATTTTAACAACATAGGCAAGAGAATGCCCTATAGCACTCCTGATGGTTTCTTTGACAACTTCGAGAATCGGCTGATGGAGAGGGTTAACCTTAACGTTAACCTTAACGATAACCTTAACGATAACCTTAACGGGCTCCGCGAAGCGCCTGAGCACCAACTGGAGCGCAAGAACGTTAACGGGAACAACAGTAAGAAGAGGAGGGGCATCATCATAGCCCTGCGTGCTCTGGTGGCAGCAGCTGCCTGTCTGGCACTATTCTTTGTGGTACAGACGAAGTTTGTCAAGAGTTCGCATACTGCCACTGATGACTTTGCCAGCGTGCAACTGGCTTTCAACAATCTCTCGACAGAGGACCAGGACTTCCTGATAGAAGTGTATGAAGAAGATGATTTTTTAACAAATGAAGAGTAAATAAACTAACCACTAAAAACAAAAAAATTATGAAAAGAATTGTAACAATGATGGCAATAGCCATTACGGCTCTTACCTTTAGTCTGAGTGTAAGCGCTCAACCTACTGAGAAGCAGCGTATTAACCGCGAACAGATGGCTGAAAAACAAGCACGTCATATCGCCATAGAACTGTCGCTCGATGATGCTACGACACAAAAGTTTGTCACCACCTTCTGTGCTTGCAAGAAGGAGATATGGGCTCTCGGTCCGAAGGACAAGAAAAAGCATAAAGCCGACATGACGGAGGCTGAGGCTGAAGAGGCTCTGAAGGCTCGCTTCGAGAAGAAACAGAAGATCCTCAGCATAAGGGAGAAGTACTACAAGGAGTACAGCAAGTTCCTCACACAGACCCAGATAGCTCGCGCCTACGAACTGGAGAAGGATGACATAGGCCGACTGGCTAAGAATCACCACAAGGGTGGCGGCAAGAGGAAAATGCACAATAAGAATAGGTAGAACACTGCTCCATCATACCCTTATATAAATAAGGTGTAAGGTATATAAAGAAAAAAGTTGGCATCATCGATGCCAACTTTTTTTGTAACCTTAAAGTGCCTTGCACTACTTGAGTCGTGTAGGATATGTCAGCAAGGCAGATAGATAAGGTGCTTCTCATTAAACCACTCCTCTGCGAACCATGTGGTGAGCTCGGTCTGCTCCACTATATTGCGGAAGGGGTGTAGCTCAGCCTGGAGGTCGCCGCCCTTGAGGCAGAAGATGCCATTGGGCATGGAGTTGCGCTGCTGCTTCAGGTCGATATTCTTCTTTACTATCTTGACCATATCAGGAAGGGGCATGACAGCACGTGATACGATGAAGTCGTACTTGCCCTTCTCCTCCTCGCCTCGGCGCTGCTCTGCCACTACGTTCTTCAGTCCGATGGCTGAGGCTACCTCGTTGCAGACACGAATCTTCTTTGCTGTGCCATCGATGAGCTTGAACTGGCACTCGGGAAACATGATGGCAAGGGGTATGCCAGGAAAACCACCACCACAACCGAAGTCCATGATGCGACTCTCTGGCTTGAAGCGGATAGCCTTGGCTATGGCAAGCGAGTGGAGCACATGGTGCTCGTAGAGATTGTCGATGTCCTTGCGTGAGATGACATTGATTTTGCTGTTCCAGTCGTGGTACAGGGCATCGAGAGCGGCAAACTGCTGTTGCTGCTCTGCAGAGAGGGTGGGGAAGTATTTCTGTATAATATCCATAATCTGAATGCAAAATTACGAAAAATATTTGATACTTGATAGTTGACAGATGGTAGTTGACAGTTGAAAAATCTTAATAAATTATAAAAGGGGGGATAATTGTGAATTGTGAATTATGAATTATGAATTAAATTATTAACTTTGCAACACAGACTTATGTTGCAACTTGACTTAAATAGATACCGCTGTGCGCTGTTTGACCTCGATGGGGTGGTCTTTGACAGCGAATCGCAGTACTCGGTGTTCTGGAGGAAGGAGTGTCACCGATACCATCCTGACCAGCCTGGACTGGAGCAGAGGATAAAGGGAATGGCACTGACAGAGATATTCAGCACGTTCTTTGGTGACGTGAGAGCCGAGTGGGGCGACATAACGGAAAGGCTCAACGCGTGGGAGCAAGCCATGAGGTATGAGTATGTGGCGGGCTTCGAGAGCTTTCTGGCGATGCTGAGACAACATGGCGTGAAGACGGCAGTGGTGACAAGCAGCAACAGGGCTAAGATGGAGAGCGTATATGCACAGCATGGGGACGGATTCAAGGGGATGTTTGACGTGATAATGACGGCAGAGGACTTTGACCGTTCGAAACCAGACCCTGACTGCTACCTAAAGGGTATGGCACGACTGGGGTGCACAGCAGAACAGACGCTCGTATTCGAAGACAGCATAAACGGACTGAAGGCAGGCAGAGACTCGGGGGCTACCCTCATAGGACTCGCCACCACCAATCCTGCTGACGTAGTAAAGGAATATACACCTATTATAATAAAGGACTATACATGATGAGAAGACTGTTGATGGCGATGGCACTGGTGCTGTATGTAGGGTGCTGGACAAACGTGATGCAGGGACAGACAGCGAGACCTGTATATACACGTGAATACAGCGACAAGGCACTGGTGAAGAAGGCAAAGAAATGGATGAAGATGGGTGAGTGGCGTAATGGATTTACCAAGGCACGCCCACACTGCTCTGTCAATGCGGTGGACTTCTACCAGCAGTACCAGCGCAACCCTGAGGCATGGAGCAGGATGTTTGCCTTCTTGCAGGAGACTGACCTTTTGGCAGTGCCAAAGGGAAAGACACCAATACCTGGCACGAATCTTGTACTAAACGTGCAGGACAGCAAGAACGAGCCACTCGACAAGCGCAGGAGCGAGAGCCACTATAAGGGTATCGACTTCCAGTATTGCGTGAAGGGAACGGAACGGTTTGGCATCATCGACCACACCACATCGGTGCCTAATGACAAGTATAAGAAGGACGTGATACATTATGACTACGACAAGAGCCGTGCAAAGTTCTATGACTCGAAGCCTGATGAGTTCTTCATCTTCTTCCCTGGTGACTGGCACATAGCCAAGGTGGCTAACGATACTGACGACCAGGACATCAGAGTAGTGGTGGTAAAAGTAGAATATGTAGAGTAAAAAAACAAATAGATATAAATGAAAAAGAAAAGTAACAGCGAACAAAGCAACCTCAACCTGCGCTCACTTACCAAGGGTAATGTGTGGGAGCTGCAGGAGTCGGACATCTTTGCACTGTGGGCTCATGCCGACAAGGATGATGAGGTAGGAGAGAGAAGCCGACACTATATGGACATCATACGTACCGCCTTTGATATGGAGGAGGTGAAGGTGGACAAACCCGAGATAATCGCCAAGTATGAGGCTCGTGGTATGAGAGTGGGAGTAATCTCAATAAAGGACAAGGAACAGAAATGGGCTGTGAAGAAACATCCCATAAATCGTGTCACCGACCTCACGTACGAGAATATACACCATATATCAGCAGCCAAACTACTTGAGGTGATAGACCGTAACTTCGGTGGGGGATGGGACAGCCTCAACCAGAGCGTCAAGGACGTGATACTCGAGGGCTTCGACGTGTCAACGACTACAGTGCCAAAGGATAGATTGCACAAGAAGGGCGGACTGTGCGAGATAAAGCTCAATGACGGATACGAAGTGCTCGAGATAGAGAAAGGTGCATGGGTGGAGGCAATATTTGCCAAGGTAAAGCCCAAGGCAGTGAAGCTACACATGACATACGGCGAGGCTGAGGCAGACCCTGAGGAGGACGATGACGATGCAGACGTAGTGGTAAAGGATGACTACTATGATAATGACGATGATGATGATAGCCTCGATGATGACTCGCTGACAGAGGAGAGCTATCGCACTACGATAGATGAGAATCCTGATGACCTGTCGCTGGATGCTGCAGAAATATCGGATGAGGACTATTAAGCAGTTCACAGTTCATAGTTCACAGTTCATAGTTCACAGTTCATAGTTCACAGTTCATAGTTCACAGTTCATAATTCACAATTCATAGTTTACGGTTTGTAATTCACAATTCATAATTTATAATAGAGATGAGTACAACACTGATTATTATTTTAGTAGTAGTAGCGGTAATCGCTATTTGGGTTATCAGCATATACAATGGACTGGTACGCCTGCGTAATAACAGAGAGAATGCGTTTGCAAATATCGACGTACAGTTGAAGCAGCGCTATGACCTTATACCACAGTTGGTGGCAACGGTAAAGGGATATGCTGCCCATGAGAAGGAGTTGCTGGAGAAAGTCACTATGGCACGCACTGCTGCTATGGGGGCTGTGACGACAAATGAGAAGATAGAGGCTGACAATATGTTGTCAAGCGCGCTGGCAGGACTGAGGGTGAGCGTTGAGGCATACCCTGACCTGAAGGCAAACCAGAACTTCATGCAGTTGCAGACCGAACTGGCTGACATAGAGAACAAACTCGCTTCGGTACGTCGTTTCTTCAACTCTACTACGAAGGAACTCAATAACGCCGTTCAGACATTCCCTGGCAACCTGCTCGCAGGAATGTTTGGTTTCCAGAAGGAGCCAATGTTTGAGGTACCTAAGGAGGAACGTGCCGCAGTGGAGAAGGCTCCAACTATCAGCTTCTAACAGTTCACAGTTCACAGTTCACAGTTCACAGTTATCGTAGCGACTTTAGTCGCATATCGTAGGAGCATCGCTCCGTATCGTAGCCCTTTAGGGCGTATCGTTAACGTTCCGTTATTATGAAGTACGTAGGATTACAGACACAGATAGCACGCAACAACACGAAGAGTATCATGTTGTTGCTTGCTTTCCCCTGTATCATGCTCGGCATGGTGTGGGTATTTCTTGCCATACTCAACTGGCTCGGAGGGGGCTACTACGATGAGTACGGAGAGGTAGTGCACACAGTAGATATTGATGCAGTAAACTACTACTTCATCAATGCCATGCCCTGGGTGATAGGAGGAGTGGGTATATGGTTCTGTATAGCATACTTTGCCAACGTGTCGATGGTCAAGGCTGCTACAGGGGCTCGTACACTGGAGCGCAGGGAGAATCCACGTGTATATAATATAGTGGAAAATCTCTGCATGGCATGTGGCATGGATATGCCAAAGATAAACGTGGTGGACGATCCACAGCTCAACGCCTTCGCATCGGGCATCAGTAAGGATACCTACACCGTTACGGTGACGACAGGACTCATGGACCTGCTCGACGACAACGAACTGGCAGGTGTAATAGGACATGAGTTGACACACATCAGAAATCGCGATACTCGACTGCTGATCACCTCTATAATTTTTGTGGGTATAGTGTCAACGATAATGAGTATTGTAGTGAGGATGCTGTTTAACAATATGTTGTGGGGAGGCCTCTCATCACGTCGTAGCAACGAGCGTGGTGGGGGAGTGAGCACCATAGTGATAATGATAGTGGGCGTGATATGCTGCGCCATAGCATACTTCTTTACACTGCTGACACGATTTGCCATAAGTCGCAAACGTGAGTATATGGCTGATGCTGGTGGTGCCGAACTATGTGGCGACCCTCTCGCACTTGCCTCTGCGCTACGCAAGATAAGTGGCGACCCAGGACTGCAGCACGTGGAGCGCGAGGATGTGGCACAGTTGTTTATAGTACATCCTCAGAAGTTTGCTTCTGGATTTATGGATTTCTTCAGTAGCATGTTTGCTACACACCCTGATACTGCCAAGCGTATAGCGTTTCTCGAGCAACTGTGATGTTGCAAAGTGGCAGGAACCGTGCGGAAATGCTTAAATCGCAAAAAAAATAAGGCAATTATTTGGTGGATTGAAGAAAAAGTATTACCTTTGCACTCGCAAATTGCGAAAGCTGATGGAAGGTGCGTTAGTTCAGTTGGTTAGAATGCCAGCCTGTCACGCTGGAGGTCACGGGTCCGAGTCCCGTACGCACCGC
>JAGCPC010000061.1 GCA_017642485.1 Prevotella sp. | reverse complement strand
GGAGCAGGCACTGCCGTTGAGATAGAGGCAGAAGAAGCCGGCGAATACGAGGCAGAGGTAGAGAAAGGTGGAGAGGTAAACCTGGAGCAGTTGTGGATAAACAAGGAATTCTGGCAGGGGAAGTTCAACATAAAGGTAGGTGAGATAATAGTGCCTGTAGGCTACAGCAACGCTTACCATGAGCCGCAGAATTTCTTCACCTGCTATCGTCCTGAAGGTGAGGCAACCATAATGCCTAATACATGGCACCAGCTGGGCTTGTCGCTGTGGGGACGCATCAAGGACTGGCGCTATGAGGCGCAGCTATTGTCAGGACTCAACTCGGAGAGTTTCACAGCAGAGGATTTTGCACACTACGGTGCGACAAGCCCTTATGAGTTTAAGGTGGCAAACAACTATGCCGGAGCAGTTCGTGTTGACAATTACTCAGTTAAAGGACTCCGCATAGGTTTGAGCGGCTACTATGGCTACACCTTTCGCAACACACTGCGCACGCCAGGTACGAAGTACGAGGATGTGACAGGAGCACTGGCAATAATAGCTATGGACTTCTCGCTGAACCGCTGGAACTGGATAGTTCGTGGAAATGTAGATTATGCGCACTTCAGCGATGCTGATGCCATATCATCATACAATCAGGCTAACTGGACACACCATAAGTATCAGGATGGCAATCCTCACCACTATACCAACATAGGCAGCAACGCCTTCGCCATAGGCATAGAGGCAGGATACAATGTGTTCTCGCAGATACCAAAGCTGAAGGCAAAGAACGAGAAGATGTACGTTTTCGGACGTTTCGAGCACTATAACACGATGGCATCGGGCACCTACAAGTCTCTCTATAAATATACAAAGAGGTATCGTTGTGCCTTTGGCGTAAACTACTCACCGATAAAGCAGATCACCTTCAAGGGTGAGTACTCATACCGCTTCTTCAAAAAGCCTGACAACAATGGTTTGACCTCTGACAGCCCTCTGTATGTACAGCCATACAACAATGAGCCCAGTCTGAGCCTCAGTGTGACATATCAAGGGTGGTTTCTTTGATAAAGTGTAAAGTATAAAGTTTAAAGTATAAAGAATAAAGAAAATGAAGATTAAGAATCTGACAAAGATGGCAGCTATGGCTGCTGTAGTAGTGGCAGGACTTAGTGCCTGCTCAGAGGACAGTAATTCAGGTGTTTCAGTAGTGCCAGGCTCTCAAGAGTCACTGCAGATGGCATGCGACAACTGGCGCACAGCACGTGCTAACTGGGAGAATTCGGAGGCATTCCTCTTTGGTGCCGCTGATGTGTATTCTATCGACCCTCACACTGATACATGGCCTGTGGCTGCCAATGACCTCGCAAATGTACTGCGTGATGAAAAGGCGATGTTCGACCTCTCTGCCTTCCTCAAAACTGCAAAGTCTGACATACTGGGTTATCACGGCATAGAGTATGTGCTCTTCCGCGATGGTGCAGCACGCAACATCAGTCAGATAACCACTTTGGAGTACAACTATGTAAGTGCAGTGGCTGAGGATTTGTATAATGCAACAGCTACCCTCGAGGCTACATGGGATGCTAACGAGAGCAATGCTGAGCGCAAGGCGATAGCTCAGGAGTATGTCAAGACTCACTATGCTCTCGATGAGGATGGTAACGTGACCACCGAGGGACTGACATATGAGAACTTCGGCAAGCAGTTTAAGAACCCAGGTGCTGGCAAGCGTTGGACTACAAACCTCGAGGCTACACAGGAGATTATCTCTGGCTGCGTAGATATCATCGGCGAGGTGGGCGACTCAAAGATTGGTTTGCCTCACACTGGTGAAGACATAACATACGTGGAGTCACCCTACGCATGGAACTCTATCCAGGACTTCTATGACAACATCATCAGCTGTAAGAATGCCCTCTATGGTTCGATGGGAGCAACAGAGCCAAGCGCTAATTCCGTTATTTACTTCTGCTTGAACAGTGGCAATGCCACCTTGAAGTCACAGGCTCAGAAGGTGCAGACAAAATTGGAGGCTGCACTGACTGCCATCAAACCAGGTATGAAGTATCCATTCGTGAAGTATTATGGTGACGCATCTTGTCAGACTGCTATGGATGCTCTCGGTGAACTGAGCGATGCCCTTGATGCCCTTAATAACACTCTCGGAGGCTATGCAGGCAATACTACTGTTGAGAACCAGTGTAAGACAATCAATGCCAACTATGTTGACAACGTAATCGTTGCCACCTACCGTACTCTTGCTAACAATGCTTACACCCTTTGGCAGTCAATCAAAAATATCAAGGCAAGCAACTAAATACATTTTATTAACTCCTAAATAAAACACTATGAACAAATTATCGAAATTCGGTATTGTTCTCTTTGGTACACTCATCACCATCGGTTGCTCTGATGGTGATGACACCGTTAATCCTGTTTCATGGGATATTGGCGACCCAACGAGCACAGAATACCCAGAAGACTACTACGCTGGCGGCCTGCTCGGCACCACTTCTGTCAACACCGCTACGGCTTACGAACAGCCTACCAAGGCAGTGGAGAATGCTGGCATGATGATGGCATTCAATGAGGGTGAATACCTCTTTGAGAAAGACTACAACACCAATACCAGTGGTGCTTTCCACGGACTGGGTCCAGTGTATGTGCGCAGTGGCTGTCTGTATTGCCATCCAGGCTACGGTCATGGAGCACGTCAGACCAGTTACAAGGCAAACCGTCACCGCAACGGCTATCTGCTTGTAATCTATGACAAGACCACCAATGCCTACATCCGCTCAGTGGCTGGTATGCCTCAGACTGCTGCAGTGAAGCCCTTCAAGGCTCCTATCGATGAAGACCAGATAAGCATAGCCTGGAATGAATATACCGATGAGTGGGGCAACCAATTCCCCGATGGCGAGACCTATTCGCTCATCTATCCTGAGGTGAAGATTCCTTACAGTGCTTACTACGCTCCTGTTGTGGTGTCACGTGGTGGTTCTGATGTTGAACTCTCCGAGGCACAGTATAACAATGAGGTTGGAGTACTGCTTGAGTCAACAATCGGAATCTATGGTACAGGACTTACCGATGCCATCCCCGATGATGACATCACAGCGCAGTGGGTTAAGGAAAGCAATTATTACAACAGTATAGGCAAGACCAATGCCCTCAACCCCGCTATGTGGGACCAGAGCACTAACACTTGGAAGAGCTATTACTCTAACTCACTGCAGGGTGACGGCACTAAGTATGTACGTCGCTATACGTATGCCCTGTCACGTGGTCCACTGCTCGATGCAGCTGGTGCTAATGCCATCTGGAACATCACCAACGTGACACGTTCCGACCGTCGCTATCATTACCTCGACCTTGCTGGCACATACTATGCTACCAAGTCATCACAGGATGCTGACGTGCAGGCTGGTTTCACAGAGTATATCAACCGCATAGACCCTGACAAGGCTCATCCCGAGTGGCATACAGGTGACCTGCAGAAGGATATCTACACCTACCTGACCAGTAAGTCGCTCGATGCCGAGATGACTGATGCGCAGTATAAGAACCTCATGATATGGCATCGTGGACTGGCAGTGCCTGCAGCTCGTAATACTACCACCGACGACTTCAAGGCTGGTAAGGAACTGTTTACTCAGATAGGCTGTGCCAACTGTCACCGTCCATCATGGCAGACTGGCGAGGATCATATCCAGGACCCAGCAAAGTTCTTCAAGTCGGATAGTGACATGCCTCGCTATCCTAACCAGAAGATATGGCCTTACACCGACTTCGTACAGCACCGTCTGTGGATGAAGAACGATATCCGCACTGGCTGGTGTCGCACCACTCCGCTGTGGGGAAGAGGCTTGGCAGCTAAGTGTGGCAGTGGTGTGGAGCGTCTGCATGACTGCCGTGCCCGCAACGTGATGGAGGCAATCATGTGGCATGGTTGTCGCAATGAGGGTGGGGAGAGCGATGCTTACAACACTGTTGTGAAGTTCCGCAACCTCACAAAGGAACAGCGCGATCAGATAATTTACTTCATAGAATCTATCTAAGAGAGTATAGAGTATAAAGTATAAAGATGATGAAGAATATCGTAATGACCCTATATGCACTCCTTGTGGTGTGTATGGGGTTAATTACTGTAATAGAGAAGCTGTCTGGCACCCCGTACGTCGTAGAACATTTCTACGGCTCATGGTGGTTTGTCACATTGTGGGCATTGCTCGCAGGCTGTGGCTTGGTGTATATGGTACGTCAGAAACTGCATAGGAGGGTTGCCGTCATGCTTCTTCACCTGTCGTTCATCGTAATCCTTTTAGGTGCCCTGCTCACCTGGCTCACTGCCGAGAAGGGTACTGTAAGTCTTAGGGTGGGGGAGAGTGTCAGCACTTTCCAAATGAGTGATGGCAATACTGCAGATTTCCCTTTCTCTCTTACGCTGAAAGATTTTAAGGTAATAAACTATCCTGGCACTGATGCTCCTCTTGATTACCAAAGCCGTGTGACGGTAAACGATGAGGCTGATGGCACTATGCTCGCCGTATCCATGAACAATATA
Source organism: Prevotella sp. (assembly GCA_017642485.1). Classification (GTDB taxonomy): domain Bacteria; phylum Bacteroidota; class Bacteroidia; order Bacteroidales; family Bacteroidaceae; genus Prevotella. Next base: position 315 of record JAGCPC010000061.1, on the reverse strand, counting down.
GGCGAGGCAGGAGGCTACAGACTGTTTCAGTCGGGCTATGACAGCGATGGCAAGGGCATCACGTTGGGAGTATATCACGACCCTTGGGGCATTGGCGTAACCTATTTGGGTTACCTGCTGCTGTTCCTCAGCATCGTGTGGACAATGTTCTCGCGCCACACCCATATTCGCACACTTTATCGTAAGGCAATAGGGAATTATTGAGAACCCCCTCTATGAATCTTCCCTCAAGGGGGAGAGGTGAGTCAAAAGATATAAAGATGAGGCACAAGATTTTACTGCTAATCATAATTTTCAATTTTCAATTTTCAATTT
>JAGCPC010000060.1 GCA_017642485.1 Prevotella sp. | reverse complement strand
GTGTACTTTACACGTACTGCGCTACCGTTCTGCTTACCAGGAATCCAGTGTGGCATTGACTTAACAACGCGCTGTGCCTCCTTGTCGAGTGATGGGTCAACGCTCTTTACAACCTTAACGTCGGTGATAGAACCATCACGCTCTACAACGAAGGTTACAACTACACGACCCTGTACACCGTTCTCCTCGGCTACTACTGGATACTTGATATTCTTAGAGAGGTAGTCGAACAGAGCTGAGCTACCACCAGGGAACTGAGGCATCTCCTCTACCACGTCGAACACCTTGGTCTCTTCAACCTTTGGTGGCTCGGGCTCGGCGATAGTCTCCTTAACTTTCAGCACCTCACCAGCTGCATCGTCATCACCCTCAACAGTGAAGGCACCGATAGCGGTGTTGGTCTCCTGAAGTTCTTCCTGAGACTTTATTTCCTGGTCCTCTTTTACCTCCTCGTCCTTCTTGATCTCAGGAACGGTGAAGGCTACAGAACTCTTAACTTTCTCAACCTCAATTTTCTCAACTTCTGGCTCATCATGGCGCTCCACCTTAGCCTCCTTCTTCTCGGCCAGGTTGGCCAGCTCAACGTCGGTTTCGATGGCAGCGTTACGGGCTGCGATGTAATTATCGATAGACACCTTTGCAATTACAATGGCTGCGATGATAGCAAAAGCAGCAAACATTGTGAGCAGTGCCTTCAGGTTACGTGTACCCGTCTTCTTGCGCAATTGATAAGCTCCGTATGCCTGGTTCTTACCTTCGAATACGAGGTCGACCCAGCTGTTGTCAATAAGATCTATTTTTGCCATAGTCTATTCTACATTTTAGGGGTTACTTGACGCCTGCCTTCTCGATGAGAGCCTTATCGTCGTCACTCATCTTGTCGACATTGTCAATCACATACTTATCAATATTGCTAATGAGCATCTCGTCGAGCGCAGCTACCATATTTTCATATGTTGCTGAGTTCAGAGGACGGATGATGACGGTCATAGTAGGAACTTTCTCGCCTGAGGGCAGTTCACCCTTCTTCAGCTTCTTAAGTGCCTGCTGATATTGCTCGTCTGTCATCTTAGAGTTGTACTCATTCTTCTTTGCATCCAGCTCCTTCTTGGCCAGCTTAATCTTGGCTACAGGGTTGATACCCTCTTCGGTAGTGTGCTCGTTCAGCACCTTCTCGATACCGTCCTTGCCATAAGATGTTGGCTTAACGCATGAAGGATCGTCATAGTTGGGAAGTCCAGCTACATACCATACCTTATTATCAGCACCCAGATAGAGTGTGATGGTATGAGATGCTTTGGTTACCTGCTTATCTTTCTCGTTCATCTCGCTGGTGTCATCGTTAGATGGCATAGTCAGCTGCATAGCCTGAGGCTTTGCCAGTGTAGTACACAGCATGAAGAACGTGATAAGAAGCATCATCATGTCTACCATTGGCGTGAAGTTCACGCGGGTATCCATCTTTTTCTGCTTTGATAGATTCTTTTTTGCCATAATACTACTAGTCGTTTAAACGTTTAACATCGAGATTCG
>JAGCPC010000059.1 GCA_017642485.1 Prevotella sp. | reverse complement strand
TTCCGTGCCGCGCTCGGTGCTCGCACCGTTACCCCTCCGTTCCCTCTCCGCTCCCTCACCGCTCGGGCACCGCCTGCCCGCGGCATCCAGACCGCCCCCGCTCCGACCCCGCACCGACCCCGCGCCGCACGCGCCGCGCTTGCGCTCCGCGCCGCGCGCTGGCAGGGGGATGGCGGAGCCAGGGGGGCAAGACCCCCCCCAAACCAGGAACAATAGCGCGCCTTAAGTGGTCGCTGCGTGTCAAAATGTTTTACTTTACTAATATAATAAGAGGTGCTTACTAAAAAGTAAACACCCCTTGAAAATCAAATGGTTATGTTTCTACCTGGTTTTACTCGAGAATCTCGATGGGGATATCTGAACCAGGTTGCAGTGTCAAGATAATAGAGTGCTGCCCAGCTGTTATTCTTCTTCCTCGTCCTCGCCCTCTCCGCACTCTGCCCAATAAGGGCATCCACAGGAACACCATGGTAGTGCGCTCTGGCATGGTGGCTTTATCTTCCATGCGTCATAAGTGGCCGCATCAGGCCTTAAGATATCTTGCTCATTCATGGCTGCAGTAGTTTGACTAGTATATACTCTGCCGGGTACTTGGGCATGAACTTCTCGTCCTGGCACTTCTTCTGCAGTGTCATCACCTGACGCGTCTGCCTGGTACCGACCTCAAAGTAGTTGGTGTACTTAATAAGCCACACTAGCATTTCGTTCTGTAGGTGGAAGTAGTCGCAGAACTCCAAAAGGCCTTCTAAATTGTGTAATCCGCGCCCTCTGGTCGCGTCAAGGTCTTTTTGAGTACCATGTAACCACTGACGGGTGATATCGTCAATCTCTGTGCTGCTCTGACGTGCCAGATTGAATAAATCTTGCCCCGTCATATCTCCCCACGACATCCCAAGGAGTTTAGATTTGGATAATTTTATTGAATTATTTTCATTATATTGAATTATATTGCTATGGGGTACCGATGGGGGGGGGTATAGGGTGCCTATAGGGTTGCTATCGGGTGCTTTATCATCACAGGTTGTTTTGCCGTATCTCTTGGCTGCACCTCTGCGCCCTGCTTCTGCAGCTGCTGCCTTTTTGGCATCGTACTCCTCCAGCTGCTGCTGCAGCCAGGGGGAGCGGAAGGCCCCATCAGGGGCTATCTCAAAGAGGCCGTAGTCCTCGATGACTCGCCTCACGAGTTCATGGTCGGGTTCATTGATGGCGAATGCCAGGTTCCGGGGGTTGTTAACTAAGCTGCGGGTCTCTGAATCCCGGAGCAATTCTAAGAGCATCACATAGATGCCGTACCCTGCAGCACCCTCTTGGATGCGCATGGCAAGTACGTGGTCGGCCGTTCTCATATTCGATGGCCAGGGTAAGTAGTTATACATGCATTCAACGCGGACGCGATGATTAGTTAAAGGGCTGGCAGGGAGCTACCCTGCCCGAGACCTCGCGTCATTAGCCCCATGCCCGATGCAAATATACAAACTATTCCGGAACTGTGCAAGCATTCCGGGAAAAAAAAGCCCCCAGGGAGTGAACAGGGGGCTGAAATGGATGGTTATTCAGCGCAGATCCTGACAAGATCTGTGCTTTTCTGTGTATCATTGGCCGATTTTCGGGGGATATACCCCGCGCCAAGAATTGCTTCTTAATAGTCCTGTATGAGGATTCCCATCCGCACAGAATTGCTTCTTAATAGTATTGTATGTTATTGTGCCATCTGATGCGTAGTTGTTTCGTACCTATCAGAACTATTTCTTCTTACTGCGAGTATCAGGCGCTTCAGCATTGAGAGCACTGACACCAGGATTAGCGGTGAAGTCAAATTCCAATGTCTCGTCAATTGCTTCTACCAGGAACGCGCACAACGTTGCTTCTGTTATTGCATGACCACCTGGCACATAGAAGACAGCACGGGTTCTATTGTCCTCCCACTGAAGATTACCAACCTCAATCGGCTCGCCGCTTTCTCCAATGAGTAATGAAATGGTCGCACCGCTAGCTACAGGTTGAGCGAAGTACAGGACGAAGTAGCGCTGTACGTCAAACGAGACCGGTATGACGGCATTAGGTTGATACAAATTTCCCGCATAGTTGAGAGCCTGGATGTAGTTATCTATCACGACTTGACGGGCCTCTCTTGCCTCATTAGTGTCTAAGAATCTCTCCTCGGTGGTGCCATAAGATTCTATCGCGGCATTGACTGCTATTGCACTGGTGTATATGCCATATATACTCTGATTGCCATACAGAACGAGTGTCTGCGAAGATACTTTGGTTTTACCTGCTACAGTATGAGAGAGTACAAAGCATGCAGCACCATCGCCAAGAGTCTCACTCACATATGCCAGGGGATGCCCGTCAGAATCTCGAACTGCCAAAAGCTCAAGCGGAATATACTCGCTCAATGGTTGGGTATTGTCTAACTTAAGAAGCACCTCGTACTTGCGCAACACGATATAAGGCATTGACAAAGCTTCATTTCGACGTTGCAAGTTTACTATGAGGCTCAATTGCATGCCCTCCTCAACAATGTTGTTATTGGCGAGTATTGCTGCTGTGAATTGTCCAACTGTGGTGGCTGAAGTCAGAACGAGTGTTCCCGTGTATATATTCGATGTGACGCCAGTAGTGACTGCAACATGCTCTATTGATGGGATAGAGCCCGAGGTCACCTGGTAAGGTGCTACTACGCCAGCACCAGCTGCTATGTGCCCCTTTGTTAGGGCAACATTGTTAGTGCTCAAGTTCATGCGCACGAATGCATTGTAGTCGCTCTCATTCTCTTTTTTATCCTCGAATGCTCCCGCCATCCAAGAGCGGTTAGCTCTGTACATGGCAACGACATTGCCGAGCTTGATACGTTGCTCCATCTGGACACGAGTGCGAGGGTTGCTGACTGCTGGCGCGAGTTCTCTTGCGATGGTCTCACCCGCCCGAGAGTAGAGAACCATGCCGCCAAGGCGCTTGGAAGCACCACGAATGACTAAGGATTTAAGGATTGCCATAGTTCGAATGTGTTAAGTAAGTCAATGACGACGCGAACCGGTACAAAGATACTCATTATATATATATGTAGAGGCTCGAAGCACCCAGAATTAGTGTTATTTAACATATTCCGAGCCCGCACCGAGCCACCCCGAGCCCTCCCGATGGC
>JAGCPC010000007.1 GCA_017642485.1 Prevotella sp. | reverse complement strand
TCGTGGGTGTGGTGAATATTCTTGTTTGGTGTGAAGTTGCCTGCCTCGATGTCGAGTCCTACTTTCTTGTATGCATCGCGGAACGGCATTCCCTCGGCAGCCAGACGGTTGACCTCCTCTACTGAGAAGATTGCGTCGTACATCGGGTTGTCGAGAATATCCTCACGCACCTCTATCTTGTTTATGATGTATGCGCACATGCGGAGGCAGTCCTTCAATTCGTCGAAGGCAGGCAGGAAGACCTCCTTTATTATCTGCAGGTCGCGGAAATAACCACTTGGCAGGTTGTTTTGTATCAGTGTCACCTGCACTGGCAGTGACTGCAGTTTGTTGCATTTCGCCCTTATCAACTCAAACACGTCAGGGTTCTTCTTATGTGGCATAATGCTACTGCCCGTGGTGCATTCCTTTGGCAGTTTGACAAACTGGAAGTTCTGCGAATTGAACATGCAGGCATCAAACGCCATCTTTGCCATCGTGCCGGCAAGTCCAGCGATGGAGAATGCCACATTACGCTCCATCTTGCCCCTGCCCATCTGTGCATACACCACGTTGTAGTTCATGGAGTCGAAGCCTAAGAGGTCGGTGGTCATCTGGCGATTAAGTGGGAATGACGAACCGTATCCCGCAGCCGAACCCAGTGGATTGCGGTTGGTCATCTTGTAAGCCGCCTGCAGGTAGAGCATATCGTCAGTCAGTGATTCAGCGTATGCACCAAACCACAAGCCGAACGATGATGGCATAGCAATCTGCAGATGGGTGTAGCCAGGCATCAGCACTCCCTTGTACTGCTCCGACTTTTGTATGAGTTCATCGAAGAGCGTCTTGGTCTCCTCCACTATCTCGCGCAGGGCAGCACGGGTGAACAGCTTCAGGTCAACAAGCACCTGGTCGTTCCTTGAGCGTCCAGAGTGTATCTTCTTGCCCATGTCGCCAAGCGCACGCGTGAGCATCAGTTCCACCTGTGAGTGCACGTCCTCTATGTCGTCCTCTATACGGAATTCGCCCTTCTCGCAGATATCATATATCTTGCGCAGCTCCTTCAGTAGCAGCGGCAGTTCATCATCGCCTATCAGTCCTATACTGTTGAGCATGGTGATATGCGCCATGGAGCCCATCACGTCATACTTCGCCAGATAGAGATCCATCTCACGATCTTTTCCCACCGTGAAGCGCTCTATCTCCTTATTTATCTCAAATCCTTTTGACCAAAGTTTCATGCCTATCAAATTGAAAATTGAAAATTGAGAATTGAAAATTCTGTTTGCAAAGTTACTAAAAAACGAGAGCAGAACAAAATAAATCCATTTATTTTTTATGCCGAGTGCATTGTAACTTGACTCAGAATGAGGCAGAGTTACGTTTTTTTTAACGTATAAATAACCTTTTCTCTATTATTTGTTATCTATTATCTAAGAAAAAGCCTACACCTCTATCTTGTCAATGCGCAGCCTTTGCGTTCCAGCAGGCACGCGTACCTCCACTATGTCGCCCACTTTCTTGCCCTTCAGAGCCTGCGCTATCGGCGACTTGATGGATATTTTCTTCTCGGCTATGTTAGCCTCATGGGGGTTCACTATGGTGTAGGTCATGGTGCTGTTGTTGGCCATGTTAGTCATGCCCACCGTGCAGAGCAGCCCTACGGTGTCACCGCCCAGCAGTTTCTTGTCCAGAGGACGGGCATTCTCCAGTACCCTCTGCTTGAAGCGTATGCGGCTGAGCAGCTTCGCCTGCTCACGCCTGGCGGCATGATATTCGAAGTTCTCACTGAGGTCACCCTTGTCACGTGCTTCGATGAGTGCTTGCTTCACACGTGGGTACTCCACGCTCTCCAGTTGATATAGTTCGGCTACCAGTTTGTCGTAGCCCTCCTGTGACATATATTCCATATCTTTCTTATTTTTGACTGCAAAGGTACGATTAAGTGAGCAAAGCACAAAAGAAAAAGCAATTTTTCTTTTGTGTTTTCGAGCGGAAGTACCTTATTTAAAGGTACGATTAATTTCTGGAAAATCCCTATCAACGTTTAGGGAATTTTACTCATAGCATTAGGAACTTTTCCTTTGTTAGGTAAGAATTGCGACGTAACTTTGCATCAGTAAAAATAACAAAGAAACTGATTATTAACTCTAAAAACCAAATTAGGAGGAAAAGTTATGAAAAAGATGTTTACACTCGCAATGATGATGGTAATGACTATCACGATGAATGCAATGACCTTTACAGTAGTAAATCGCAATGGCAATGCCACGGTTACGATAACAAGCAATGATGCCCACAGAGGTTACTCACACAGGGTGGCACCTGCTCCCAAACCAAAGCCTGCCCCCAAGCACGTACACAAGGTAAAGCCTGCTCCTAAGCCAAAGCACGCAAAGCACCATGCCGCTACGTGGAGAGATGCTGCCAACCACAAGCCAATGATGCGCCGTTAACACCCCCTCTATTCCCCAAAGGGGAGCCTGCAAAGTTAGTTTTATATATAAAGAAGGCGGGTCAAGGGAAAATTTCCCCTGACCCGCTGTCATTTTTTTTCGTATCCCGTATATGGGCTATGCCTATGAGATATATTTCGGTGAAGGACCAAACTTATTATCCTCTGGCTTGCTGTCCATGACGGTGAATATGAATATTACGATTCCGCCGATGAAGTTTACGTATGGGATGAAGCATAGCAGGATGAACCATCCGCTCTTGCCGATGTCATGGAGACGGCGAACCGTTACCGCGAGTCCGGGGAGCACCAGCGCAAGGGCTATAATGCCTACAAGTCCTACGAGCAGATAGAAGGTGTTGTCAATAGAATTTGCCTGAGCCATGAGAGCATCCATCTTCTCCTGGTCGAAGAGTGCACCGCCTACCTGAGCCTCCAGTTTGTCTGCTGCGGTAATCTTCCAGATAAAGATTGCCGTGGTGCATGCACAGAGGATAAGGTTGAGCACCTGGAACCACCAATACTCGGAACGACGAGCGCGTCCGCTGAAATCCACATACTTCTTGAAACAAGTCTTAACGGCTTCGCCGAAAGACATCATAGGTAATGCTGTCATAATTTTTTAGGTTTTAATGTTGTTGGTTAGTGAAATATAAATAATGAAATAGAAGTATTCTAACGGATATTGTTACGGAAGAAGAAGTAATATGCTACGGCAGCTATTACAGGACGGTCGCCGGAGAATTTTACGAGGAACTTGCCTGCTTTGTCGGTTATCTTGCCGTCACTTGACACGTGCGCCACCTTGGCGCCTGAGGCATTGAGTATGTCGCCGTTTTCCTTTACCTGACCGATCTTGTTGCCGTTGTTGTCATCTACACGGCCGTCATACTGCATGGCACCCACACGGAACTTATTGTCGCCGATGACGGTCTCATCGTCGCTGTAGTGTATGGAACCCTGCTTAGGAATGAGTTTGTTGGTGTTGTATATCATGCCGCCCTTGATGTATCCTATCGTCGTGCCGCTGGCGTTGAGGAAGTTGCCGTCCATGAACTGCGTGCGCTTCATCTTTGCTCGCATCTCAGGCGTAGCATAGTTGTTGAGGAAGAAGAATGCCACGATGTCACGTGTTGCCTCGCAGTTGAACTGTCCTAGTCGGCGACCGTACAGATATATGTCCTGTCTGGTGACCTTGCCGCATGGCTCACCGTTGATCTTCAGTCCACCCGTGCTGTTGATTTCCACCGTTGCATTGATGGACGGAATCTCCATCTTGTCACCCTGTATCGTGGCGACTACCGCGCCGTCGTTGCGCTTTATCTCGCCTGTTGAGGGGTTCCATGTATAGGTGATAAACTTGCCATCGGCAGACTGCTCCGCTGAGGTGATGGTATAGGTACGTGAGTTCCACGAACCTACGAGTTTGTCGCGTCTTGACTCTATAATCTTGCAGCCTGCCTGCTGACGCGCTGCCTCCGCCTTCTGGCGGTCAGCCTCCGCCTTCTGCTTGTTGGCATTGATGCGGTCTATCTGGCTGGCGCCATACGGGTCGGCATCGGGGCTTGTTGCGCTTGAACTGCTACTACTGCTGTTGTCGCCCGTTACAGACTTTGTTGCCTTGTTGATCATCTTCTTCAGTCCGCCAAACTGGGCACTTGCCATGCTTGGTGCTGCGAAGAGCATGAGCCATGCCATGGCCCACTGCATCACATTCTTCATAGTGTTCTTTCTCATAATACAGGAATCTTGTATGGTTTTAGTTCTTGTTCTCTATGTCCGCAAAGTTAAGGATTTTTTCGTTAATAACCCTTACGTATCTCTTAAAGATTGTTAAATCGCAGTTTATTATACCTTTTTTGCTTCTATAGCTTAACTTTCGCTACTCTATCGCTGCACTATCACTTCCCAGATATTGTTAGAATATCCTGCCTGTGAGTCGGAAGTTGAGGCATGGATAGACGGTAATCTTTGACATCGTCTTAACAAATCCGCCGTCGTCGTTGCCTACATCCTGTTTTGTTACCTCTACCTGACCCTGTTGCTGTTCGATGAAGAACTTAGGAGTGCTCCAGAACTGTACGCCGAGGTCGAAGGCAAAGGCGAGACGCGTCTTCTTTGGTATAGCTCTGCCAAAACCAAAACCTACGTATGGCTTAAATCCCTTAACCTTTACGAATCCCCTTACTCTCTCACCATTAGGGGTAAGCAGGTAATCGCCCACCTGAACACCAATCTGGTCTGTGGCATCCACCATCTCATTGTATTCTGTTATAGCCTGAAAAGCGTCCGCATTGTTGGTGGTATATACATCGAGCAACTGTGACTTGCCTGCATAGAAACCTGCCGTAACATGGAAACTACTCTTCCTAAATGGAAAAACATCGAAGAGCAACTTAAAGTCTGCCTTGGTAACCTTTGTGTCAAGTTTTACGTTTGTAGGTCTATCGCCCTGATAGCCTGTAACCGTCTGAAGTTCTGACCACTGCCGATCGTCAACGTTTACATTTACTTTAATGTCCTTCACCTTAAACGATGGCATGATAGCCATGCCTGCACGCACCTGTACATAGTCGGTGATGGGTGCTGCCACCTCAAAACCTATGCCCGTGGTACCTACCTCCAGTCCTGCACCAAGATGATTGAAAATGTTTGACTCCGCGTGTGCCTGTGTGCCACATATCGTGCACAGACAGGCGATGATAAATGACTTTTTCATAATGTTAGGTTTTAGTTTATACTATTATATATATAGTGCTTCCGTTGCAAATGTACTTATTTTTTTCGAATGTTGCAAATTTTTGCTCGTTTTTTTCATAGCAGAGGTTTGGAAAAGGATATGTTTTGGCCCCCCAAAACATATCCTTTTGGGTACCCAAAACATAACCTTTTAGGGGCTAAAACATATCCTTTTCTAAGAGATGGATTTTTTTTCATGCAAGGATTATTGTAAAGTAAGAAAAAAAATGTATCTTTGCACCAGTATTAACAATATAAACAAAACGATATGATGTACAACCAACTACTTAGGTCGCTCCATGTGGCTGTGGCGCTCATGGCGGTCATGTTGACATGTTCTGCAAGGGAGAGTGTGAATAAGCGTAATGTGGTGATGCTCACCGACTCCGTCACTGCCGACTCGGTAAAGGCCCTCACTGCCGACACACTGAAGCAGGATACGGTGGATAAGAACAAACCGGTGTTTACCACTATCATGGAGATACCCATCACGTCAATAAAGAACCAAAACCGTTCGGGTACGTGTTGGGACTACTCTACGCTGGCATTCTTTGAGGCAGAACTGCTGAAGAGCAAGAAAAAGGAGTATGACCTCAGCGAAGTATATGTGACCAACAAGACATACATGGACCGTGCCGTGATGAAGGTGCGCATGCATGGCGACGCACAGTTCTCGCAGGGTGGTTCGGCATACGACGTGCTGTACGCACTGAAGCACTATGGCATATGCCCAGAGGACGCCATGACACTGCCTGGCAAGATGGTGGGCGACACGCTCAACAACTTCAACGAGTTTTTTGAGGTGATGACACCCTACGTGGATGCCATAGCCAAGACAAAGGCAAAGAAACTGACACCGGCATGGAAGTCAGGACTGCAGGGCATCCTCGATGCCTACCTCGGCAAGGTGCCCGAGACATTCCAGTATGAGGGTAAGACATATACCCCGCTGACATTTGCCGAGAGTCTGGGACTCAACTGGGATGACTACTACAGTTTTACATCATATACGCATCACCCATTCTATACGGAGTTCTCACTCGAGATACAGGACAACTGGCGCCAGGGTATGACGTGGAACGTGCCGCTCTCTGACATCGAGCGCATCATAGAGTATGCACTGGACAATGGCTATACCATAGCATGGGGCGGCGACGTGAGCGATGACGGTTTCACGCGCGATGGACTTGCCATGCTGGTAGATGTCAAGAAGGTGCAGGATAACGAGGGCAGCGACATGGCAAAATGGCTCAAGCTCACTGCCGGAGAGAAGAAGGAGAAACTGCAGAAACTGGGCGTCAACGCACCTGAGCTGACACCGTCACAGGAGAAGCGTCAGGAGGAGTACGACAACTGGGAACTCACCGACGATCACGGCATGCTGATATACGGCAAGGCGAAAGACCAGAACGGACGCCTGTACTACATGGTGAAAAACTCATGGGGTAAGACCGGTGAGTACAAGGGTATATGGTATATGTCGAAAAACTTCATCCTCGCCAAACTCATGGACTTCATGGTCAACAAGAATGGCGTGCCAAAGGATATCCTTAAGAAGTTGAAGAAGTAAAGTGTAAAGTATAAAGTATAAAGTATAAGGTGTTTTCCTTATACCTTATGCTTTGTACCACTAACTAGCAAAGAATTGTACGAGCTTTTCTATCGCCCTGCCGCGGTGTGATATGGCGTTCTTCGCCTCGTCAGTCATCTCGGCAAAGGTGAGGTTGCGCTTCGTGCCCTTGAAGGTTGCCGTCTTACCGCCATCGTGGCTGTCAGGCGCAAAGATAGGATCGTAGCCGAATCCCTCCGTACCGTGTTTCTCGCGGGTTATCTCGCCGTGCACAGTTCCCTCAAACAGATGTTCCTCGCCATGGAAAATCAGCGATACCACCGTGCGGAACTGTGCCTTGCGGTTTTCTTCGCTCTCCATCTTCTCCAGGAGCTTTGCCATGTTTGCCTGGCTGTCATGATTATTGCCGGCATAGCGTGCAGAATATACTCCTGGTTCGCCACCCAGAGCCTCTACCTCCAGTCCCGTGTCGTCAGCGAAACAGTCGTAGCCGTAGTGCTGGTTGATGTAGCGAGCCTTCTCGAGTGAGTTTTCCTCCAGTGTGAGGTGTGTCTCGGGCAGTTCCTCGAAGCAGTTGATATCCTTGAGCGACAGTATCTCAAAGCGTCTGCCCAGTATCTGCTCTGCCTCACGGAGCTTGTTCTCGTTGTTGGTGGCAAAGACGATGACGGGTTTCATCATGCGGTTGAGCATAGGACACAGGCACAAGAGTATGATGGAGGCAGCGCCGGCGGTGCAGGCAAAGAAGATGAAGAAGTCAGACAGCGTCACTATCTCTATTCCAAAGACGCTTGCTGGTGTCTTGCCTGGTGCAGGCAGCAGGGTAGCAAACTGTCCTGCGAGGATGTTTGCCGTAGCATTACTCATAAACCACACTCCCATCAAGAGTGATGCCAGATGCGTAGGCGACAGACGGTTGACGAGCGACAGTCCGATGGGCGACAGCGACAGCTCGCCGATGGTGTGGAGGAAGTAGAGCACCACCAGCCACCACATCGAAATCTTTGTCAGCGAGTCGATGCCGTATGTGCCCCATGCTATCACGATGTAGCCTAACGACAGCAGTCCCAGACCAAGAGCCTGCTTCACCGTTGATGGCACGTTCATGCCGCGCTTCAGCAGGAACTCCCACAGCATAGCCATGATAGGAGCAAAGGTCACCACGATGATGGGGTTGATGCTCTGAAACCATGTAGTGGGCACCTCGAAGCCTCCCACGTGGCGGTCGCACTGCTGGTCGGCTATGATGGTGAGCGAAGACCCTGCCTGCTCGAAGGCACTCCAGAAGAATATGACGAACACGGCGATGATGTATATCACGCCGATGTGCATCTTATCCACCCTCGTCAGACTTCCGTCAGTGATGATGAATATGGGCAGACCGATAGATACACCATAAATGGCAGCAGAGATATAGTCGTTGAAGTTCTCCGCCCTCATGGCAAAGAACGTGAAGATAGCGATGGCAAGAATAGAGCACAGCGCAATATGCAGTATGGATTTTCCCCTTGAACTTTCTAACTTTTGAACTTTTGAACCTTTAGACTCTGAACTGTGAACTGCGCACTGTGCACTGTGCACCGGCTTTCCTCCTATCATCTTTCCCTCAGGAGTGACGAGGTAACGGTCTTTGAGCGTCACAAACACGAGGACGGACACCAGCATAGCGCAGCCTGCAGCGAAGAAACCCCACTTGAAACCACCGGGGTTCATCCAGTTGCCGTTGCCAAGGGGTCCGCAGATGAGCGGTGCTATGAAGGCACCCACGTTGATGCCCATATAGAATATGGTGAAGGCAGAGTCCTTGCGCTGGTCGTATGGGTCGTAGAGGTCACCCACCATGGTCGAGATATTGGGTTTGAAGAAGCCGTTGCCTATTATCAGTGCCGCCAGTCCGGCAAACATAAGCCACAGCGAGAGTTGGTTGTTCACCCCTTGGCTTATGCCACCCCCTTCGCTCATGATGCTCTGGTTGACGAAGCATGCTGAGGCAAACATCATAAACTGTCCCACAGCCATCACCGTGCCGCCCACTACTATGGAGCGCCTGTTGCCCCAGTAGCGGTCGGAGATATATCCGCCCAGCAAGGGGGTGAGATACACCAGTCCCGTGTATGACCCGTAGATCTGACTCGCCTCGTCATTGGTGAAGAACGCCGCTACGAGGTAGAGTACAAACAAGGCACGCATTCCGTAGTAGGAAAAGCGTTCCGCCATTTCAGTAGCAAAGAGCAGGTATAGCCCTTTAGGATGTCCGTTGTTCATAATATTCCAGAGATATCTCTTGCTTTTTTTCCAAAAAAGATAATTTATTCGTCGGCAAAGATAACAAAATTTTTCAAATTTTTGTAACTTTGCAGCGGAAAAAATAAAAATAGAATGAAAAGAACGGTAGTTGCGGTAGTTGCGGCGATGATGTTGTGGGGCAGTCCTACGGCTCAGGCTGACGTAATAGAGCACGCTGGAGACAGGTATGTGATACACGTGGACGAGATGGAACTGACGGGCGAGGAATCGCTCGCCGAGGTTCTTGCCATGTGTCCTGAAGTGGTGGATATGTTTGATCAGGGCATCAGCCTGGTGGTGGGAACAAACAGTTTTTCGCTCGTAAACCATAACATGAGCTACGCAGGCGACGTGGACGTGGAGCAGTTTCTCTCCAAGACAAAGGCAAAAGAGATAGAACTGATTGACGTATGCAATATGCCGGGCACGATGAAGGGAATAGAGGGCACGTACAAGGTGATAGACGTGTATTTCAAGAAGGGTGCTAACGGCACGTCGGGCAGGGTGAGCGTAAAGGCTGACTCATACGGCACGCTGAAAACCTACAACACGGTGAAGGTGGAGCGCGACGACCTGACGGTGTGGGGACAGCTCATGGGCGGACTGAGGCACCGGAAGGTAAACCGAATAGAGACTCACGATGGATATGAGGCGGCAGTGGCTGGTTTTGACTGGAAAATAAACAGCAAGAACAAACTCATAGTGCAGTTGGGACAGAACTATGCAAAGACTAAGGTGAACCGTGGCGAAATGGTGTCACACGACCGCTACATAGACCTCAACATAATCTATGACGCCGAGCTGAGCGAGAGCGGTGCCACGATGGAGATACAGACCGTGTATGCTCATACGGGCTCTAATTCATATAGCGACGACGACATACTGAGTTACAGGTCACACATGCGCTCAAACATTCCCGTGGGCGTGACGGAGTTCTACGTTCCACTTGTCAAGGACAGACTGTCGGTTATCGCCGGCATAGAGGGCGGATCGGGATATGACGACTTCATAACGGATGACTACAGCAACAACTCGTTCTACTACGACCTCTACGCACAGTTGGACTGGAACTTCCACGGAGTAAACTTCTGCTTGGGCGACCGCGTAAGGACGCAAAAATACTTCCAGCACGAAAACGAAAACTACCATGGCACCGAGAGCGGAGTGATAAGGTCGTTCGGCCACCGACACCGCAACCACTTCTTCAACTTCTGCGTGTATGGCAACATTACCAAGCACTCAGTGCTCAAGGGGTCGTTTGCCAAGTCGCCCGTCATACCTTCCTACGCTGAGTATTGCTACAAGGAAAGCTCTGACCAAGACTACTACAACTACTACCCAAGACTGAAGAAACTGGATGCCTACGTAAGTGAGTTGCGATACGAATATCAGAAGCCTGACTTCATATTCTCTGCCTTCGTCAATAACTCGCACACCAACTACTACTACCACGAGAACACCTTTCAGATAGGTGCCTCGACATTCTGGCACAAGGGTGCAATGAGACTCTCGGCGGCGGTAAACTACTACAACGTGATGGACTATGGTCACAGCTACAGCAACGTAGTGCAGCTGCGCCTGCAACCGGCATTCTCGCTGCAGGCAGGCTGGCGCATAGTGCCACAGCTCAACTACACCTCCTTCTGCCGATATTACGAAACGGACAT
>JAGCPC010000058.1 GCA_017642485.1 Prevotella sp. | reverse complement strand
GAAAAAATGTTGCAATGAACGATTTTTGTTAGCAGTTGAAACAAATGTTATCGATGGATATTGAAAAACGCCGTAACTTTGCAGCAGAAGATTTAGGATACGGTCATATTGTTATTAGTTAGTAAATTGTTTTAGGTTCATAGAGTGATTAATTGGTTAAAGCTAGTTATTGAGTTAGTAGTAAGGTAATGGATTGGTTTTTCTAAAAAAACGTGCGGCTCGTGAGAGTCGCACATTTTTGTAAGATAGGCACACCAGCAATATTATGAGATGTTTTTAGGCAAATAATTTGTTGGCTTCAAATAAAAATATTACCTTTGCATCAGAGATTTATATTTCACGTCCTGGAACATAAGTTTTGCGGCGTGATATATAAGTTCCTCGACGTGAAATATAAGTTTATAGACGTGGAATATAAAAATTAGAATACAATGGCAAAATATGTAGTGAAAGAACTCCCAAAGGAGATGACTGACGGCAAGAAAGTATTGTTTCCCAAGATGCGGACCTATACTCAACACGACTTCGAAACCGTACTGAAGCACATGAAGACCTATGGCGGCAGCTTCAGCGAAGGCACCATGCGAGGCGTCTTGGATGCACTGGTTGAAACAATGAAGGCGTGGATGCCAATGGGGCACAGCATCAAGATAGACGGTCTGGGCACGTTCAGTCTATCGCTTGGGTTCGATGACGACAGCGAAGGTTCAAAGTATCGTCATGTATCCATCAAAGGCATCAACTTTAAGCCCGATGCAGAACTTCTGGCCGAGATGAATCGCGAAAACACATTTGAGAAGGCTGAAACAGAAGTGCAAACGCCAAGAAGGAGCAAAATGAGTCGCGATGAACGTCTGGCTAAAGCCCAAAGAATTATTGAAGCAAATGGATACATGACGCTGACAGACTATGCTCTGGCTACTGACCAAAGCAGGACAAAAGCCTCACGCGACTTAAGCGAACTAACCGCCGATCCAGGTTCCGGCATCGGCACTCGCGGTAGTCATTCGCACAAAGTATGGGTAAAAAAATAAAATAATCGTTCATTGCATATAAAAATGTTGCAATGAACGATTTTTCTTATTGTTTGAAACATTATTTATAGGATATACGCACGAATTGCATTACCTTTGCAGCAGAAATCTAAAATCGTACAACAAAAAAATGAATAGCAAAATGAGAAAAACGGTAATGATGATGGTGGCCGCCGTGCTGACCTCTGTATCGGCAATGGCCCAAGTAACACCTATGGTACTGGGCGAGAAGCACGCCATGCTGAGAGTGGAACAGCCAACTAAGTACCTGCTGCTGCCCGTACAGGAGACAGAGGACATTGCAGCGATTGCAGTACTGAACGGAAAAAACGAGATGGTGCAGCGCATCAATGTGAAGTTGGCAGTAGATCGCGTAGACTATTATGTGCCCTACGAGTTGAAGGATGCTCAGCTGCTCGACATCGAGTTTCATGGCGACCGCCGACTGAAGGGCGCCGTAGGCGAGTTTGCCTGCTGGAAGGAAATAAAGTATAGCGATACATTTGACACCACCAATCGCGAGCGCTTCCGCCCGGTATATCATCATACTCCCGTATACGGTTGGATGAATGATCCGAATGGAATGTTTTATAAAGATGGTACGTGGCATCTGTACTACCAGTGGAACCCCTACGGTTCGCAGTGGGAGAACATGCACTGGGGGCACTCTACATCGCGCGACCTGATACATTGGCAGGCTGAGCCGATGGCACTGGAGCCCGACTGGTTGGGCACTATATTCAGCGGTTCGTGCGTGACAAGAGGCGACGAAGTAGTGGCTATGTACACCACAGCTGGACACCACCAGACACAGTCGATAGCTTTCTCGAACGACGGTGGACGTACATTCCAGAAGTATAGCGGCAACCCTGTACTGACTGCCGATGTGCCCGACTTCCGTGACCCACGTCCGTTCTGGAACGAAGATATCAAAGCCTGGAACCTGATACTGGCAGTAGGACAAGAGATGCGCATCTACTCATCGCAGAACCTGACCGATTGGACATACGAGAGCTCGTTTGGCAAGGAGTATGGCAATCATGGTGGCGTATGGGAGTGCCCTGACCTGATGAAGATCGACAACAAGTGGGTGCTTATCTGCAACATCAACCCTGGCGGCCCATTCGGAGGTAGTGCTACACAGTATTTTGTGGGACAGTTCGACGGACATAAGTTTACCTGCGAGTCGATGCCAAAGGTGACCAAGTGGATGGATTATGGTAAGGATCACTACGCTACCGTATCATTCTATAACGCACCTGAGAACCGCCATGTGGTGCTAGCGTGGATGAGCAACTGGCAGTATGCCAACCAAGTGCCTACCAAGCAGTATCGCTCAGGCAACAGTATACCTCGCGACCTGGGACTGTTTAACTTTGGCGAGGAGACATACGTAAGCGTAGTACCATCGAAGGAGATGCTGGCTATGCGTGGCGCCAAAGTGAGGAAGCCTACTGAGGCTTGCGAGATAGTGGTTGACATGAAGAATCAGGCGGAGATTGTGCTCTCGAACTCAAAGGGCGAAGAGGTTGTGATGGTTTACGACGGACAGCGCCAGAGCTTCAGCATGGACCGTACGAAGAGTGGCGACGTGAGCTTCAGCGAAGCATTTGCTTGCACAACTATCGCGCCCACCTATGGACATATCAAACAGCTGCGATTGTTTATCGACCGCTGTTCTATCGAGGCCTTCGATGCAGAAGGAAAGATGGCTATGACAAACCTGGTATTCCCATCAGAACCTTATAATAACATAAAGGTGAAGGGCGGAAAGGCGACCATATATGAGATTAAGAAGTAAGAATTAAGAATTTAGAGAATAGTTAGTAATATGAAGAAATTTGCTCTGATCCCCGTGATGTTCTGCTTTTTCGCCATGGGATTTGTCGACCTGGTGGGCATTGCATCGAACTATGTGAAGGAAGACCTGCAGCTGACAGACAGCGTGGCCAACATCTTCCCGTCGCTCGTATTCTTCTGGTTCCTGATTTTCAGCGTACCTACGGGGATGCTGATGAACAAGATAGGCCGAAAGAACACTGTATTGCTATCGCTGGGCGTGACTATCGCATCGCTGCTGCTGCCTCTGTTTGGCGAGAACTTCCCGATTATGCTATGCGCATTCTCGCTGCTTGGCATAGGTAACGCCCTGATGCAGACATCGCTTAACCCACTGGTATCAACAGTGATGGGCGGAGGGAATCTGGCATCGACACTCACCTTTGGGCAGTTTATCAAGGCCATCGCCTCGTTCTTGGCTCCTTATCTGGCCATGTGGGGCGCCACACAGGTACTGCCCTCGTTCGGCTACGACTGGCGAGTGCTGTTTATGATCTACTTCGTGGTGGGTATCCTGGCTGCAGCGCTGCTGGCTGTTACGCCTATCGAAGAAGAACACACCACAGGCAACGCATCTACATTTACTGAATGCCTGAAACTGCTGGGCACACCTATCGTACTGCTGTCGTTCTTTGGCATAATGTGTCACGTAGGTATCGATGTGGGTACAAACACCACAGCGCCAAAGATACTGATGGAGCGACTGGGACTGACGCTGAACGATGCCGCATTTGCCACCAGTCTGTACTTCATATTCCGTACCATCGGCTGCCTCACCGGATCGTTCTTCCTGCGAGTATTGCCTAATCGCACATTCTTCGTTATCAGCGTAGTGATGATGGCACTCTCTATGTGCGGACTGTTCATCGGCACTGAGAAGTGGATACTCTACGCAGCTATAGCACTGGTGGGCTACGGCAACTCTAACATCTTCTCCATCTGTTTTGCCCAGGCACTTACAGCTATGCCACAGAAGCAGAACGAGGTATCGGGACTGATGATTATGGGACTGTTTGGCGGCACTATCTTCCCACTGCTGATGGGAATTGCCAGCGATGCAATGGGCCAGGCCGGAGCAGTAATCGTAATGGCTATCGGAGTGATTTATCTATTTACCTATATTAAAAACGTAAAGTAGTATTTAATGTTTAATCTTTAATGTTTAATCTAATGAAAAGATATATCGTAGGCCTCGGAGAGGTACTGTGGGACGTATTGCCCGAAGGAAAGAAACTAGGTGGAGCACCTGCTAACTTTGCTTATCATGCTGGCCAGTTCCTGGGTAGCGAAAACACCATCGCCATCAGCGCACTAGGCGAGGATGCACTGGCAGAGGAGACTATCGAGGCGCTGAAGGAGCACAATCTGAACTACCTGATGCCTCGTGTACCCTATCCCACTGGCACCGTGCAGGTTACGCTTACGGGCGACGGCATACCTACATACGACATCAAAGAGAATGTAGCATGGGACAACATCCCATTCACAGACGAGATGGAGGAGATAGCCAAGAATGCCCGTGCTGTATGTTTCGGATCGCTGGCACAGCGCAACGTGGTATCGCGCGAAAACATCCGCAAATTTCTGGATGCTACCCCTGAAGACTGCCTGAAGATTTGCGACATCAACCTGCGCCAGCAGTTCTACTCGAAGCAGATTCTTGAGGACTCGTTCTGCATATGTAACATCCTGAAAATCAACGACGAAGAGCTAGTGGTAGTTAACCGCATGTTCGGCTACGACGGACTGGATATGCGCGGCACCTGCGAGAAGATAGTTCAGGACTATCACCTGAAGATGCTGGTACTTACCTGCGGCACTAACGGATCGTATGTTTTCACCGACGACGGACTGACATCGTTCCAGGACACACCAAAGGTAGAAGTGGCCGATACCGTGGGTGCCGGCGACTCGTTTACAGGGTCGTTCTGCGCATCGGTCATCAACGGCAAGCCGGTGCAGGAGGCTCATAAGACAGCTGTACAGGTTAGCGCATACGTATGCACCCAGAATGGTGCTATGCCCGTGATTCCTGCCGAACTGAAAAAATAGCAATCGGAGAGAAGAAAATGATATGTCGGAGTGGCAAAAGCGCTACTCCGACATGATTTTTTAATTTCTTTAACCTAAAAAGAATTGTGTGCGAGCAAAATATTGCTAATTCGGGATTGTCAATTCAAGAATAATTCGTAAATTTGCAGCGCATTTTTAAAAATGCTCGTAAGAACAAACGATTAAGGAGTAACGTCTAGGATTATTTTCACAATTTAAATAAAGATTAGTAATATGGCAAAGTTAGATTTGACTCAGTATGGCATCACCGGTAGCACCGTGATTGCTCACAATCCATCGTATGAGACTCTGTTCGCAGAGGAGACAAAGGCTGGTCTCGAGGGTTTCGACAAGGGCGTAAACACCGAGCTCGACGCTGTTAACGTTATGACTGGTATCTACACCGGCCGTTCACCTAAGGATAAGTACATCGTATGCGACGAGCAGAGCAAGGACAAGGTATGGTGGACAACTGAGGAGTACAAGAACGACAACCACCCCATGACTGAGGAAGTTTGGGCTAACGTAAAGGAAATCGCCGTTAAGGAGCTGTGCAACAAGAACCTGTATGTAGTTGACGCATTCTGCGGTGCTAACGAGGCTACTCGTCTGGCTGTTCGCTTCATCGTTGAGGTAGCTTGGCAGGCACACTTCGTTACAAACATGTTCATCCAGCCAACTGCTGAGGAACTGGAGAAGTTCGAGCCTAACTTCGTTATTTACAATGCCTCTAAGGCAAAGGTTGAGAACTACAAGGAGCTGGGTCTGAACTCAGAGACTTGTGTTGCCTTCAACACAACAAGCCGCGAGCAGGTAATCATCAACACATGGTATGGTGGTGAGATGAAGAAGGGTATGTTCTCTATGCAGAACTACTACCTGCCTCTGCAGGGTATCGCATCTATGCACTGCTCTGCTAACACCGACATGGAGGGTAAGAACACCGCTATCTTCTTCGGTCTGTCTGGTACAGGTAAGACCACTCTGTCTACCGATCCAAAGCGTCTGCTGATTGGTGACGACGAGCACGGATGGGACGACGAGGGTGTATTCAACCTCGAGGGCGGTTGCTATGCTAAGGTTATCAACCTTGACAAGGAATCTGAGCCAGATATCTATGGTGCTATCAAGCGTAACGCTCTTCTCGAGAATGTAACTGTAGATGCTAATGGTAAGATT
>JAGCPC010000057.1 GCA_017642485.1 Prevotella sp. | reverse complement strand
CGGAGAGGTACGTGGCGATCTTACCAGCATCACCAGCGTGGCCTCTAGCGATCTGCGCGATGTAGCTTTGTTCCAGATTGGCGATAACAACCAGTACAACGTACCTCGCGACTACTATGCCGTAATAAACAACTGCAACTATTTCATAGAACATGTAGACACGGCACTGAAGAACAATCGTAACGAATACATCTTCATGAAAGAGTATGCAGCAGTAAAGGCTATCCGTGCATGGACTTACCTGCAGTTGGTTCTGAACTATGGTCGTGTACCGTTTGTTACAAAACCTATCCTTACAAAACAGGAGGCAGAAATAAGCTACCCAAGCTATGACCTTGAGTCTGTATGCGAGTACTTCATCAACGATCTGCAGCCACTGGCTGAGCGCTACGGCCGTGAGTATCCTGGCTACGGTACCATCCGTGGCAATGATTCACGCTTCTTATGGTTCCCCATCAATATTGTGTTGGGCGATCTCTATCTCTGGCAGGCTAGTGCTTCAGGCAACATCGAACAGTACAAGATGGCAGCTGAGCGATACTACAAGTACATCAGCGAGCGCAATGGCCAGAACTCGACATATCCCGTCGGTATAAATATGTTAACGTGGACACCTGGCAACACTACATGGTTGAATATAACAGGTTGGGGCGACTTAGATATAAGCGAAAACTATATGTCCAACGGAGAGCTGATTACCATTATTCCATGCGACTCTACACGCTCTGAGGGCAACTACAGCGAACTGCGCAACCTATTCAATTCCACCGAAGAAAACAACTATAAGTACAGTCTGACACCTTCGCTACGCGAACAGGAACTGTCAGAATCACAGGCACACTGTTGCGTGGGCACCGATGGTACCAGCGTTATCTATTCGCCTAGAGGTCTATCACTGCACCGTTCAGGCGACCTGCGCCTCTTTAACTTCTGGAGTGAGGGCTACGCTTATGATAAAGCAACAGGCGAGCGTATTGAGACACAACGCATCGGCAAATACAACACCCGCAACGTACATATCTATCGTAAGATGATGGTATATCTGCGTATGGCAGAAGCTCTCAACATGGCAGGCTATCCTCGTATGGCATTCCAGATTTTGTCACAGGGTCTTAACAACAATGTAATTGCTAATGATGTATGCCCATACTACAACGATGACGATGCGACATGGTTACTTACCTTCGACTTCCCCAACTCACGCTATGGCATTTTTACTGCTGAGGCTTTGGTGAACAACCGCGCTACCAACACCATGAACACCATTGGTATTCATACACGTGGCTCTGGCTTCACTCCACTCAACGAGTATTATCAGTTCCCCGACTCTATCGAGGTTGACGGTCAGAAACAACCCGTGCCATTGGCCACCCAACAGGAGTATGTAAGTCAATTACTACTCGACGAAGAAGCCTTGGAGTTTGCCTTTGAGGGGACACGCTTCTACGATGTAATGCGCTTCGCACTGCGTAGCAGTAATCCGGGCGAGTTCATGGGTAACGTCATTTCTGCCCGTGGCGGTAGCAACAATGTAGCCGAGGACATCCGAAGTAAGCTTCGCAACCAAGACAACTGGTATCTGAAGTGGAACGGAAAAATAGGTCCTGACTTCAAATGATCTGTACTTCTCACATCCACGATGCATCAGCCCAAGAAAGCTGATGCATCGTTGTTTTATACACATAAAAAGAGTGATGCCACAACCCTCACGAGCTGTGGCATCACAAAAGCCTATGTTTAACTAAAAATCCTTTTCCTATAAAAAAGAAATTTTCAGCCCAACAGGACCAAAAATTTGAAAGTTTAAAAGGGAGCTTCACAGCGACCTCCAGTTATCCCACTGTTGAAAACTTTCTTTTACCAATAACTAAAAACCTAAAACTAT
>JAGCPC010000056.1 GCA_017642485.1 Prevotella sp. | reverse complement strand
TATGCTCTATGTCGCGAAGTTTCTTCTCCCATATACCTGTGAGTTCTGGCGACTTGAGGAGTTCCTCGTGAATGAGATCAATAAGTTCCATGCCTGTAGGAGTTGCCACTATGCGTTTACGTTCTCTACGGATGTAGTGACGTTTGAACAACGTTTCTATAATGTTCGCGCGCGAAGAAGGACGACCTATACCATTCTCCTTCATAGCAGCTCGGAGTTCCTCGTTATCCACAAACTTGCCTGCTGTCTCCATAGCCCTGAGCAAGGTTGCCTCTGTATAATAAGGTGGAGGGGTGGTTTGTTTCTCTGTAAGTGTCGGTTTGTGAGGTCCTGTCTCACCTTTTACGAAGGTGGGGAGAAGCCCCCCTCCGTCTCCCCCCTGCAGGGGGAGTGATTGTGCCTCGTCATTAGCTTCATCAGCCTTGGTCTCTCCCCCTGAGGAGGGGAGTTGGTGGGGGGCTACGACTCTCCACCCCTCTTCCAATATCTCCTTACCTGAAGTCTTGAAAGCTACATCACCAGCCTTACCCTCTACAGTAGTGGTAGAGAACTTACAGTCAGGATAGAATACGGCGATAAAACGTCGAGCTACGAGGTCATACACATTGCGCTCCATATCCGACAGTCCTGCTGGCACCACTCCTGTGGGAATGATAGCGTGGTGGTCAGTCACCTTGGAGTTATCAAACACCTTCTTGCTCTTCTTCAGTGGTTTGCCACCTATGGCACGAATAAGGTCGGCATAAGGAGCCACACCATTAAACTTAACCTGATAGACGCCATTAAGGGTTTGGGGACACTTCTTATAGATATCGTCAGTAAGAAACTGAGTATCAACACGAGGATAGGTGGTAACCTTCTTCTCATAGAGACTCTGGATGAGCGAGAGGGTCATCTCGGCTGTATAGGAGAACTTCTTGTTGCACTCCACCTGAAGCGTTGTGAGGTCAAAAAGCTGAGGAGGTTTCTCTGTACCCGACTTCTTGGTCACGCTGGTAATCTCAAACTCCTTATCCTGTATCTCCTTGAAAGCTTCTTCGCCTTCCTCCTTTTTGAGATATTTACCTTTCGTGGCAGTAAACAGAGTATCACGGTATATGGTAGAGAGCACCCAGTAGGGCTCTGGTTTGAAGTTATCTATCTCCTTCTGTCTGTTTACAATCATAGCGAGCGTGGGTGTCTGTACCCTACCGATAGAGAGCACTCCTGCCCCACCCTTACGATTACGGCTGTTGTCACCATATTTGATAGTGTAAAGACGTGTAGCATTCATACCCAAGAGCCAGTCGCCTATAGCTCGCGACAGACCAGCCAAGTATAGTGGTTCGTAGTCTTTCTGATCCTTCAAAGAGTTGAAACCCTCACGAATGGCTTCTTCTGTGAGCGATGATATCCATAATCGCTTGACTGGACACTTGGCTCCTGCCTTCTGCATCACCCATCGTTGAATGAGTTCACCCTCTTGGCCAGCATCACCACAGTTTACTATCTCATCAGCATTCTGAAAGAGTTTCTCCACTATAGCAAACTGCTTCTTGATATGATCCTGCTCTATGAGTTTGATACCAAATCGCTGTGGTATTATGGGTAGTGACCCCAATGACCAGTGTTTCCACATCTCTTGGTAGTCATTAGGTTCCTTGAGGGTACATAGATGACCGTATGTCCATGTCACCTGATACCCATTGCCTTCTATATACCCGTCACGTGTTGACTTAGCACCGAGTACATTGGCTATCTCGCGTGCCACGCTGGGTTTCTCTGCTATACAAACTATCATTCAACCTTCAACTTTCAGCTTTCAACTTATACTGAGCCAGCAGCCATGCCTTCTGCTCAGGTATCGTCATATTGGAATTATCAAGCAATAGGGCATCATCAGCCTGACGAAGAGGCGACACATCACGATGGGAGTCGATATAGTCGCGCTCCTGCACATTCTTGAGTATCTCATCATAGTCAGCTGGCATACCCTTAGCCTTTAGTTCATCAAAACGTCGCTGGGCACGAACCTCAGCCGAAGCCGTAACAAAAATCTTGAGTTCAGCATCAGGGAAAACTGTAGTGCCTATATCACGACCATCCATCACGATGCCCTTCTCCTTACCCATCTCACGTTGTTGCTCAACCATAGCCTCACGTACAAAAGGAATAGCTGCTATCTTGCTCACATGATTGGACACCTCGATAGAACGTATCACCTTTTCCACGAGTTCGCCATTGAGGTAAGTGTCTGGT
>JAGCPC010000055.1 GCA_017642485.1 Prevotella sp. | reverse complement strand
GATACTGCGCTCGTATGCCAAGAGGGATATCAAGTCAATAGGTAAGATAATAGAAACGTGGGCACCACAAACGGAGAACAACACCAAGGCTTACGTAAAGGCTGTACTTGACTACATGAACGGCGTGTTTGCAATAGAGCCGAAGGAGTATTGCACTCGTACGCAGATAAACCTCCGTGACCGTGAGGAGGTTATAAACCTACTGATGGCGATGACCCGAGTGGAGATGGGAGCCAGTGCTGCACAGCTACATAACATGAAAGTGTGGGCAAGCGTAGGCTATGACCTTGCGGTGACAACAGATAATTTCTTCAGATAATCTTTTTTTTGGTTTTCATAAAGATAAGTGTTAGTATGTGCACTGGGCTGTGAAGTTCGGTGCACATTTTATTTATTTTGTCAACATTGTCAACATTGTCAACATTGTCAACATTGTCAACAATCATATCTCTAAAGGAAAGATAGAAGGAATAAACAACAAAATTTGAATAATTAGCTTCAACATGCAGAGAGGTTTGTTTTGCAGGCTGAAAGGTGTGCTTCGCTGATTATAGTTATTACTACATAGACATCTTACTAAAAAAAATAGCAGGGTGTCGCTTTTGTTTAGAAGTTACAAAAGTTACAAAAGTGAACAATGCTTATTTAATCAATAAGTCAAGAACACCGGTGGTAAGCAACGTCAGAGGAATGACTGGGGTAAGAGTTCCTTGATGCTATGAGCTATAGAGGTATCGGTGGCTGATGTTGAAATAATGGTGATAGGCATGCCGTAGCGCTGCTCTGTCTCGGCTATTACCTGTCGGCACATGCCACATGGGGTGATGATATCGGGGGTCATGACACCATCACGTGATGCTGCGATGGCGATGGCAAGGACAGGGACACCAGGAAAGAGGTTTTGGGCTGTAGCGAGTGCCGACCGCTCTGCACAGATACCACACGGATAGGAGGCGTTCTCCTGATTGGCACCCGTGACGATCTCGCCGTTCTCGAGCAGCACGGCGGCTCCTACGTGCAGTTGGCTATAGGGGGCATAGGCGAGGGCTGTCGCCTCACGTGCCTTGGATATGAGAAGCTCGGTGTCCATACTTAACTACTTGTTTTCGTTTTCGTTTTCGCTCGCAGTGGTTTCGTAGCATCCCATGTCGGGTGTCGCCTTGCGGGTAGTACCGAGTATGTCGTCAGAGCATGACGTGGTGGGATCGGCAGAGGCGATGACAGGAGTGCCTGCCTTGGGGGTGAAATCGTACTTGAAACTGGTGCCGTCGTCATTGACATACTGGAAGAGTCCCCTACCCTGCATGGTCTCGTCGGTGTCGCCGTCGTAGAGGTTGTCCTGGAGCATCTTGGAAGAGTACTCGTCAGTGGGTTTGTGGGTACGCAGATAGCTGTGCTGTATGAGTATGTCGGGGTCGGCAGTCATATCGTAAGGAAACCAGTACACCTGGTCATCGGCATAACCCGTGACGATGGAGTTTGTCATACGGAAGGTCAATGGGAGGGACTTGGGGTTTTCGTTTTCGTTATCGTTTTCGTTAACGTTGACGATATCGTCAACGTTGGGGTTGATATCCGTCATACGCAGTGCGTACTTACGTGATGAGGTGTATCCGTAGAATGAAGCAAGGGTGCTGCTATTGACGCTGACGTTGCCCCCAGTGACGTTGAGCTGGTAGCCACTGGAATTGGCTATGAGACAGTTGTTGATGGCGAGCTGGGCATTGTTGCATGTGATGCCATCGCCGAGAGTATTCATGATGATGGAGTGGTCTATGGACAGCCCTGCCTTGTCGCTGCCATCGCCGTCAATCTTTATGCCATACTCCGAACCGTGCAGGTCGAGGTAGCTTATGACGTTGTCATGTGATGACTTGCTGAGTGTGACGCCCTGCCACTTGCCGGGTATCTCGTCATAACTCATCTGGAGCAATGAGTCGAGACGGTCACAGCGTAGTGTCACCAGTTTGTCTTTTTCGCCGCTTATCACCAGTCTGCCATCGACATTGAGTTCGCCATCCTGATGGAAATATACTATGGAGCCTGCTGCTATGGTGAGTGTCGCCTCGGGTGCTACGGTGAGTTTGCCGTGTACCACGAGTGGTCGCTCACCCTTATTGTCTATGAGCGAGTCGGTGGCGATGGTGTGGTCTTGCAAGGTGTCGGCATCCCATGTCCAAGCATAGAGGTTGACAGCCTGCTGACGGCCGCTCTCGAGGTTGAAGAGTATGTTGTCCTCCACCTTCTGTGGTTCTATGGTATTGTTTTCCTTCTGCGATGTTATCTCCACCCATACCCTGAGGGAGTCGCCAGAGCGTAGCTCGATGGGGGTGGTGAGACGGTTGTCGGCATCGGGACTGATATACATGCCATTGACATTGACCCTGAAGCCTGACTTCTCTGCACCGCGACTTTGCTCAACAGAGGTGATGCGCACGCCGTCGCCAGAGTGGTTGTACACCATAAGCTTCTTGGATGCCGAGGGCACCTTGGAGAATACGGTGTCGAAAGACAGTGTGCTTCTGGATATAGTAAGCTGATTGGTGTATGAAGTGGTGAATGAGTCATTGTCATCACAACTGCATACGGCTGTTATCATAACAAAGAGGTATGATAGCAGCAGAAGTGTATTATTCTTGTGGGCTGTTACTTTCATCTATTATATAACGCACGGAGAGCACGTTTATTGTGTGGTCGGTGATGGCTGCCTGTGCTGCTACCCTCTCTCCGATGAGCCATAGTATGGTGCCCGTAGCATCGAGCATCACGAGTTGGCGGCATCGTTGGAAGTAGTTGCGCTTACGGTCTGTGAGGTAGTCACTGACGAGTTTGCTGCCCTTCATGCCGTATGGTGTGAAGCGGTCGCCTGGCATCACTCCCCTGATGGTAAGTGGAAAACGTACCTTGTCGGCATCGAGAGTAGCATGGTAGGGAGCGGTTGATGGTTGACAGTTCACGGTGCACAGTTCACAGTTGACGTTGACGAGATCGTCAACGATATACTTTCCGCACTCTGGGATGATGAGAGGGGGTGGCGGAGGTGTATTGCGGCCTATTATGAGGGTGTCTCTGTCCTTTGCTATGATGTACGGCTCAGCATGCCATAGCTTGCCTGGCATAGATGTGAGGAGGTTGTCGTATATCTGCTGCGCCATGCCCGATGTGACACCGTATCGGCTGAGTATCTCATACAACAGTGCTTCGGGCGAAGGCTGCTGCATGAGTTGCTCGATATCTATCACATTGTCATGCACACAAGCATCGATGCCTCGTGATATGGCATCGTCGTACACATGTATGGCCTCAGCAACGTGTTTTGACGTGGTGTCGATACCTTCAGAGGCTGAGGGTATGATGGCCTTCAACTGTGGTATGACATTGAGGCGCAGTTTGTTGCGCTGCACATCGTCCACGAGGTTGGAACTATCAGTGATATAGTCCTGATGGCAGTCAGCGAGGTAAGAGAGTATCTCCTCACGTGAGAGGCACAAGAGCGGACGTATGATATGGCCATTGAGGGGCTTGATACCCTCCAGCCCGCGTATGCCAGTACCACGTATCATATTGAGCAGTATGGTCTCGACGTTGTCATCCCTGTGGTGGGCAACGAGTATGCCATCGGCTGCGATGGTCTGGCGCAGTCGTTCGAAGTAGTCGTAGCGCAGTTCGCGAGCTGCCATCTCGATGCTCACATTATGCAGGAGTGCGTACTCACGGGTGTCGAAGTGTACCCTGTGAAGTGCTACCCCCAACTTGTCGCACAGTAGCTCACAAAACTTCTCATCACGGTCGCTCTCCTCGCCACGCAGTCTGAAATTGCAGTGTATGGCCTCAACATCATACCCCAGTGTCAGCATCATGCGCAACAGGCATACAGAGTCGGCTCCTCCTGACAATGTCACGAGGTACTTGCCACCTGAATGCAGCAGCTTGTGTCTGTCTATGTATTGCCTTACTCTGTCAAGCACTCTTTTTAAATTGAAAATTATGATTACCGTTAAGCAAACTATAAACCTCAAATCTCAAACCTCAAATCTCAAACCCTACTCCACATAAAGCACCAAGCCTTTGAGGTATTCACCCTCAGGATGGTATATGTTGATAGGATGGTCGGCAGGCTGATGCAGCTGATGGAGTATGCGCACCTTGCGTCCTGCCTGTGCAGCAGCGGTAAAGACGGCGTTGCGGAAATTGTCCTTTGTAACGACCTGCGAACAGGAGAAGGTGAAGATGATGCCACCAGGCTTTATCTTCTCCAGTGCCTTCATATTTAGACGTGTATAGCCCTTCAGTGCATTGTGAAGAGCAGCACGGTGCTTGGCAAAGGCTGGAGGGTCGAGAATGATGATGTCGTAGTTGCCTGCTGCCTTCTCAAGGTACTTGAAGGCATCCTCGCATATCGCAGTATGGCGTGGGTCATCAGGGAAATTGAGGTTCACGTTCTCTGTGGTGAGTTCTATAGCCCTCTGTGAACTGTCAACAGAGTGAACCACCTCTGCCCCACCCCTCATGGCATAGAAGGAGAAGCCACCAGTGTAGCAGAACATATTGAGCACACGTTTGCCAAAGGCGAATCGCTCAAGCAAGGAACGATTCTCGCGCTGGTCAACAAAGAAACCCGTCTTCTGGCCACGTAGGTAATCGACACGAAACTTCAGCCCATTCTCAATAGCGATGGTGTCATCGGTATGACCATAGAGGAAGGTATTCTCCTGCATGAGGTCGGCCTTGTATGGCAGTGTCGTCTCGCTCTTGTAATACACATTGCTTATGCGTCCGTCCATGACATCCATAAGTTGCTGAGCCACCTCCTTGCGTACCATATGCATACCTACGGAGTGTGCCTGCATGACGGCGGTATCACCGTAGCAGTCGATGACAAGTCCAGGGAGGTTGTCACCCTCACCATGCACGAGGCGATAGGTATTGTTGCTGGGATTGTCGGCGATGCCGATATCCCTACGCATCTGGAGTGCTTTAGCGATACGCTGGTGCCAGAAGTCAGCATCGATGGGCTTGTCGTCAAAGGTGAGTATCCTTACCGCTATGGAACCTATCTGAAAATGGCCTCTGCCTATGAAGTCGCCACGTGAGGTGATGACATCAACCACATCACCCTCCATGATACCCTCGTCCATGCTCTGTATGGCACCAGAGAATACCCAGGGGTGGAAACGCTTCAGACTCTCCTCCTTACCCTTCTTTAGATATATTTTCTTCATCAGTAGATATGTTTTCGGTGTTTGTCGCTTCAGGCTCAGGCACTACGACGAGTTGGTAGTCGCCAGTCTCCTTCAGCCTCACGTATTCATCATATAGTTTCAGGCACGCCCAAGCATCGGTAGCAGCATAGTTCTGCTGCTTCTCGCTGAGCACATCAGCCTCCCAGTTGGAGAGTTGTTCGCGCTTGGATATGCGCTCGCCGAAGAAGTTGGCATAGAGCTTGGCGAGGCTCTTGTCAACGATACCCAACTCACTCATGTGATCCTGCAGGTCGATAAAGCCCGAGGAATCAAAATCGCCACGTCGGTGAAGTGCTGCGAGGTCGTCTTTCCACGACAGACCAATCTTCTTGGCAGAGGTGGACTCCATCAGTCGTATCACAGCAGGACAGAGTCCTATCCTGTTGAGACGAAAGAGGAAACAGGTGTCATAGGTGCTCACCTGCAGCAGTGCCACCTTGTGGGAGCATCCCTTCTTAAACGAGGGACGTGTCTCAGTGTCGAATCCTAACATCGGTTGACTGAGTAGGTAATCGACAGCCTTCTCCGCCTCGCGCTGGGAGATGATAACCACCTTACGTCCAGGAAATACTATTCTCGGCAAGGTGGGTATCAGTTTCTTGTCATATTTATTATAAAGTACTTTCAATCTTCTTACTATTAATATGGTACATCGTCATTGGATATACGTCCACCACTCAGGGGGTCGTCATCAGGGTCGAACGATGTATTGATGCCAGAGCTACGAATATTTCCTCCACCATCGGAAGAAGCGTAGGGGTCGTACTCATCAGGATTGGCAAAACGTGTGTATTCACCCTT
Source organism: Prevotella sp. (assembly GCA_017642485.1). GTDB lineage: Bacteria > Bacteroidota > Bacteroidia > Bacteroidales > Bacteroidaceae > Prevotella. The sequence continues at coordinate 34,587 of JAGCPC010000055.1, read as the reverse complement.
GAATGATAGCGTGACATCCTTGGTGGCACCCTTACGGTGCTTAGCTATGATTATCTGTGCCATACCCTTCAGCGAGTTGCCATCATCGTCCATATCGATACCATAGTATTCAGGACGATGCACAAAGAGTACCATATCGGCATCCTGCTCTATGGCACCCGACTCACGCAGGTCACTGAGTTGGGGACGATTGTGATGTGTGCCACTGGGTCCCTGACGCTGCTCTACGGCACGTGACAACTGTGAGAGGGCTATGATAGGCACATTGAGGTCTTTGGCGAGTCCTTTTAGCGAACGTGATATCATGGATACCTCCTCCTGACGGGAGTTGACCTTCATACCCGTAGCATTCATCAGCTGGAGGTAGTCTATCATAATGAGTTTGACATGCTGCTCCTTGACCAGTCGGCGAGCCTTGGTACGCAGTTCGAAGACGGACAGTCCTGGAGTGTCGTCGATATAGAGAGGTGCTCCCTGCATCCTGCCTACATTATTGTCAAAACGTGACCACTCATCCTGACTGAGCTGACCATTGAGAATCTTGCTGCCAGGAATGGAGCAGACATTGGATATGAGACGGTTGACAAGCTGCACATTGGTCATTTCCAAAGAGAAGAATGCTACAGGCTCCTTGTTGTCAATAGCTATATTCTTGGCAAGTGAAAGTGCAAACGAAGTCTTACCCATAGCAGGACGACCAGCGATGATGATAAGGTCGGACTCCTGCCAACCAGAAGTAATCTTGTCGAGGTCGGTATAGCCTGTGGACAGTCCTGTGATACCTCCGGTATTGCTTGCAGCCTTCTCAATGATGAGACGTGCCTGCTTCACGATAGGATCTATCTGTACGTAGTCCTGCTTGATATTTTTCTGCGACAAGACAAAGAGGTCATTCTCAGCCTCCTCCATGAGGTCGTCGATATCCTGTCCCTCATCGAGTGCTTTGGTCTCAACGTTGGAAGCATAGGTGATGAGCTGACGGGCTATGTACTTCTGTGCCAGGATATGAGAGTGATACTCGATATTGGCAGATGAAGCCACAGTGTTGGTGAGTTCGATGATATAATTATTGCCACCCACCTGGTCGAAAGTACCCTGCTGCTTGAGCTCCTGACACACAGTGACGAGGTCAACGGGTTTCTCTGCAAGGTTGAGCGACAGTATGGCACTGTATATCTTCTGGTGACGAGGGTCGTAGAACGTCTCAGGATGGAGTATCTCGCTGACGATGGTAAAGGCATCAGCATCAATCATCAGTGCACCGAGCACTACCCTCTCGATATCGAGCGCCTGAGGAGGCATGTGGCCCATAGAGGGGTCAATGGCGGTCTTCGGCTTCCTGCGTGATGAATTGGAAGAAGTATTTGTTGGCATATTGTGATATATTGCTTTGTGTTAACAGATCATGCTGATTGATAGTATCAGGAAAGAGTCCGTAGATAGTACTGCCCGAACCTGACATAGAAGCGTACGTGGCACCACTGGCATACATGGCATCCTTGACAGCCTTGAGGATGGGCAACTTTACAAAGATGCTGTCCTCAAAATCGTTGGTGAGCAGTCCTCGCCATTCGCTTATCGGCATGCTCTCTACGACCTCTCGGCAATTGTGACTCGCACTGTGAGGCGTGATGTCTGAATATGCCTCTCGGGTACTTACGGCAACATCAGGTTTGATGAGGATAAGATTATGATGCTCAAGAGGATACGACTGTTCGCTGAAGTTGATTGGAGATAATTTGTCACCTATCCCCTCAGCATAAGCAGGTTGCGAGGTAATGAAGAATGGACAGTCGGCACCCAACTGTGAGGCATACTGTTGCATCTGGTCTGTGGACATACCCAGGGAGCATACCTCGTTGACAGCACGTATCATATAGGCACCATCGCTGCTACCGCCACCCATTCCTGCCTGGGTAGGTATATGTTTGGCAAGGGTGACGTCTATACCAGGAAGGGCATAGTGGCTACTGAGAAGTTCGTATGCCTTAACCACAAGATTATTGGGTGAAGGACACAGATAATCCACTCCCTCTATGTCAAGATGACAACCAGGGACATCGGATATACGAACATCAAGTTCGTCATAGATACCTACGGGATAGAACACCGTCTCGAGGTCATGATATCCATCAGCCCTCTTAGCAACAACGTTCAGTCCCAGATTTATTTTTGCACATGGAAAGTACTTCATACCCTTGATTATATGTCCTCCAGCCACATAGTAGAACATGCATCGCTCGGCATACGCCAGTCGCCACGTGGTGACAGTGATACCGAACCCACCTTAGGACCGTCAGGCAGACAAGAACGCTTGAACTGCTGAGAGAAAAAGCGACGGAGGAAGGTGGTGAGCCACTTGCGGATAGTCTCCTCATCATACTTGTGTACGGCGTCATTGGCAAAGGCATGCTTGGCGAGCATCAGTATCTTTGAGGGCTTGAAGCCATAGCGCAACAGGTAGTAAAGGAAGAAATCGTGAAGTATGTAAGGACCTACGAGGTCTTCTGTCTTCTGGGCTATGTCACCATTCTCATCAGCAGGTATCAGTTCGGGTGATATCGGTGTGTCGATGATGTCGAGCAAGGTAAGACGACTGGCAGGATCGATGCCGCTGTCAGCAACATAATTGACGATGTAACGAATCAGAGTCTTAGGAATAGACACGTTGACACCATACATAGACATGTGGTCACCATTATACGTAGCCCAACCGAGGGCCAGTTCGGACAGATCACCCGTACCTATTACGAGTCCTCCAAGTTGATTGCTCAGATCCATGAGTATCTGAGTGCGCTCGCGAGCCTGGCTGTTTTCGTATGTCACATCATGAACATCGATGTCATGCTCGATATCCTTAAAATGTTGTATGCAAGCCTCCTTGATACTTATCTCACGTATGGTGATGCCGAGTGACTTCATAAGGCTCATGGCATTGGAGTAAGTGCGGTCGGTAGTGCCGAATCCTGGCATCGTAACTCCCACTATACCTGTGCGTGGCAGCTTCAGTTTGTCGAAAGTCTTAACACACACAAGCAGTGCCAGCGTAGAGTCAAGACCACCGCTGATACCTATCACAACAGTGTTGCAACCAGTGTGGGTGAGACGTTTTGCCAATCCTGCAACCTGTATGCTGAATATCTCCTCACATGAAGCAGACATATCCTTGGTATCAGGTATAAAGGGTGTAGGATTGACCTTGCGAAGGAGGGTAAAGTCCTTGGGGTTGATGCTCTGGCAATCAATATACTTCACGCATGACTCCATGTGATGCTTGTTATTGACATTCCGCTGTGCATTGACAAAGGTAGTGTTGCAAGCACGCTCTGTACGCAGCTTCTCATAATCTATCTGCGTGATAATCATCTGGGGTTCGAAACTGAAGCGCTCGCTCTCTGCTATGCATTTGCCATTCTCATAGACATAGGCATTGCCACCATACACCACATCCTGAGTGCTCTCACCAAATCCACATCCAGCATACACATATCCACTCATGGTACGTGCACTCTGCTGAGAAAGGAGTTGGCGGAGATAGGCATTCTTGCCTATCAACTCGTCGCTGGCACTAAGATTGAATATGATGTCGGCACCAGCCAAAGTGAGTTTGGTGGAAGGAGGTTCTGGCGCCCATACGTCTTCACACAACTCCACGCCAAAGGTAGCACCAGTATAGGTATTGAAGATAATAGGCTGTGGGGATACGTGGATATGACTGCCGGCATAGATGATATCGGTATCATGAAGATCCTGTGCAGAAGCAAACCACCTTTTCTCGTAAAACTCTTTATAGTTAGGCAGAAAAGTCTTGGGGATGATAGCCAAAATCGACCCTTTCTGGATGACTACTGCACAATTGAGAAGCAGATTGCCCACAATGATAGGGGCTCCAAATATGGTTATGATATCCAACTGGCGTGTGAAGTCGAGCAGCATCATAGCCGACTGCTCGGCAGCATCAAGCAGGAGTCTCTGATTGAACAAGTCCTGACAGGTGTAACCAGTAATGGACAACTCAGGAAAGACGATAATCTCAGCACCTTGTCCCTCTGCCCTTACAATCATCTGTTCCATCTCACGCACATTGTATGCGCAATCAGCTACCTTGACCCTGGGAACAGCTGATGCTACCTTGATAAAACCATAATTCATATTGATACTATGAGAAAAACTTATATGAATAGACTATTTGAATAATTGCCATATCTTATCTTGTGGCAATGGAGCTGTCACTTTAACAACCTCTCTGGAAACTGGATGAACAAATTCTATCTCCCTTGCCAACAACGAGATACTTCCATCAGGATTGCTACGCTTGGCACCATACTTGAGGTCACCCCTGATAGGACATCCTATTTTTGACAGTTGGCATCTTATCTGATGATGACGTCCTGTTAAGAGTTCCACCTCTATCAAGTGATATCGCTCACTACTGCCTACAACCCTGTAGCGGAGTATCGCTTTTTTAGAACGAGGCACCTCACGGTCATAGGCATACGACTTGTTTTGTTTCTCATTTCTGATAAGCCAATGAGCAAGGGTGCCCTCATCCGCCGTTGGACGGTTGGCTGATATCGCCCAATAAGTCTTGCGGACCTCTTCGTGACCAGAAAACATGGTATTAAGCCGTGATAAAGCCTTTGATGTCTTTGCAAAAACAACTACACCACTGACAGGACGGTCAAGTCTGTGCACTACACCGAGAAATACATTTCCAGGCTTGGCATACTTCTCCTTAATCCACTGCTTGACAATATCAGAAAGAGGGGTATCGCCAGTTTTGTCACCCTGTACGATTTCCCCACTTTCTTTATTTACTATGATAACGTGATTATCCTCGTAAAGAACTGTCATCGTTATTCTGTAGAGTTTACATATTCATACCACCGTCAATCTGGATAACCTGGCCTGATACGTAACTTGACATATCAGATGCAAGGAACAGACAAACGTTGGCAATGTCCTCAACCTGGCCACCACGACGCAGAGGAATCTTCTTCATCCAGTCGGCACGAATCTCCTCAGGAAGCTGTGCTGTCATAGCTGTCTCAATGAATCCTGGCGCTACAGCATTAGCACGAACACCCTTCGGACCAAGTTCCTGAGCGATAGACTTAGCAAGGCCTATCATTCCGGCCTTAGAAGCAGAGTAGTTACACTGTCCGGCATTGCCATGAACACCTACTACACTTGACATATTGATGATAGAGCCTCCACGCTGGCGCAACATGATAGGAGCACAAGCGTGAATGAAATTGAATGCTGACTTAAGATTGACATTCAATACGGCGTCCCACTGGGCTTCTGACATACGAAGCATCAAACCATCCTTGGTGATACCAGCATTATTGACCAAGACATCGATAGAGCCAAAGTCTTCCTTGATTTGCTTCACTACGTTCTCTGTCTCTTCAAAGTCTGCTGCATTACCAGCATAAGCCTTGCAGATGACACCTAATGCCTCGATCTCCTTGCGAGTTTCCTCAAGACCCTTGGCCATATCATCATTAAGAACGAGGTCAGTAAATGCTATGTTAGCACCTTCTTGAGCAAATTTGATGGCAACAGCCTTGCCGATGCCACGTGCAGCACCAGTGATGAGTGCTGTCTTACCTGTTAAAAGTCCCATTTTGTATAATTTCAAATTTTATAATTTATAATTATTCGTGTTTCTTATTACTACAATCCCCCCTTACGCAGTGCTCCATATACAAATTTTGCTACGATAGGTCGTGAACTGTCTTCTGTCATACCATGACCTATACGACCATAGATATAAGGCACCTCCAATCCTTTGATGCAGTAATGAGTTATATCAGCTACGATATCAACATTTTCGATATCAAACTCACCTTCAGCTTTTCCTTCGGCATACACCTTGCGGAATATCTCTATCTCATCAGCATCAAATTTCTTTCTGCATTTTTCTACCATCCAGATGTTGCGAAAGAATTCTGCTCGAAGATTACCATTTCTTACTACAGACTCACGTATGGAGCGCAAATGGGTGTAGATAAGCTCTATAATCTTTTCCTGAGGGCTCATCTTCATGGCAAGTACTTCGTCAAGTTTATCGGAGAGGCGCTCCAATTCTGACTCTATAACGGCAGCATAAATTTCTTCTTTACTACTGAAATAAGTATATAGCGTACGACGTCCTTTGCCAGAAGAGCGGGCAATATCATTCATTGTGGTATTCTCCATGCCGTTCTTTGCGAAAAGCTGTCGAGCCACATCAACTAATATCTGCCTAGTTTTACTAATAGACATATGCCTTAATCTTGCAATTGTTGCACATTGGTTTATCGTGTGCAAAATTACTATTTAATTTTTATCTATGCAAGATTTTTAGCATTTATTTATGATTATCAACAAATGAATATTGCGAAGATTATCGCGAAGGAGAAAATGTGGGTTTTATAACCCATACTCCAATCTGTGACGGATGATGTGACATATACTCCTTGATGGGCATTGGCTCCAAAACAACCTTTTTATGAATCTGTGAGGCATTGAGTAAGTGCAGTTTGCCGTCAGTGACCCATACCGCGATGCCGATATGTGTTGTGTCAAGCCCTTTCTTCTTGGTACATATTGCAAGTATGTCACCACTTTCCACCCATTTCATTTTCTGCTTTGACAGTCCGAGGTTGGCATATGGGATATACATCATAAACTTGCCTCTGGAAGATTTCTCATATTCGGCTATTTCACGGATAAACTTCTTGTTGCCCTTAAGCATAGGATATGATGAAGTGTGGGTGCTCATCCAGTTTATCGAGATATTCTGCCGCCTGTAGATATGGTGATTGCGTGATTTGTTTCGCCGATAGTCATCATCCATAGGGGTTGCGACTATGCCCAGATTTCTATTACTCTCTACCCACCACAGGAAATAGTGATTGCGTGAGGGATAGCCATTGATTACCCCGTCTTTGTATCTTATTTTTTGTAGATTGGCACAGTAATCATTCCACGTTACAGATCCTTGCGAGGTCGTCAAAGCCAACGCCAACACAGTCTCCACAAATGTAGTACAGTCCAACTGATGCAGATTAACAATCAATTTTTCCGTAGTGTTTTTTTCAAGTGTGGATGCAACGTATGGTACTCCCTTTAATTTGTTGCCATAATATAGCATAAGTTCTTTGGGCTTATTATATTTATGTTTGGCACCAGATTTTAGAAGCTCGACAACCTTAAGACTGTCTTCTTTTAAATAAGTCACTTGGGCAGTTGCCACGACATTACACAACATGATTGTAATGGTCAGGAGTACACCTTTTATAATATATCTCAGCATATTTGTATGTTTTTTTTTGAAAAAAAGATAGATTTTCTTGTTTAATATTTTGTTGTTTAAAAAAAACTTTGTACCTTTGCACTCGCAAAATCGCAATGCGACCAAAAGTCTGCATTTTTATGACATCGCGGAGTGGAGCAGTTGGTAGCTCGCCAGGCTCATAACCTGGAGGTCGTTCGTTCGAGTCGAGCCTCCGCAACATCTGAAAAGTGTTCTACAAAAGAGCACTTTTTCTTTTTTTATAATCCCGTACTAACTAACTTCCCTTTTGGCAATGTGATGAGTATCGTAGGCACTCCATCTTGCATAACAGCTTTTATACCGGAACCATAAGCAAGGGTGGCATCAACGATTTCACGTATGATCTGACGCATTACGAGGTAGTCCGTTTTTACACTGTCATAGTTGAACAGATGAGGTAATTCTTCTTCAGGTATATTAGCACGTCTAACATCAAATGATAATGTTATATATTTGCCGTTGCCAGGACTTGGCGACTTTTTAACTACGCACAGTGGCATCTCTCCCCCACACTGTCGCTTGAGCAGCATCATTAGGAAGGTCAGTAATTCACCATTGGCAAGAACTGCCTGGGTACTGTCAAGGGTAGGCAGTATATCGGAAAGTGCAATGTTTGAGACAGTGAATGTCCTTATGGAAGAAGTCATGCTTATCATTTGGTTGCATAACTCCCCATATAGTTGCGAGTAGTAACTTGTGGTGTCAAGGAGTTCTGTATTGAGATCATTTGGGCTATCTGTTGTACAAGCTGATGTAAGCAACTGGCGTATCCTTGAAGGATAGTACATAGTTTCGTGCTTTAATGTGCTAAGTTGATTGCTGATTATATTGTTTGCAACGTGTATGCGTTCAAACTCTCTTTGCTCCTTTAAAAGATTATCACGCAACTGCTGTTTCTCCTGAGCGATACGACTACGTGAAGCTAATAACGGGTGGAGATAGGCAAACCAAAATATAGGTAGTAAACTTATTATCAGTAATAGCACGATGAGCATACTGATATTGGCCAAAAACTCCGTTTGCTGCTTCTTTCGACAATAATCAGGAAGTGTTGCATCTTCCGTCGTTTGTTTGTAAAGTTTAGTATATAAGTAGTTGTAATACTGGTATTTATGCCATTGGTGCATCACGAGAGCAGTAACTGCTGTTTCATTATATACGGAGAGGTATATATCCTCCTGCCCTTTGGGTACGATGAGTCTATTGTGGGTATATATCTTGCAAGAGTCGGCGTATTTCTCTGCTTCTGCATATCTCCCTTCTACATTGCAACGATACAAAGAATCTGCATATTTTTCAAGATTACTAACAGAAGCTTCTGCTGGAATAAAACTGAAAAGCATGAAGAAAAAGGCGAGGATGAATCTAACAATTGGCAATGAGAAAGAGACTCGCGTGCCTTTACCCAAGGTGGATTGTGCCTTGATACTACATACAGAGAAAGTACTGGATATCTTACGATAGCGTTCGATAATACCTCTGCAATTCTGCAAACCGAAGCCATGAGATGAAGGCTGTTGTCCATCATCTCTTATTGGTTTTATATCAAAGAGATGCTCTAACTGTTCGGTGGTCATGCCTCGACCTGTGTCAGAAACATAAATATTGATGCCATTTTCTATTTCTTCTGTACCTACCTCTATAATGCGTGCTCCTGCCTTTTGTGCATTATCTATGAGGGTATTAAGCATAAACAGTGTCAGGCTTTTGTCTGCCTTAACAACCTCTGTTGTCGGATGAACTGTAAGTGTTACTCCATGAGTAGCAAGACGAGAGGTTAAACGGCTTATAATATCAAATATATCGGACAACTTAACGTTTTCGATCTTGGGCATTACTTTACCTTGGTCAAGTCGTATCCAACTTGTCAACATAGCGTTCTGCCGCTCTATATCTTTGGTTACTTCGATGGCATATGTGTAATCTTTACGCTGTACAGCATTATTGATACGATCTATCAGAGACAAAATACCTTTTACTATATACACGCGCGCGTGTTGTTCAACCATAGCACGAAGTGTGTCAACATTTCGTATATGCATAGCACGCAAATCGTCTGACAACATATCAACCTCATCTTGTTGCGTATTTATGGCAGTGTTACGATGTCTCAGACGTACAAGAAATATCGTAAGCAGACACAATACAACAAAAACAACAAATGCGATAGCTGCCCAAATCCATATTTTACGTGTTGTAGAATCAAGTGATATGATACGAGCCTCATATTGGCGGTCCTGACGAGTGGAGTCCTGCAAATCAAGATACTGGTTGCGGTAATAGTCGCTCATATTCTTGTCATTCAAGGCTGCATACGACATAGACATCTGCTCGCTGATACTTGCCTTGATGTCTGGCATAGAGTCTATAACTGGATTGGCAAGGGCATTGTTGAGACATTCTATGGAATTATGAGCATCGCCTATGTGGAAATAACATCTCGCAAGACTGCGCCATGCGTTTGCCGTGTAGTAGAAATCTTCTTGGTTGAGGAATATGCCAAGTGCCTTCTCCGCAAGGTTGCCAGCAAGAAGCGAGTCGGCTACACCATCTTCGTTGAGGTATCGCACGGAAGCGGGATCGAACTGACGTACTATCTGAAATATGCTGTCATTAAGCAAATACTGACTAAGCAGCTGCATGGATACAGCTTTATACATGTCCTTATTGTTTCTTGATGCCAAAATATAACATTGCACAAGACAGTCATAGCCTTTCTCTATATTTTTACGATGTTCTGTCAGGTTATATCGGAAATAGTTGACGCTTCCCTGGTGCGACAGATAGTTGAGCCACAACAGGGTGTCAACATTCATACTAATCAGCTTATCTTGCGAGAATTTGTCTATGACTTTGATTGCCTCTTTCTTGTTTCCAATTTGTAGTAAGTAATCCGAATAAACGATTGAATATCTGCCTCTTGAAAGTAGGAAGGCGTGTCGGTTCTTTTCTGTCAGTGATGCCTCCTCTTCTTCATATTTGTCGAGCAGTTTTTCTGCATTGTATTTATGCAAGTAAAAATTGATGTTGTCTGCCTTTATTTGGCATGTGTGCATTCCATAGATTTCTGCAGAAAGTCTTTCCATGTCGCTGTCCTCACTGCTGTTTTTGCATGAGAGACACATAAAAGACAAAAAAACAAGACTCCACATGGCGCAAAGCCATGCAGAGCCCTGATATGTTGGTTTTATGATGTTCATGCTTTTTTTTAAGCACGAGCCTCAGCGCAGTAGCCAAGTGCTTCCTTACACTTGTCGGTAACATACTGCCAATCACCAGCAGCCACCTTGTCCTTAGGGAAGAGCTTTGAGCCCATACCTACGCAGAATACTCCTGCCTTGAACCACTTCTCGAGGTTCTCCTTCTCAGGAGCAACGCCACCAGTTACCATAATCTTTGACCAAGGCATTGGAGCCATCATACCCTTGATGAGGTTAGGACCTACAACGTCGCCTGGGAATACCTTAGTGAAGTCACAACCAACCTCCTGAGCCTTGCCAATCTCTGATGGTGTGAGACAGCCTGGGCAATATGTCACGCAACGACGGTTGCAGACAACAGCGATGTCAGGGTTGAAGAGAGGACCAACAACGAAGTTAGCACCCAACTGGATGTAGAGAGAAGCTGTAGGAGCGTCAACAACAGAGCCAATGCCGAGAGCCAACTCAGGGCACTCCTTGTTAGCCCACTTTGAGAGCTCGCCGAACACTTCGTGAGCAAAGTCGCCACGATTAGTGAACTCGAAAGCACGTACGCCACCCTCATAGCAAGCCTTGATTACGTTCTTACATACCTCAACGTCCTTGTTGTAAAAAACAGGAACCATAGGTGCGGCAGCAATCTTTGCCATCACCTGAAATTTATCGAATTTTGCCATCTTATGCCTTTAATAAAAAGTTAAAGTCCTTAAGGTTGTCGAGGACCCTAAGGACATTATTGAATTAAATTTCTTAGCGCTGTACGCGACCATTAGCGTTACCACCTGCAAGAGACTCTACCTCAGCAATACCTACGAGGTTATAGTCACCGTTGATAGTGTGCTTAAGAGCTGATGCTGCAACAGCAAACTCAAGAGCCTCGCCCTGAGTAGGCTTTGTGAGCAGACCATGGATAAGGCCGCCAGAGAATGAGTCACCACCACCTACACGGTCGATGATTGGGTTGATCTCATAACGCTTTGACTGATAGAACTCCTTACCGTCGTAGATAAGAGCCTTCCAGCCATTGAATGTTGCAGAGAATGACTCACGGAGTGTAGAAACCACATACTTGAAGCCAAACTGCTCCTTCATCTGCTTGAAGATGCCCTCGTAACCAGCAGCGTTAGTCTCGCCACCCTCTACGTCAGCCTCAGGCTTGAAACCAAGACAAAGCTCAGCATCCTCCTCATTACCGATACATACGTCAACATACTGCATGAGAGGACGCATGATAGAGATAGCCTTCTCAGAAGTCCAGAGCTTCTTACGGAAGTTGAGGTCAACAGATACAGTTACGCCATGACGTTTTGCAGCCTCACAAGCAAGCTTGGTGAGCTCAGCAGCCTTGTCAGAGATAGCAGGAGTAATACCTGACCAGTGGAACCAGTCTGCACCTTCCATGATAGCATCGAAATCGAAGTCAGAAGGATCAGCCTCAGCAATAGCAGAGTTTGCGCGGTCGTAGATAACCTTAGATGGGCGCATAGAAGCACCTGTCTCACAGTAATAAAGACCTACGCGATCACCACCACGAGCAATAAACTTGGTGTTTACACCGTAGCGACGCAGAGAATTAACAGCAATCTGACCAATCTCATGAGCAGGAAGCTTAGTTACAAGGTAAGCATCGTGACCATAGTTGGCACAGCTTACGGCAACGTTAGCCTCACCACCACCAGGGATGATACGGAAGATGTCTGTCTGAACAAAACGGTCCTGACCGTTTGGAGAAAGGCGGAGCATAATCTCGCCCAAAGTTACTACTTTTGCCATTGTTTGTAATTAGATTTAAAAAATGTATATAAAAAACTTAAATATTACAAGTCACATTATCGGATTTTTGTTTCAAAAATAGCACGATTACGCTATAAGCGGTGTACAAATTTAGCAAGTTTTTCTCAATGCACAAAGGAATAATACAAAAAAATAACTTTTTTATGCTATTTTTTTTAAATTATTGACGATGTGTTCGCACAATTCATTTTTTTTTGCTATATTTGCAAACTGATAAAAACACATTAGGGATTAACAAACGACATGTCGTACGAAAGATTTACAATTAAAGACATAGCAGAAAGAGCAGGAGTATCAACTGGCACTGTGGATAGGGTTATACACCATCGTCCGAACGTATCAAAAAAATCTCTGGAAAAAGTCAACAAGGTTTTGGCAGAGATTGACTTTGAGCCTAACATGTATGCCAGCGCACTTGCTAATACACGACGATATGACTTCTTCTGTCTCATACCAAAACATGAGAGTGAAGCATATTGGCAAGAAGTGGAAGAAGGTCAGAAAAAATGTTGCAATACCCGTCGTGACTTTCATGTCCACATTAACATCAAATACTACAAGCGAAACGATGACAAGTCATTTACTGAGCAATATCAGTCCATCCTTGCAGAGAATCCTGATGGTGTGATAATAGTTCCCACAAAGAAGGAAACAACTAAGGTGTTTACCGATATACTTCATAAGGAGGAGATTCCTTTCATATTGCTCGATTCATACCTGCCGGACCTTAACCCTTTGGCATTCTACGGTCAAGATTCCTTTGCCAGTGGTTATTTCGCAGCCAAAATGTTGATGTTGCTTGCGGCACAGGAAAAAGAAATATTACTAATGAAACAGACTGTAGATGGTGAAAAATTACCATCCAAACAGCAGGAAAATCGTGAGGTGGGTTTCATGCACTATATGACAGAACATTTCCCACATGTCAAGATCAATACCCTCGACCTCTCACTAACCCAAACCAAGAAGCAGCACGCTATGCTCATGGAGGAATATTTTAGTACACATCCTGATACTCATCACTGTATTACTGTAAGCTCCAAAGCACATATCATTGGAGAATTCCTACTAAAGACAAAGAGAAGTGATGTGCAGATAATGGGATATGATATGGTAGCCAAAAATGCAGAATGCATACGCAAAGGAAGTATATCCTTTCTAATAGCGCAGCATGGATATCAACAAGGATATTACAGTGTAGATGCACTTGTACGTTATACCATATTGAAAAAGCAAGTGACACCTGTTAACTATATGCCTATAGAGATTCTATCAAAAGAGAACGTAAACTTTTATCGCAGAACTCAAATCTGACAACTCCAATACTCAAGATATAAATCATACAAAAATATTAACAACAATTCAATCCAAGACTATGGAACAAACATTTCTGAAAATCAACCCTGCCGATAGCGTAGTGGTTTGTCTGCAACCTATGTCCAAAGGTACTGTTATCAACGTTGACGGCAAAGATGTAACCCTGCTCGAAGATACCCCCGCAGGTCACAAGGTTCTTCTTTCCGACAAGAAGGAAGGTGAAGACATCATCAAGTATGGTTACCCAATCGGACACGCAAGGGAAGACCTCAAGGCTGGCACATGGGTAAACGAGAACAATCTGAAGACTAATCTCTCTGGTACTCTCGAGTACACATATAGTCCTGTAAACGAACAACTTAATATCGCAAAAGAAAACCGTTTCTTTAAGGCTTACAAACGTAAGAATGGCGAGGTTGGCGTACGTAACGAGATATGGATTGTTCCCACCGTTGGCTGTGTCAATGGCATCGCCGAGGAGTTGGTAAAGAAGCTTAAGGATGAGACTAAACTCGAGGGCATCGATGCTATCCACGCGTGGCACCACAATTTCGGTTGTTCACAGCTCTCTGAGGACCACGAGAATACTCGCAAGATACTTCGCGACATAGTGCTCCATCCAAATGCAGGAGCCGTATTAGTGCTCTCTCTCGGTTGTGAGAACAACCAGCCACACGACTTCATGAAAACTCTCGGCGACTATGACCAGGATCGCATCAAGTTGCTCATCACACAGGAAGTGGACGGTGACGAGGTTGAGGCAGGCATGGAAATTCTGCGTGAACTATATCAGAAGGCCAAGCAGGACGTTCGTGAGGAAGTACCCGTAAGCAAGCTCCGTGTAGGTCTGAAGTGTGGTGGTTCCGATGGTTTCTCTGGTATCACCGCCAACCCTCTTGAGGGCGAATTCAGCGATTGGCTTGTGGCACAGGGCGGAACATCAATCCTTACCGAGGTGCCTGAGATGTTCGGTGCCGAGACCATCCTCATGAATCGTTGTGAGAATGAGAAACTCTTCGATCAGACCGTTTCTCTCATCAACAATTTCAAAAACTATTTCCTCTCTCACGGCGAACCTGTTGGCGAGAACCCTTCACCAGGTAACAAGGCTGGTGGTATATCCACCCTTGAGGACAAGGCACTCGGATGTACCCAGAAGTGCGGACGTGCCCCTGTCAGCGGTGTACTTGAATATGGCGACCGTCTTCAGACCACAGGTCTCAATCTACTCTCTGCCCCAGGCAACGACCTCGTAGCATCTACAGCACTGGCTTCTGCAGGATGTCACATGGTGCTTTTCACCACAGGTCGTGGCACACCATTTGGCACTTTCGTTCCTACGATGAAGGTTTCAACAAACTCCAACCTCTACAACCGCAAGAAGAACTGGATAGACTTCAATGCAGGTCAGCTTGTTGATGGCAAGACCATGAAGGAACTCGTACCAGAGTTTATCGACAAGGTGCTCGCCATAGCATCAGGTGAGAAAGCCAAGAATGAGGAGAACGGCTATCGTGAGATTTCCATCTTCAAGAATGGTGTAACTCTGTAATTCACAATTAGTGAAGGCAATTAGTCCGCTAATATTCTTTATTATAATATACCTCGCAACGTCAGTCGTTGCGGGGGATTTTTATAAAGTACCTATTACCGTAGCATTCTTGCTCACGGCAGTCTTCTCCATTGCTGTTAGTAAGGGAAGGTTCAATAATCGCATCAAGACATTCAATCGTGGTGCTGGACGTAAGAATCTCATGCTCATGCTATGGATTTTCATCCTTGCGGGCGCTTTTGCCAATTCAGCCAAGGAGATGGGGTGTGTGGAGGCATTCGTAAATCTCACCCTCTACATCGTACCATCAGACGCGCTCCTTGCTGGTCTCTTTCTCTCCTCTGCCCTCCTGTCGCTCAGCATAGGCACCAGTGTGGGCACCATAGTGGCACTCACCCCAATAGCAGCAGGCATAGCCGAAGCCACGGACATGTCAGTCCCTCTTGTGACGGGCATCGTGGTGGGTGGTTCTTTCTTTGGAGACAATCTCTCGTTCATTTCCGACACCACCGTTGTAGCAACTCAGTCACAGGGCTGCTCCATGAGCGATAAATTCAAGACCAATATCCATATCGCCCTACCAGCAGCCATCGTGGTGATATTCATCTATGCTCTAATGGGGAGCAACGTTGCACCTGCCAACGCAACCGACACCGAGAATCTCATAAAGGTAGTCCCCTACCTCGCCGTACTCATCGTGGCAGTCATGGGTGTCAATGTTTTCATCGTGCTCACTCTCGGTATCTTCCTTACTGGGCTACTCAACATCCTCATGCCAGTGTCTGGTGACTTTCCTCTCCTTGCCTGGTTTGGTGCTATGGGCGATGGCATCGCCGGCATGGGTGAACTAATCATCGTGTCGCTCCTTGCAGGAGGCATCCTTGAGGTGATACGTGCCAACGGCGGCATACGCTATATCATCAACAAGATACTGAGGCATGTCAACAGTCCGATGAAGGCAGAATTCTCCATTGCTGCTCTGGTGAGCCTTGTCGATGCCTGCACGGCAAACAACACCATAGCCATCATCACCGTTTCAGGCATAGCACGTGAGATATCAGGGAGATTCCATCTCAACCCTCGTCGTGTGGCAAGTATCCTCGACACCTTCTCGTGCATCATGCAAGGATTCATTCCTTATGGTGCACAGTTGCTTATGGCTGCCGCCCTTGCACAATGTAATCCTGCTAGCATTATTCCCTATCTATATTACACCTACTCTTTGTTATTTGTTGCACTATTGTCAATAACATTCCGCTTTCCAAAGAAAATAGTTGATAGTTGATAGTTGATAGTTGAAAATTATTTTGTACCTTTGCATTCGGAATCTCAAATTGTATCAACCCGAATACTCTGATTAGATAGGTTAATTATATTATATCATGATATTAAAAGAAAAAATAGATTCTCTCATCTCAGAGATAAAAGAACTCCACGCTCAGAATCTTGATGATATTGAGACACTACGTATCAAGTATTTATCGCGAAAAGGAGCCATAAATGACCTCATGGCAGACTTCCGCAGCGTGGCTCCTGAGGAGAAGCGCATCTTCGGTCCCCTCATTAATCAGGTCAAGCAACTCGCCTTCGACAAAATCAACGGTCTTCGTGATCAAGTTAACAGTGCCAATGGGGGTAGCAACGGAAGTGCCGACCTCGATCTCACTCGTACTCCCTACCCCATTCAGCTCGGCACTCGCCATCCTCTCTCTATTGTCAAAAACGAGATAGTAGAGATTTTCCAGCGCATGGGTTTCACCCTTGCCGACGGTCCCGAGGTGGAGGACGACCTCCATATCTTCACCAAGATGAATTTTGCCGCCGACCATCCCGCTCGCGATATGCAGGACACCTTCTTCGTAGAAGAAAGCAAGTTGGGCGATGTAACCAAGAACATCCTCCTGCGTAGTCATACCTCAAGCGTACAGGCACGCGTAATGGAGAAGCAACAGCCCCCCATCCGTGTCATCTGTCCTGGTAGGGTATATCGCAATGAGGCTATCACAGCACGTGCTCACTGTTTCTTCCACCAGATAGAGGGACTCTATATAGATGAGAACGTCAGTTTCACCGACCTCAAGCAAGTTATGCTCACCTTCGCACAGGAACTCTTCGGTCCTGACACCAAGATACGTCTGCGTCCTTCCTATTTCCCCTTCACCGAACCATCAGCCGAGATGGACATCTCATGTCATATCTGTGGTGGCGAAGGCTGTGGCTTCTGCAAGCACACAGGATGGGTGGAGATTCTTGGTTGCGGAATGGTTGACCCCAACGTACTCGAACTCTGCGGCATAGACTCCAAGAAATACTCAGGCTATGCTTTCGGACTTGGCGTAGAGCGTATCACCAACCTGAAGTATCAGGTCAGTGATCTCCGCATGTTCTCAGAGAACGACAAGCGTTTCCTTGAGGAATTTACAGCTGCAAATTGATGTTTCCTTGAGGAATTTACAGCTGCAAAATTGATATTAGCGATTATATTTTCCTAACTTATCACTTAGAGGCATACAGACGCATTACCTTGTTGTAATAGTTCTGTGTGCCTTTAATTGTATAACGTACTCCGCCATTCCACAGACGTATTGCACGTTCGATATTGTTTGTAGGATTATAGTGGCTCATTATGAGCACAAACATTTCTCTGCTCTTCTTTACACTAAAGCGATCGTTGAGAGTATAACGTTTTGATACTCCACGCTTTTTTAGTATAGCATTACAGTCCTCCACCAATATGGGGGTAATCTGCATGGCTCCGCAACTCTTGCCACTTACTGCACGACTGTTTCCTTCACTTTCTACCTGGGTGATAGCATCCATCAATGGGTCCCAGTTAAATTTTTTCCCGTTTTCACGGGCATTAGCTTCAAAAACAAAGCTGTTGATAATCAGTGTAAATAATACTACCTTTGCAATCTTGTTAAAACGCATAATGTTAGAATTTCAGAAGTCTGAGTTCGTTTGCCTCCTGACGTCTTGCCAAAACTACCATTATTAGTGGGTACGTGGTAGAGTGCATTGCTTATTGCGGAGCAAAATGCTAAATGGCAGCAGTTCTGGTGCAGCTCTGGAAGAGTGGTGTCCTTAGTTCAAGAACTAAGTTGTGTCACACCTGTCTATAAGTCTCTTCCGACTTCTGGTTAATACTATGCTGCGAAAGCCTACACACATAAGAACCAACGCAACATTATTTACGCATTACGGAGTACCTACCATATAGGCACAGTCTCTGTTTTGCGAGTGCAAAGTTACAAACAAAAAACTGTGTGCGCAAACAGTTTTCTCAAAAAGTAACGTAAGTAGGTGATTTATTGACGTTTGTCAAACGTCATGATATCACATCAAAAGGTATGCTACATCGAAAAAACAAAACAATTTTGGGGAGATATCAACAATTTATCGTAAAGATTATTCCTCTCTCATTATACTGGTAAGCAGTTTGTCTTGCCACTGTCTGCCGTCCATTACAGGACATTCGTTATTGATTATTGAGAATATAATCATGTGTCCATCATTACCAGTAAAATAGCCAGAAAGCGAACTAATCCCACCATTCTTCGTAAGTGTTCCTGTCTTTGCCTTTATTTTCCCAACTACATTTTTTTTGTACAGTCTGTCATGCAAAGTGCCATCGGTACCAGAGAGTGGCAGGTCATAATATACTTCTTTGAATAATCTTTTATGCATATATGCGTATGCCAATAGGTTTACGAGCAAACGAGGAGTTAATTTGTCATTAGGACACAGACCACATCCATCATCAATGACACACGACCCCTCTATAGGCATATGTAGTTCATTGCCAACAAATTCTTTCAACACTTTTATACCATCAGTACGATAAGTTCCTTTTTTACTTTTTATGTAACCCAAAGGATATAGCAATGCTTCAGCATTTATATTTGAGGAGTTTTTCAAGGCTTTTTCTATAGAAATGCGCATGGGGGTATGTATCTCTGCCACTAAGCGAGATTTTGAATAATTCAGTCTGCCATAGACAATATCCTTACTCTGAACTGCAATACTCGCATGTGCTAAGGCATAAAGCATCTCACGTTGTAGCTTTGCTCCACCAGAAAAGGGGAGTCCAAGATAACGTGTACGCAAATCACCTGGTGTCCAATGCTGTTCGTGGCTCATTAGAGTATAGTCAGCCATATCGAGCACTACCCTACCCTTTAAGTGTTTTATTCCTTTGGCAGTCAGCACTTCGGTCATTTTGTAGAGACTGTCACGATTAAATATTGGATCAAACTGTGTTTTTAGCGTTATATCTCCCATGAGTGTGTCATTCACCATGATACCAGATGTATATAGGCGTGTTTTATGCATGCATGAAGTACCAAACTTCTTCAGAGCGGTAATGCATGTGAGAAGTTTCATGCATGAAGCAGGGCTCATTAGTGTATCAGCATTAAAGCTGTACACCTCCTGACTGGCGGTGGCATCATATATCATCATACCGAGCCTGCCGATGTGTGGCACATTAGTGACAAAAGAGTCGATCCTCTCCTGTAATACAGTATCTACAGACACAGGAGGTTCGTGTATATTAGCAGAATCATCGCCCTCACTTCTGCAAGCGCAATAAGAGAAGGCGATGATAAAAACGAATATTATTAACAAAGTAGGTAAAACTACCTTTTTCACATTCTTATTTGTAATAATGTTTTTTATAACAACTAATTTTCAACCTTTATTTGAAATAGCGGTTGTACAGTCCCTCGAAACCCTTTCCGTGGCGTGCTTCGTCCTTTGCCATTTCGTGTACGGTATCATGTATTGCATCCCAGCCAGCAGTCTTAGCATTCTTTGCTATACGGAATTTATCCTCGCAAGCGCCAGCCTCTGCATTCATACGTTTCTCCAAGTTTGTCTTGGTGTCCCATACGTTATCACCGAGCAACTCACAAAATTTTGCTGCATGCTCAGCCTCTTCCCATGCATAGCGTCTGAATGCATCAGCGACCTCGGGATATCCCTCGCGGTCTGCCTGACGTGACATTGCCAGATACATACCCACCTCGGTGCACTCGCCGTTAAAGTGAGCATTAAGATCCTTACGCATTTCGTCATCTATGCCATACTCATTGGCTATTCCTATTACGTGCTCCTGCACAAACTGCAGTGCACCACTTGTTTCTTCAAGCTCCTTAAACTTTGAAGCAGGAACTTTACACTGAGGACAGTTTGCTGGTGGCTCTGTTCCTTCGTAAACATATCCACACACAGTACAGATGAACTTCTTTTTCATAATGTTTTTGGTTAGATTTAATTATAAATGATTTTTGCTATTTGATCATTGGCAAAGTTACAAAGAATAGTTGATAGTTGAAAGGTGACAGGTGAAAGTTTCTCTCTCCTTAAGTTTTTTTAACTGATAAGAGCGTATCTTTCGCACCCATCTGTTATATGTCAAATTCTTTTCCCACTTTAATTGCCATCGTTCTCCTGTAGCATGTCGATTACTTCGTTCTTTATGTTAACGAAACGATAATCGAGAAAAGCAAGTTCTTGCGAAGCTATGATATCAAACGACGGAGCTATCAGAGGTATTCCACCACCATATTTAAGCTGCCATTTGCGCTTTAGGCTCCATAATCCTTTGTTTATGTATGATGCAACATAAGGATGCACATACAAAACAAAATGTTTCTCGCCAACCTTTCTTGTGAGGTATTCTATTTTCTGTTCCAGTATATCAGTAAAGAGCAAGCTACTCTTTATCTTGCCTCTTCCCATACATGTCGGACAATCCTCTTCTACACGTACGTCGATAGCAGGACGAACACGCTGACGAGTTATCTGCATCAGTCCAAACTTACTTAGTGGCAGTATATTGTGACGTGCACGATCTTTCTGCATGTTTTTACACATGCGCTCATAGAGTTGCTGACGGTCCTCTGCAAGATTCATATCAATAAAGTCAACAATTATGATACCACCAATATCACGCAGTCTCAACTGACGTGCCAACTCATCAGCAGCTCCGAGGTTTACGTCAAGTGCGTTAGCTTCCTGACCATTTACCCCTCTTGCCCTATTGCCGCTGTTGACATCTACCACATGCATAGCCTCCGTATGCTCTATGATGAGGTATGCACCATGCTTGTAGTTTACTGTCCTGCCAAATCCTGACTTAATCTGTTTTGTGACATTAAAATTATCAAAGATAGGCACCTTGCCCGTATATTTCTTTACAATATGTACACGGTCAGGAGCTATTACTTCTACATACTTCTTTATCTCATCATATACATCATCATCATTGACATATATACTTTCGTATGTAGGATTAAAGAGGTCACGTAGCATTGCCACCGCACGGCTTGTCTCTTCATATACGAGTTGTGGCCTGTCGGTTGCAGTTTGTATCTTACGCTGCACATCTTCCCAACGTTTCGTCAGGAGATCCATGTCAGCCTGTATATCTTCCAGACGAAGTCCCTCAGCTACTGTACGTACTATAACGCCGCAATTGCGTGGTTTTATAGCCTGCACCATCTGTTTCAGCCTTGTACGCTCCTGGTTGCTCTTTATCTTGTTTGATACGCTGACTTTTTGTCCAAAAGGCATCAGCACAAGATATCTGCCAGCAAACGATATCTCTCCCGTCAGTCGCGGTCCTTTTGTTGAGATAGGTTCTTTTACTATCTGCACAAGGATATCCTGACCCACGGTGAGAATATTTGCTACACTACCATCCTTAGGCAGGTCGGGCTGACGAGTAGCTTTATCAAAAGGAAATAGTTTCTTGCGGTCACTGCATACCTGCTTCAACCACTTTTCGTATGAGTGATATGGAATACCCAGGTCAAGGTAATGCAAGAAAGCATCCTTGCTATATCCCACATTGACAAACGAAGCATTCAGACCTGGCATAATCTTCCTTACCTTGGCAAGGTAGATGTTACCAACAGAGAATGAGGCATCACGTGGTTCGGTCTGATATTCTACCAGTTCCTTATCCTCAAGCAATGCTATAGATATCTCCTTCTCTCTAACATCTATGATCAGTTCGCTTGTCATATGAATACGTTTACAAAAAAAACAAAAGAGCAAGAGTGCTTCCTTACGAAGCCATCTCTCACTCTTTTAAATTCTTAATATGAAAAATTTGTCGTCTATACAGACCTCCTTAGTATTTCGGAGGTCACGAGCGTATGGTCTTTACTTGCTCTTATGACGATTCTTTCTCAATCTCTTTTTACGCTTGTGAGTTGCCATCTTATGGCCCTTCTTTTTCTTTCCGTTAGGCATAATCTTGATATTTTTATTATTAGTTCTTTTTTTTTAATCTTCTGATGTTACTTCTTCACCCTTCATACGCTGCTGAAAACTCTTTGCAGGCTTAAATCCAGGATAGTTATGAGCAGGTATTACTATCGTAGTATTCTTGGAGATGTTACGTCCTGTCTTCTCAGCACGTTTCTTTACAATAAAGGTGCCAAATCCGCGGAGATATACATTTTCCTCGTTACACATAGCATCACGGATAATCTTCATTGTAGCTTCGACACATACTGTAGCATCACGCTTAGCCACGCCTGTCGTTGCTACTATCTCGCTGATTATATCTGCTTTTGTCATAAGTAATATACTGTTTTTTATGATTTATACTGTTATTCTCTGGGTTGATTTTACCAAAGCGGTTGCAAAGTTACAAAAAAAATATGTGTTAAGAAAATCTTTTGCCATTTTTTTTATAATTTTTCTTTGCAAAATTATCATAATTAAGGAGTTATTGCTGATGGCGCGAACATTCCGCAGCTGCTTGCACTACATTTATTATATAGTCACCGAGCTTTTCACACTCATTGATAAAATCAGTATAGTACACTCCCAACTGATATGAGTAAAGTCCATTCGTGACATCTGTCAGATTCTGGCCTTTCAGGTGTGCACGATAGTTATTTATCTCATTCTCTATATTCTGCGAACGGGTGTACGATATACCCTGCGCATCAGGGTGAGCTACCATCTTGACCATTTCAGTCATAGCACTGTCTATCAGTACGAGCATAGAGTTAAGATGCTCTGTCTGTTCCTGTGTAAATTGTTCCTTTACATTCTTACGACGACGGTTAAGGGTTCGTGCCAGGTTATACAGAGAGTCACCTATTGACTCCAGTTCATCTATCTGTCGCATCATGCGCTGAATGCGTCCCTTTGACTCATCAGACAGTCTTCCCTCACTGACTTTGTTGAGGTAATTGGCTATCTCCACCTCCATAGAGTCAGTGATGTTCTCGTACTTCTCTATGCGTGAGAATTGTTTTGTGAAGTCATCATCCTTCTGGACTTCCATTATATCTACTACCAACCCAAACATTTTGTAGCAACGCTCTGCAAAGTTGTTTATCTCCTTCTTTGCCTCGAGTATTGACAGTTCGGCTGTTGACAGCAAACCTGCAGAGATGAAGCGCAGTCTGTACTCCTCGTCCTGTTCCTTTTGTGGCAATACGGTGCACACAAACTGTTCTATCTGAGGCACAAACCATATCAGCAACAGAGTATTCAGCAAGTTGAAGGCTGTATGGAATGTTGACAGCTTATACATGTCGTTACCAGTCTCCATTATGTTATTACAGAACCAGCTAACGGCATTGCAGGCAGGATAAAACACCACGAGCACCATTATCACGCCAAAGACGTTGAAAAACATGTGGGCAAGAGCAGCTCTCCTTGCTTGCGTATTAGCAGCCATAGAAGCCATAAAT
Source organism: Prevotella sp. (assembly GCA_017642485.1). Lineage (GTDB taxonomy): Bacteria > Bacteroidota > Bacteroidia > Bacteroidales > Bacteroidaceae > Prevotella. Next base: position 10,680 of record JAGCPC010000055.1, on the reverse strand, counting down.
GCCGTGATAGTAGTACCAATGTTCTGACCCATGGCAAGGGCTGCAGCCTGTTCAAATCCGAAGCCTGGTATATGCATATTAAAGAGCATGAGCGTGATAGCCATCGTTGCTGCTGATGCCTGAACTATCATGGTGACCACAGCACCCACCATTACAAAGAGCAGTATCGTCAGGAAACTATCAACAGGCAGTCCTGCCAGCATATTGGCTGTCAGAGAGCCTATGTCAAGACTGGTGGCTGCCTGCTGCAGAAAGGCAAGTCCCATGAACAGGAATGAGAATCCGAAGATAAACTCTCCCACGCTCTTGCGACTTGACCTACGGGAGAACATCAGTGGCATGCCTATAGCAAGGAGAGGTATGGCAAATGCAGCGATGTCCATTTTAAATCCGATGGCCGATATCACCCATGCCGTCACCGTCGTTCCTATGTTGGCACCCATGATGACGCCGATGGACTGCGCCAGTGTCATGAGTCCTGCATTTACAAAACTTACCACCATGACGGTAGTAGCCGATGATGACTGTATTATCGCCGTTATGAGTATGCCTGTCAGCACTCCCATAAAACGGTTATTTGTCATGGCAGCAAGAATGGCACGCAGTTTACTGCCGGCAAATTTCTCAAGTCCCTCACTCATTATCTTCATTCCGTAAAGGAATAGAGCTAACGAGCCAAGCAGGGAGAACAGATTGATGATTGTATCCATTTAATACGAATTATTTATAGTATTCTTTTTTACCTGCAGCAAGAGTATTCTTCATAAGCGAGCAGATTGTCATAGGACCTACTCCACCTGGAACAGGAGTAATGAAAGAACACTTAGGAGCAACATTCTCAAAGTCAACGTCACCAGAGAGTCTGAATCCGCTCTTGCGAGTAGCATCAGGCACACGTGTGGTGCCTACGTCAACGATTACGGCGCCATCCTTTACCATATCAGCTGTTACAAAACCAGGACGTCCTATAGCTGCTATGATGATATCAGCTTCCTGGCACTCCTTTTTCAGTGTTGCCGAACGAGAGTGGCACACTGTGACAGTAGCATCACCATACTGCTTCTGCATCATCAGCTGAGCCATGGGTTTGCCTACTATGTTGGATCTGCCAAGTATTACGCACTTCTTACCACTGGTCTCTATGCCATATCTCTTCAGGAGTGTGATGATACCCAGCGGAGTAGCCGAGATAAAACATGGGAGTCCTATTGCCATACGTCCCACATTGATGGGGTGGAAACCATCAACATCTTTCTTGTAGTCTATAGCCTCGATGATTTTCTGTTCGTTGATATGCTTAGGAAGCGGCAACTGAACTATGAAGCCATCCACATCATCATCCTTATTGAGTTTGTCAACACATGCCAGCAACTCTTCCTCTGTGATAGTGTCCTCATAGCGTATCAGGGTGGACTTAAACCCACATGCCTCACATGCCAGGACCTTATTCTTTACATAAGTCTCCGAACCACCATCGTGTCCTACAAGAACTGCTGCCAGATGAGGCTGTTTGCCCCCCTTGGCGATTATCTCCTTCACTTCCTCTGCTATCTCGGCCTTTATTGCCGTAGCTGTTGCTTTTCCGTCAATTAACTGCATGAATTTATTTTTCTGTTTATTTCTGATTATTCTGAATACTCTGAGTAATCGGATTATTCTGATCACTACATCCTCGGCATACCGGGGAAGCCCTTCATGCCTCCCATCATACCAGCCATCTTTGCCATGTTGGCCATCTTGTTACCCTGGAACATACGCATCATCTTGCGCATCTGGTCAAACTGCTTTATCAGCCTGTTCACCTCCTGCATATCCGTGCCCGAACCCTTCGCTATTCGCTGTTTGCGCGACATGTTTAGGATATCAGGATTCTGACGCTCCTTAGGTGTCATAGACTGTATGATAGCCTCGATACTCTTAAAGGCATCATCAGGTATATCCACGTCTTTTATCGCTTTGCCTACACCAGGTATCATACCAGCGAGGTCCTTGATGTTGCCCATCTTCTTTATTTGCTGTATCTGACCAAGGAAGTCATCAAAATCAAATTTGTTTTTGGCAATCTTCTTCTGCAGGCGTTTTGCCTCTTCCAGGTCAAACTGCTCCTGTGCTCTCTCCACGAGCGATACCACGTCGCCCATGCCGAGTATGCGGTCAGCCATACGGTCAGGATGGAATACGTCAAGTGCCTCCATCTTCTCTCCCGTACCGATAAATTTGATAGGTTTATCTACCACCGTACGTATAGAGAGTGCTGCACCACCACGTGTGTCACCATCGAGTTTGGTGAGTATCACGCCGTTTATCTCCAGGCGCTCATTAAATATCTTTGCCGTATTGACAGCATCCTGTCCCGTCATGGAGTCCACTACGAGCAGTGTCTCGTTAGGATTGGTAGCAGCCTTGATATTCTCTGCCTGCTGCATCAGTTCCTCGTCAATAGACTGACGTCCGGCAGTATCTATTATCACTACGTCATAAGCCTTCGCCTTTGCCTCCTGTATGGCAGCGAGAGCCACCTTTACTGGGTCTGTAGCACCTTCCTCTATATAGCATGGCACCTCTACCTTGTCTGCCAGCACTTTCAACTGTTCCATAGCAGCAGGACGGAAAGTGTCACATGCAGCGAGGAGAGGTTTCTTATGCAATTTATTCTTCAGGTACAGTGCCAGTTTGCCTGACATGGTGGTTTTACCAGCACCATTCAGACCTGCCATCATGATGACAGCGGGGTGTCCGCTCACGTTCAGCTCCTCTGCCTGTCCGCCCATGAGTTCAGCCAACTCATCGTGCACCAGTTTCACCATCAGCTGACCAGGCTTGATGGCAGTGAGCACATTCATGCCCAGCGCCTTCTGCTTTACTGTGTCAGTAAATGATTTGGCTACCTTATAGTTTACGTCGGCATCGAGCAGGGCTCTGCGCACGTCCTTGAGGGTCTCAGCCACATTTATCTCTGTGATTTTTCCCTCACCTTTGAGTATTTTAAAAGAGCGCTCTAATCTATCTGAGAGGTTTTCAAACATCTTTATCCTTTCTCCTTTATACTATATACTTTATACTTGATACTTTATACCTTATACCTTATCTTCCTTTGTACATATTCTCGTAGTACTTCTCGTAGTCGCCAGAGGTGACGTTGTCCATCCACTCCTCGTTGTCGAGATACCACTTTACGGTCTTCTCTATGCCCTCCTCAAACTGCAGTGATGGTTCCCATCCGAGTTCCTTCTGTAGTTTTGTGGAGTCTATGGCATAGCGTGCATCATGTCCCAGGCGGTCTGTGACATACGTTATAAGGTTGAGGTCCTCACCCTCTTCACGGCCCAGCAAGCGGTCCACTGTCTTTATGACAGTCTTTATGATGTCTATGTTTTTCCACTCATTGAAACCACCGATGTTATATGTCTCGGCGATCTTGCCATTGTGGAATATCACATCGATAGCCCTTGCATGATCCACTACATACAGCCAGTCACGTACGTTCTCACCCTTGCCATACACTGGCAGAGGCTTCTTGTTCCTTATATTATTTATAAAGAGAGGTATGAGTTTCTCTGGGAACTGGTAAGGCCCGTAGTTGTTAGAACAATTGGTGACAATCGTTGGCATACCGTAGGTATCGTGAAAGGCACGCACGAAGTGATCCGAACTCGCCTTTGATGCTGAATATGGTGAGTGAGGATTGTACTTTGTCGTCTCGTAGAAGAAGTCCTTACCGTATGCGAGGTGGTGCTCGCTGGAACTTGCCGTAGTAGTGAATGGGGGTTCGATACCTTCGGGGTTGGTCATCTCGAGTGCTCCATATACCTCGTCAGTGGAGATATGGTAGAAACGCTTGCCCTCATACTTCTCTGGCAATGACTCCCAGTACAGTTTTGCTGCCTGAAGGAGTGACAGGGTGCCCATCACATTGGTACGTGCAAAGGTGAATGGATCCTTGATGCTACGATCCACGTGTGACTCTGCAGCGAGGTGTATTATGCCGTCAATCTTCTCATCCTGCATGAGCTTATAGAAGGCGTCAAAGTCGCAGATGTCCATCTTCACAAACTTATAGTTTGGCTTGTCCTCTATATCCTTGAGGTTTGCGAGGTTACCTGCGTATGTCAACTTATCCAGGTTGATGATATTATACTCTGGATACTTGTTTACAAAAAGTCTTACCACGTGAGAGCCTATAAAGCCGGCACCACCTGTTATTACTATATTCTTCATATACTTAACTGTTTGTTTTTTCGTTTCCTAAAACTAATAAAGGTTTACATTGATATCAAATGGAGTGTCAAAATCCTTTAGCAAGGAGTGCTTGGTATCTTTCTCCGACAGCAAGGCCTTCTCCGCTGGTATCCTCCAGTCTATCCCCAGACTGTCATCGAGGATGGATATTCCGCCGTCTGCCTCTGGGTGATAGAATTCGTCACACTTATACTGAAACACTGCCACATCCGATAGCACAGCAAAGCCATGAGCAAAGCCACGTGGCACAAAGAACTGTCTGTGATTATCCTCTGTCAGCTCCACTGCTACGTGTTTGCCGTATGTTGGCGAACCCTTTCTTATATCCACCGCTACATCGAGCACGGCACCCTTTACGCAGCGTACCAGCTTTGACTGTGTGTATGGTGGACGCTGGAAGTGCAGTCCCCTCATCACGCCATAGCTTGACATCGACTCGTTGTCCTGTACAAAGTTTATCTTGTGTCCGAGCAGAGGGGTCACCTTCTCATCAAACTCCCTCTGTGAGAAGGACTCAAAAAAATAGCCGCGTGCATCCTTGAATACACGTGGTTCTATTATCAGTACATCCTTTATTTCTGTTGTTATTACGTCCATATACTATCTGTATTTTTGAAAAGTATTTACGCTTACAGCGTACCCTTCAACTTTCTCATGCACTTCTTCAGTGACACAGTCCAGTGAGGTATGCTTACATCGAAGGTCTCCTTTATCTTTGTCTTGTCGAGTACGGAGTATGCCGGACGCTTTACGGGTGATGGGAACTCATCGCTGTGGCATGGACGTATGTCGCAGTCCTTGTGTCCAGCTATCTCGGCTATCTTTACAGTGAAGTCATACCATGAGCACACACCCTCGTTGCTGAAGTTGTATATACCCTTCTTCGAGTATTTTCTCGCACTTGTAGAAGCACCCTCCTCAGCAGTCTCTATCTTGTAGTCGAGGAGTATGCGTGATATGGCGTCAGCAAGGTCTGCTGCATACGTCGGTGTGCCACACTGGTCAAACACCACGTTCAGCGATGGCTTCGTTGCTGTGAGGTTGAGCATCGTCTTGACAAAGTTCTTGCCAAACTCAGAGTACAGCCATGCCGTACGTATTATGACATAGTTTACTCCTGAGGCGATGATATTCTGTTCTCCCACCAGCTTCGTCTTGCCATACACTCCTGTTGGCGTACCTTTCTGATCCTCCTTGCATGGGGTGTTATAAGGGTCACCGCCAAACACATAGTCAGTGCTGATGTGCACCAGCAGTCCCTTTGCCTCCTTCATCACCTGAGCGAGCAGACTGGGAGCTTCCGCATTGAGTTTGTTACACAGTGCCTCATCGCTCTCCGCCTTATCCACATTAGTATATGCTGCACAGTTGACGATGACGTCGATGCCACGCTCTTTCACTATAGCACGCACATCATCAATGTTAGTGATGTCGAGGATGATGGTTTCCACTCCTTCCTGCTCCACTACGTCAGTGAAGTAGTATTTGTTGCTTGTCTTTTTTGCCTTCAGACGCATCTCGTTGCCGAGTTGGCCGTTAGCACCTGTTACCAATATATTCATAATAACTCTGAACTATAAACTGTGAACTGTGAACTGTGAACTGTGAACTGTGAACTGCCTCAGCATGCCTTAAACGACAGGTCAAGACCTTTGACACTATGCGTCAGTGCGCCGAATGATATATAGTCCACCCCTGCCTTAGCATAAGGTATCATCGTATCGTATGTTATACCTCCGGAGGACTCTGTCTCGCACTGATGATTTACCATCTTGACAGCCTTCTCCGTATCTTCTGGTGTGAAGTTGTCAAACATTATGCGGTCGGGCTTCTCTGCCAGTGCCTCCTCCAGTTCCTTAAAGTTGCGCACCTCTATCTCTATCTTCAGGTCTTTGCCCTTCGCCTTGCAGTACTCCTTGGCACGTGATATAGCATTGTGTATGCCACCAGCAAAGTCCACATGGTTGTCCTTGAGAAGTATCATGTCAAAGAGTCCGATACGGTGGTTCATGCCTCCACCTATCTTCACTGCCTCCTTCTCCAGCATACGCATGCCTGGCGTCGTCTTGCGGGTGTCGAGCACACGTGTCTTGGTGCCTGCATCGATGAGTGCCTGCTGGTACTTATGGGTCATGGTAGCTATGCCGCTCATGCGCTGCATGATGTTGAGCATCAGCCTCTCCGTCTGCAACAGACTCTGCACCTTGCCGCTGACTATCATGGCGATATCACCCTTCTTCACCTCTGCTCCATCATGTATGAGCACCTCGACCTGCATGGTAGGGTCAAAACGTCTAAACACCTCTTTTGCCACCTCTACACCAGCCAGGATGCCGTCCTCCTTTACTATCAGACGGCTCTTGCCCATTGCATCATCAGGTATGCAACACAAGGTGGTATGATCGCCATCACCTATATCCTCGGCAAAACTCAGGTCGATGAGTCTATCGGTAAGTTCTTCTACTGACAACATGAAGACAATTTCAAATTAACTGTGAACTGTGAACTATGAACTGTGAACTGTGAATTATGAAATGTGAACTACTTAAACGACTCCTTGACAGAGTTCTGTATCTTGTTCTTAGGCAGGTATATACCCAGACCTACCTTTACGCCTATCGTCGAACGGTTAGAGTGGTCATTGAGGCTCTGCTCATAGTAGAGGGCAGGCTCTATAGTGAGCGAACGACTTACAAAGAAAGCGTAGCCAATCTCTATGGCTGGCATGAAGTCGTTGTAGTTCTTTGTCTCATGTACATAGTTGGCATTGAGACCGAGGAACAGACCGTTCTGCTGGATATAGTAGCGACCACCCACACCGAGTTTGAAGTCGTTGGTCTTTGAAGCACCAACGTGCTGGTATGCCATCTGACCAAAAGCGAGCCAGTTGTCAGTAACAAACTGACCTACACGGCCCTCGATGCCGATGTTCCACTTCTTGGCACCGTTATAGCTAAGGTCGAGACCTGTCACTGAGGCACCGATAAATGTTTTACCCTTCTCAAACTGTGCATTTGCTGCCACTGTCACCAACATCATGGCAAGCATCATAATCATTTTTCTCATAATCTATCTTAATTATTAATTTCTAAGTCTTAATTCCTAATTATCGAATTCGTTCTCCGTACTTATTGGTTCTCAACTCCGTCACAAACTTCCTACTGTGCCATACAAAGAAGTTTACCGTGCATATTATTGCCACCACTACACCTATCGCATAGCCATACTCCGCTGACATGCCGAGGGTATCCTTGCTTACGCAGAGGAATATGGCACACACACTGGTCATGAATATTGCTGGTATCAATGTGATGATGTAGAACTTACGTTTCAGTGCCAGGTAAACCGTTATAGCCCACAGGGTGAACACTGAGAGTGTCTGGTTGGCCCATCCGAAGTATTTCCATATAGTATTAAATGAGTCAGGATTGTCCATTTGCCATACCAATATGGCGATGGCAGCAGCAAACAATGGTGCGCTGACCATGAGTCGCTTCAGTATTGGTTTCTGGTCCACATGCATGGCATCAGCCACTATCAGTCGTCCTGAACGCAGTGCTGTGTCACCACTCGTGATGGGAGCAGCCACGACACCGAGTATCGCCAGTATGCCACCTGCGAGTCCGAGCCATCCCTCACATACCGTCATCACCACCTTGGGAGCAGCAAAAAACTGTGTGATGGTCTTCTCCGACTGTCCCATATACTGTGCTATAACGTCTGGCGAACACACCTCGCGCCATCCCTCAGCATAGAAGAACCAGCTGCTCACCGTTGCCCATATCAGTGCTACGATACCCTCAGTAATCATCGAACCGTAGAACACCGGTCTGCCCAGCTTCTCCGACTTCATACAACGTGCCATGAGCGGACTCTGCGTAGCATGAAAACCTGAGATGGCGCCACATGCTATAGTGATAAACAGTGCAGGGAAAACGGGTTCGGGATTGGCTATACCTATCTGTGGCCCCATATTGTCCAGACCGTCCCATACCTCAGGCAGTGTAGGCCATTTCATAAATAGCACCACCATCAGGGCAAGAGCCATAAAGATGAGCGAAACGGCAAAGACGGGGTATATCTTACCTATTATCTTGTCAACAGGCAGCATCGTTGCTATCACGTAGTAGGCAAAGATGACACATATCCACAGGAGCATATTGTCAAAACCTCCCTCTGCTACTATCATGTTGTTGATAAGCGATGCTGGAGCGCTTACAAACACGGCACCCACCAACACCAGCAGCAACACGGCAAAGCACAGCATCACCTTTCTCATGCTCTTGCCCAGGTACTGACCTACTATATCAGGCAGTCCTATGCCACCCTTCCTGATGCTTATCATACCGCTGAGATAGTCGTGCGTAGCGCCGGCAAAGATACAGCCCAGTACTATCCATAGGTACGCTGACGGACCAAACCACATGCCCATGATGGCACCAAAGATAGGCCCTGTACCTGCGATGTTAAGAAACTGTATCATAAAGACCTTCCACGTCGGCATGGCGATATAGTCCACACCGTCAGCCTTGCGTATAGCAGGAGCTACGCGCTTGTCTTCTGGTCCGAACACCTTTTCTACGAACTTTCCGTAGAATATGTATCCGAATATGAGCAATATGAGTGAAACAAGGAAGGTAACCATTGTATTTTGTTATTTATCGAGGGGTTGATTTATTTGATTATTTTATCTCTGCAAAGTTACGAAAAATATTTGGTTTAACCAAATTTTAATGCTAACTTTGCAACCGAAATGAAAAAAAAATATCTTATCACCCTGCTTATAGCCCTCTCCCTCAGCCAATTGAGGGCAGAGAACGTAATGTTATACCCTCAGTCACCCACCGCCTCACCGCTTCATGAGACGCGTGCCGTATGGCTCACTACCATAGGGGGCATAGACTGGCCTCACACCTATGCCAATACCCCTCTCGCCATGAAGCGACAGCAACAGGAGCTATGCAGCATCCTCGACCGTCTGTGCGAGGCAAATATCAACACCGTCTTACTGCAGACACGCGTGCGTGCTACCACCATATTCCCATCGGACATGGAGCCATGGGACGGATGCCTCAGTGGCAAACCCGGACAGTCGCCTGGGTACGATGCTCTGGCATTTGCCATCGAGGAGTGTCATAAGCGCGGAATGGAGATACATGCATGGGTGGTGACAATACCCGTCGGCAAGTGGAATGGCGCTGGTTGCAGGAGTTTAAGAAAAACTTGTCCAAATCTACTAAAAAAGATTGGAGATGAGGGATTTATGAACCCAGAGATAAGTGGCACGGCAGACTATCTCGCACGCTTCTGCGAAGACCTTGCGCTACGCTATGATATAGACGGCATACACCTCGACTATATACGCTACCCCGATACGTGGGGCAAGATATCCAACAAGGACGCTGCACGCAGTAACATAACGAGGATAGTACGCACCATATCCGACAGGGTGAAGCGTCACAAACCGTGGATACAACTCTCCTCGTCGCCTGTAGGAAAATACAGCGACACACGACGACAGTGGTCACATGGCTGGAATGCACGCAACGTGGTGTGTCAGGACGCAGCACTGTGGATGAAGGAGGGACTCATGGATGCCATATATCCTATGATGTACTTCAAGGATGAGAATTTCTATCCCTTTGCCATAGACTGGCAGGAACGCTCAGCAGGCAAGAACGTAGCACCAGGACTGGGCATATACTTCATGCATCCAAGGGAAAAGAACTGGGCACTCACCGATATCACTCGCGAACTACACGTTCTGCGACAGTACGGCATGGGCAACTGCATGTTCCGTTCCAAGTTCTTTACTGACAATACCAAGGGCATATACGACTACTATGCCGAGACCTTTGCACCCTACCCCGCAATCAGTTCACAGTGCACAGTGCACAGTTCACAGTTCACAGTTCACAGTTCACAGTTCACAGTTGTCAAATCTCAAACCTCAAATCTCAAATCTCAAACCTCAAACCTCAAACCTCAAACCCCAAAGAAATACCATCTCTTCGGCTCTGACACCTACCCCGTCGATGTGAGCAAGGGCGAGAACCTCCTCGCTGCCAACCTCACCACACCTGACGTGCAGCATAGCAAGACGGAGCACATACGCTACTTCGCCGTCATTGATGCTCAAAGCGGAAAGACGGTAAGAGAGTACGGAGACACCCCTCAGTTCGCAGTGCACAGTTCACAGTTCGCAGTTCAGGATCTTCAACCACTAACTGTCAACTCTCAAATCTCAACTGCCAACTGTCAACAGCCCGACGGTACACTCGTCATCATCTCCACCATCATGGGAAATGATTTCACCTCGGCAATAGTAAGAGACGGAACAATAAAGACCGACAACCTGCCTGCAGGACACTATAAGGCGTACATTATAAATAAGCGAGGATACCGTCACCTGCTCGGCACATTCTCCATTGAGCCACAGAT
>JAGCPC010000054.1 GCA_017642485.1 Prevotella sp. | reverse complement strand
GGCAGTATCGCCTCATAGTCCTCCACGTAGGTTCGTTTGTCGCCATCGAGGAATGCCATATCGAATGTTACTCCTAAGTCTTTCGCCTTCTCCTTGGCATCACCTATGATAAAAGTAACATATTCCGCCCAGGGCGACTCCTCTATCCACTTGCGGGTGAAGGGCTCCTGCTCATCGTTGATTTCGAAAGTAAAAACCCTACCTACCCCTCCCTGTTTAGGGAGGGGGTTAAGGTTATCGTTAACGTTAAGGTTCTCGTTATCGTTAACGTTAGCAAGCCCTTCTGCCATGCAGAGGGCGGAGTAGCCCGAGAAGGTGCCTATCTCGAGGATGTGCTGTGGACGTATCATCTCGACAAACATCTTGAGGAGGCGACCCTGCAGTCGGCCTGATGCCATGCGTCCATGGAGCAGGTGCACATTGGTGGCGCGCCAGAGACGGTAGAGGTACTCTGGTTCGTCATCACTGTGCTCGAGCACGTACTGGTCGAGCAGTCGCTCGCCAGCCAGCGTGGTGTGGTTGGGATCTTGGGTGGTACTCTTCACTTCGTTCTATAGATAATAGATGAGAGATGATATATAAAAGATGATAGATGACCTAATCTATAATCTATGATTTGAAATCTATAATCTAAAGGAAGCTCTCGATGGCCAGACGGTAGCTGTCGAGTCCGAAACCGCAGATGACGCCCTTGCAGGCTGGTGAGAGGAAGGAGTGGTGACGGAAGTCCTCACGCTGATATACATTGCTGATGTGCACCTCTATGACGGGTGTCTTCAGTGAGCGTATGCAGTCGTGCAGTGCCACACTGGTGTGGGTGTAGGCACCTGCATTGAGCACTATGCCGTCGTAGCTGAAGCCTACCTCCTGCAGTTTATTGATCATCTCGCCCTCCACATTGCTCTGGTAGTATTCTATCTCTACCTCGGGATAGCGTTCCTTCAACTTAGGCAGATAGCTCTCGAATGAGCTGTCGCCATATATTCCTGGTTCTCTTACGCCCAACAGATTGAGGTTGGGACCGTTCATTATTAGGATTTTCATTCTTCCAAATTGAAAATTGAGAATTGAAAATTGAAAATTATTACTTCTTACTTTTCCCTTTTTACTTTCCAAGCAGAGCTTGGAGCCTACGCATTCCCTCGCTGGCTCCGCACTCAAGGTGGGTTACGTTTTGCTTTGCTGCGACTGGTTTGGGGTCGATGAGGTAGATGGGAGTGCCTGGCGTGACATACTGCACCAGTCCGGCGGCGGGATAGACGTTGAGCGACGTGCCTATGATGATGAATATGTCGGCCGTCTGTGCCTCCTGCACGGCGTCATACATGTTTGGCACGCCCTCGCCGAAGAACACTATGTAGGGCCTCAGCAGGGAACCGTCGGCAGCTTTTTCGCCATGCGGCACTTCGAGGCCGAGTTCGCCGAAACCCTCGTGGGGCAGGGTGACCCAGTAGCGGGGGTTATCCACATCGCGTGAGGAACACATCTTCATCATCTCGCCATGCAGGTGTATCACCTTGCTGGAGCCTGCTGCCTCGTGCAGTGCATCAACATTCTGAGTGACCACCACTACGTCGAAGTCCTTCTCCAGTTCCTTGAGGAGGAGATGTCCCTCGTTGGGCTGCACGTCACGATACTTCATGCGCAGCATGTTGTAGAAGTCATTGACGTAGTTGGGGTCTGCCTCCCACCCTTCATGGGTGGCAACACGCTCCACGGGGTAGTTGTCCCACAGTCCGCCTGCATCGCGGAAGGTGGTGAGTCCACTCTCGACAGACATTCCTGCGCCTGTCAGTACAACGATTTTTTTTCGAGCCATAGTTTTTATTTAGGAGTTAGAGAAGTTAGAGAAGTTAACGTGGCTAAAGCCACTTAGAAGTTAAAGACATTAGCTGCGTTTTAGCGCATAGCGTACGGGATAGAGTACGGCGAGGAGTCCTATCGCCACTACTGTGAGGTATATTATCGCCACGTCGTCATAGTGCACGCTCACAGGGTATGCCTCGATAATAAATGCCCCTGCGCTCTGACCGAGGCTCACTATGCCGTATTGCTGTTGCAGCCAGCATAGCAGCAGTCCCAGTGCTACTCCGAGTGTGGCACCTATGATGCTTATCATCCATCCCTCGAGGGTGAAGATGCGACGGATGAGCGACTCCCTGGCACCGAGGCTGCGCAGGGTCTGCACATCGTTTTTCTTGTCGATGATGAGCATGGACAGCGAACCGATGATGTTGAAACATGCCACAACGAGGATGAAGGTGAGGAAGACGTATGCCATGAGTTTCTCTATCTTCATGATGTTGAAGGTCTCCTCCTGCTGCTCATAGCGGTCCTTCACCTTGTACTTGCTCCCCACCGCTGACTGTATCTTTTCCTTCGCCATTGTGATGTCAGTACCAGGTTTCAGCCGTACCTCAAGCGATGTTATCTCGCCGTCGCACTGGAAGAGCATCCTGGCGAATGGCAGACTGGTGAGTATATAGTTGCTATCATAGCGCGACTGCTGTACACAGAATATGACACCAGGCGAGAGCAGCGAGTCAACGACGAAACCTGTCATGGGATTCATCATGTCGAGTTGTCCCTCACGCTGTGGTGCGTAGATATGCACGTAGCCCGGGTAGTAGGCTCCCACGCCCATGGCGCTTGCCAACCGTATGCCCATCACACCGTACTGCAGGTCGGCGGCATGGAGCGTAAAGTCACCCTCGCCATAGCATATATTGCGAATGTTGGTAAGGCGGGCAAAGTTGTCATCGACACCCTTTACTATGACCATAGCCTGACGGTCGGCATATACGGCAAGGGCTTGATCCTCCACCGTCTCGGATGTCATCTCCACCTCTTCCATGGCCTTTATCTGCACTATCTCGGGAGCATCGGCAGCAAAGGTCTTGCCCTCCGTTGCCACTACCTTGAGTTGGGGGTCAAAGGATGTGAAGAAAGTTGCTACGAGGTCACTGAAACCATTGAACACACTCAATACCACCACCATCGCCATCGTAGCTACCGTGACACCGGCTATGCTGATGCCCGATATGACATTGATGACATTGGTGCTCTTCTTAGAAAAGAGGTAACGGCGTGCTATGTACAGTTCACAGTTCACAGTTATCAGTTCACAGTTTTTATACTGAAACGAATTATGCTAATTAAAACTTAATATTAAGGAAAATTCGTGTAGAATGAATAATCTGAAACGAATTCCTACGAATTAAAATTTAATTAAGGAAAATTCGTGTTAAAGGTCATTGTTATTGCTTCAGCAGTTCGTCGATCTTCTCCATATAGTCGAGTGAGTCGTCTATGAAGAAGCGCAGCTCAGGTATGATGCGGAGCTGGTTGCGCACCTTCTTGCCGAGGTCATAGCGTATGGTGGAGGTGTTCTGACGTATGTTGTCGAGGAGTTCCTCACCCTTCTCCGACGGGAAGATGCTGAGGTATGCCGTACATATACCGAGGTCGGGCGACACCTTCACGCGGGTCACACTCACCATGACACCGTGCATGGCACGTGTCTGACTCTGAAATATCAGGCTGAGTTCCTTCTGCAGCAGCCTGCACACCTTGTTTTGTCTTGTCTCTTGCATAAGTTAAAGGTTTAAAGGTTCAAACGCACCTACGGTGCTGGTTCAAGTCGCGCTGAAGCGCTGGTTTTCGTTTTCGTTTTCGTAGCGAAGCGTTTCGTACGAACGTAGTGAGTTAAAACTCAAATCCGTTATATACATTGATATCTACCTGCCCGTGTATGCCCTGTACCTTGCCATCCTGGCACAGTTGCCAATATACGAGGTTTACATCGGGCTTGTACTCTCCGTAGCGTGCTATCCACACATCGTAGTTGCGCTTCAGGTCGGGGGCGGCAGAGAGGTATTTGTTGACAAAGCGCTGGCTGATGTAGAGTATCGGTTTCACTTTCCATCGGCGCTCCACGGCTGATATCCATGCCCTGACATTCTTAAACACCCTGTCGATACCTCCTGCCTCGACTATCTGTCGGTCGGTGGGCTCTATGTCGAGCACCGGCGGCAGGTCACCCTTGCTGTAGCGTGCGTGGCAGAGGAAGTTTTGTGCCTGTTCGGTGCCAGTGGTCTTGAGTGAGAAGAAGTGGTACGCTCCTGTGCGGTAGCCATGTTGGCGTGAAGCAGCATAGTCGGCACTGAAATAATTATTTTGTATCGTCATGCCCTCCGTAGCTTTTATGTAGATAAACTTTATGGGATAGTTTACCGTACCCTCTATCTTCTTCTTCGAGTAGGTGCCGAGACTGGTGATGCGCAGTTTGCCCCAGTCGATGGTGAAGCGCTTCTTGCCCTGTTCGTGCTGATAGCGTGATATGTCGATGCCGTAGATACGTTCGGGGTGGTATGTTATGCGTTCGCCGAGAAACTTATCCTCTCGCCACTCTCCCAGTCGCAAGCGCTTACCAGGCGCCATAGCAAAGCCTACACCCTGTCGCTTGCCGTGTATCCACTCTCCCTCGTAGAAGTCGCCCGTCCAACTCATGAATCGGCCGATTCCATCGGGCAGGGCTAATGAGTCGCGGCTACCCTCATATACACCCAGGCTGTCGATGCCACTGCGCTCACGATCCGTCTGGGTATTCTTCCTGCGGTGCTCCAGTCGCTGCAGTGCCTCCTGCCTTCCCATCCTCGTATAAAACTTCTCCGCGGTACTGTCGATGGCTATGCACTCCTGCTCCAACTTCACTTGCAGATTACGTGCTCCGAGTGCCTGTTTCACCATGGCGTATGCACGGTTTACCGAGTCGGTGACGGCGGTCAGTGCCCTGCTGTAGCGCTGCACCATGTCAAAGCCGTACTCCGTCACGGAGTGGGTCTTCAGGTAGTAGTCTATATCCTTGCGTTGCTCACGAAGCACCTTCTTCATCCTGTTGAGGTGGCGTGCCTCGTTGCCCAGCATGCGTTGCAACTCCTCTGGCGTGGCACCTGTCACTGGCAGCGTGTCACGAGGTTCCACCGCTATGGCTCCACCGCAGTATGGCAGCAGTGCCCATCGCTTCACCCACTGTGCATTGACGGTGTCGGTGACATACCCCTTGTCGCGAGGCATGATGTTGGAGAAGAGGCTGTCGCCGCGCATGCGGTTGAAGGCAAAGAGCACCTCATCGCCCGACATCACTACGTAGCGCGAGCGTATCACAGCACGGGTGTCGGAGTCACGCTGTTCCTCAGTGCTTAGAGGTAAAAATACCCATAATACCCATGCACAGACTATCAGCAGTGCCACCACGGCAAACAGTAAGGCGTAGTAGCCAGAGTGTCTGCGTGTCTGCGTATAGCGTTCTCTGCGCTTGAATATTATGGGTAGCATACCCATGTGTCGGTTGACTTTTTGCGTTTGTTTTTACTTCTTACAGAAGGCGGCAAAGATTCTGTCGGCAGCCTCCTGCATCTCTTCTGCAGAGAGCTGCAGTTTCTCCTTGCGGAAATCTACGTCTGCCTCGCTCTGCATAGGTATGAGGTGTATGTGTGCGTGAGGCACTTCCAGTCCCAGCACCACCTGTGCCACCTTCTTACAGGGGAAAGCCTCCTTCACTGCCACTGCCACCTTCTTGGCAAACAGCTGGTAGCGCTGTAGCTCGTCGTCCTCCATATCGAAGATATAGTCCACCTCCCTGCGTGGTATCACCAGTGTGTGACCCTTTACCAACGGATTGATATCGAGAAAAGCGTAAAACTCCTCGTTCTCTGCACACTTGTAGCTGGGTATCTCGCCAGCCGCTATCTTTGAAAATATATCCATAACTCTAAACTGTGAACTGTGAACTATGAACTGTGAACTAATAAGTGATGCTCTCAATCTTCAGCCTCAGCACTCCGCGAGGTATCTTAGCCTCCACCTCGTCGCCTACCTTGTGGTTGAGCAGTGCCTGAGCGATAGGAGTCTCGATACTTATCTTACCCTCGCGCAGATTTGCCTCGT
Source organism: Prevotella sp. (assembly GCA_017642485.1). Lineage (GTDB taxonomy): Bacteria > Bacteroidota > Bacteroidia > Bacteroidales > Bacteroidaceae > Prevotella. The sequence continues at coordinate 3,627 of JAGCPC010000054.1, read as the reverse complement.
TAGCACTCACGATGGTGTATGTCATCCTTGCATTGTTGGCGAGGTTGGTCATCTCCACCTTAGAGAGCAACTGCACGGCATCGGTGCTCAGACGGCTCTTATCCACTATCTTAGCATCAGCGATGGTTGACTTCAGTATGTTTATCTTGTCAGCAAGGTGTGCCTGAGCCTCCTTAGCTGCATCATACTCTGAGTTTTCCGACAGGTCGCCCTTGTCGCGTGCCTCCGCTATGGCGGCACTTGCCTTAGGCATCTCTATAGCCTCAAGGCGATGTAGTTCTGCTACGAGATTCTCGTAGCCTTCTTTTGACATGTAAGCCATAATCTCTTTATACTTTTACTTTTTATTTTTTATTCTTTATTATCTATTATCTATAATCTGTTATCTATAATCTATCATCTCTTCTCCAAATCAATGACAGACAAAAAGAGAGACCCCGACACCTGTGCCCTATCTCTTTGGTAAACACGTTGTCGGAATCCTGACCTTGAAATTTTTTGCAAAGTTAATTCATTTTTTTCTTTCTTGCAACTTTTTGAAGAAAAAAAAACGTAAAACGGCGGTTTAATAAGGCATTTTGGAAAAGGATATCTTTTAGCTCCTTAAAGGGCATCTTTTAGGGGCTAAAAGATTATGTTTTGGCCCCCCAAAAGGATATGTTTTCCGTGACGCGCTAAAGACGTGTCTTTTTTGAGAGTCAAGAGTTAAGATTTTTCGGCTTTACCCGTTTAGCTTGCGACCGCCATTTGAAATAACCGGCGACGGCAATAAAAATATAGAGACCGTAAAGGAAAGCCTTGAAGGGAATGCCCTTGTGAACGTAAAGAAAACAACAAACTACATCCACCACTATCCAAAGCACCCACTGCTCAAGGTACTTGCGTGCCAATGCCCACAAGGCAACAAAAGACATGGCATTGGTGAAGCTGTCGAGAACAGGAACGGTGGAGTTGGTCCACTTCACCAATACATAGTAGGTGGCAGCCCATGCCAGAAAGAAGAACAAGGCTGCTGGCAGGTATTTCTCACGCGGCATGTAGACAATGGGCAGTGGCTCGTGGCTCTTCCTCGTGCGACGAAAGCGCCAGAAGAGGAAACCATAGACAGCGGCAAGCGTGTAGTAACACGCCATGCCGGCATCGCCATACAGTCCGTGGCGCCAATAGAGAACCACATCAAGGGCTGGCATCACAACACCTACGAGCCACAGCCATATACTGGCACGATACTCGAGCCATATATACAACAGCCCGAGTATCGTGGTGAATATGTCAAGATAGTCTAACAAAAAGGTTTAAAGTTTAACGCTTAACGTTTAAAGATTAAAGTTAGAAGTTTACTGACAGATATGCCATCATGTTGAATGGTGCAGAGGGAGCAAAGCCTGCTGCCCACTGGTCGCGGATGGCACCGTCGGTAGCATAACTGCCGTTGTAGGCTATGACTTTGCCATTCTCCATCTTGTAAGATGGTGCAGCCCAACCATTGTTGTCGAACTTTGCACTGAAGATGTTATACATGGTCACGCCAACAGTGGCATCCTTGATGCCCCAATCCTTCAGCTTAAAGTTATAGCTGAGGTCAAGGTTGGTGTTGAAGTGGGCACCGAGGGTGATGACCTCCTGTGTCTCGTTACCACTCTCGTCCCAGCACGTCATGGTGTCAAAACCTGAGTTGGTGAGGTACTGTTTGCTGAGTGCCTGACTCTGAACTGACGCCTTGAAACCACGATAGGAGAAGGTGAGGATGTTGTTGAAAATACGGTCGGGAGAGAATGACAGTGGCGTGTCGCCAACATTGACATTGGTCTCGCCGTCATCAAGGGTCACTACAGCATCCTTTACACGGTTGCGGGAGAAGGTGGCATTGACATCCCAACGGAACCACTCTACGGGTTGCCATGCAGCTTCAAGTTCTACACCTATGCGGTAGCTCTTGGGGATATTGATTGCCACAGCCTGGCCGATGTCGTTGAGTTCACCAGTGAGCACAAACTGGTCCTTATAGTTCATCCAGTAGAAGTTAGCACCTGCAGAGAACTTCCTGCTCTGGAACTTGTAGCCTACCTCAAGGTCGTTAAGTCGCTCTGAACGCAGGGGCAAGCCCTGGTTGTCCTGATAGTTGTCGCGCGTTGGCTCCTTATGAGCTATGGCGTAAGATGCATAGACCTTGTGGTTGCGCGTGATGTCATAGTTTATGCCAAACTTAGGATTGAAAAAGTTATAGACATCGTTGATGATATATTTGTTGTCGGGATTTGCACCATACCAGTCGCCTGGATCCTGCAACTCATATCTGATGCGACGATACTGCAGGTCGATGAAGGCATTGATACCCTTCCATAAGGTATAGTTAGCCTTTCCATAGACGTTGAAATCGGTCTTTTTTGAATTATTACGATAGTATTCAAAGCCTGGCATCGCATTAGCATTCTCCACCGTGCCATACACGGTTGATCCACCTTCCTTATACTTCTTGTCCAGACTGCTGTTGTAATAGTAGAGGTAGGGCTGACCCGTCTGCCATATCACGCGTCCATAGTGGTCACCGTCATACTTATTCCATCCACCACCGAAGGAAGCCTCAAGGTCTTTCTTGTTGTCATAAATCAGCGAAGCCACCGCACCGTAGAAATCGTTGTTGAGTCGCTTCTGGCGTACTATGTCACCCTTTACCACTGGCTTATAGATGATACCATCCTTTTCTTTTACATCACCATCCTTGGCTGTCCACAGTCCGTAGTTAGCCCACTTGGCGTCAATCTTGTACTGCTCATAGTAGCCGTCACCGCGTGTGTAGTGCAATCCGGCATTGAAAGCAAGGTCGTCGGTGAGTCGCTGGTTGAGCAGCAACTGATAGTTCTGCTGGTGATAGTTATCGGTTTGGTTGTCATAGAACTTGTCATTATCCCATGTCATGGCACCGCAAGAGTTGAATGTCCTGCCATAGATGGACTGCTCGTATTTTGAGGTATAGTCCCAAGCGTGATAGGTCTCCTCCACGCCATTCCAGGTTATGAACTTTACAACCGTGTTGTCACCAAAGTATCCTGCCTGCAACAGATAAGAGTTCAACTTGGTTGAGGCACGGTCAAGATAACCCTTGGAACCAATGTTGGAGAGACGACCCTGTATGCCCCAATGTCCGTTAAGCAACCCTGTGCTGAAGCGCACCGTCTCTTTATGACTATAGTAAGAACCACCGCTGAGGTCTATGCCAAAGTAAGGCTTCGCTCCTATGTTCTCCGTAAGCATGTTTAACGTAGCACCGAAGGCACCCGCACCGTTGGTTGACGTACCCACGCCACGCTGTATCTGCATAGACTGCACGGAGGAGGCGAAATCGCCCATGTTAACCCAGAACACCTGGTGACTCTCGCCGTCGTTAAGCGGAATACCGTTGGCAGTTATGTTGATACGTGAGGGGTCGGTACCGCGCACACGGAGTGTGGTGTAACCTATGCCGTTGCCAGCATCACTCGTAATCGTTACACTCGGTGTGAGTGAGAGCAGATAGGGAATATCCTGTCCGTGGTTGACAGCCTTAATCTGTTCCTGTGTCATGTTTGTAAACGCCATCGGCGTCTTCTTCGTTGCACGAGTGGAAATCACCTGCACATCCTGAAG
>JAGCPC010000053.1 GCA_017642485.1 Prevotella sp. | reverse complement strand
ATTTTTGTTGCCATTTTTTAAATCTTTAATTTTTTGTTAATAATTTGAATTTCATGCTCTTAACTCGTAAAAGCGGGTGCAAAATTACAACTTTTCCCTCAATCCACAAAATATTTTCTATTTTTTTTGTATTTTTGCATCCAGATATGGCACAATTTACTGATAATGAGCTCTCTATTCTTATTCCTACATACAATTGTGTGTGTGTAGAGTTGGTTCGTCGGCTGCATCAGCAGGCGATGGCAACGGGTATCAATTTCGAGATTATCGTGGCCGACGACGGGTCTACCGATGCGTCAACCATCGAGGCTAATCGCGAGATATCCAGCCTACCCCATTGCCGATTCATCGAGCGCAAAGAGAACTCTGGTCGTGCTGCCATACGCAATTTTCTGGCTCGCCAGGCTTCACACGCGTACATATTATATATAGACAGCGATATGACCGTGATAAGCCCCGACTTCATCACTCGCTATCTGGCTTGTCTGCCAGCACAGGTAGTTGATGGCGGAGTGGCTATCATGGCCGATAGCGACGAGCAGAAACAGCTGTTGCGCTATCGATACGAGAAGGCCGAAGAACCTCACCACACTGCCACCGAGCGACAGAAGACTCCCTACCAGCACCTACACACAGCCAATCTGCTGATAGCCCGCGACTTGATGCTACAGCATCCGTTCGACGAGCGATTGCGCCATTATGGCTACGAGGATGTGCTGCTTGGCAAGATTATGCAGCGCCAGCGCATACCCATACAGCATATAGAAAATCCTCTGGGATTCTGCATCTTCGAGAGCAATGCCCAGTTTATGACTAAGACTGAAGAGGGTCTTCGCACTCTGTGCCAGTTTCGCAATGACCTACGTGGCTACTCGCGCATGCTCACCTTTGTCCAGGGCATCCATATCCCTGCCATCCTGTGGCTCATCCGTCTGTTCCACTTCGTGTTTGGAGCAACAATAAGGCGGAATCTCTGTGGATCCCGCCCTTATCTCTCTCTCTTTAAAATTTACCGCCTGGGGTATTACCTTAGCTTACTCAATCACAGAGAAGGTTAATTTCTCGTAACCCTCAAAGTCATCAAACTGAATCTGGAAGTCAGCATACTGGTAGTTGTTACCACCTGTATTGTGAGTATCCTTCAGCGAGTTACTCTTAGCCAGAGCATTCAGTATCTGATTGTAAACCACCTTGTCGTTGTTATCATCAGGTATCTGAATAGCCATAGAGTACACGATTCCGTTCACAATCTTATAGGTATAGTCACCTGCAGCGTAAAGCTGGAAATCGTCAGTCTCCAGAATAGTCTCAAGCTCACCTACTTTCTCTACGAGCTCATCGTATGTCAAGTTTACGTGAGTAATGGGCACGCGATTCTCGTCGAGTTTAATATATGTGGTGTCAACCTCGCTGGTTACTTGAGCCTCTTCGGCATAGCTCATGATAGGCCCCATCATCAGAACCATCAATAAAATTGTTACTTTTTCTCTCATCTTCATATCAATTCATCTCTTTCAACGGTGCAAAGGTAACAATTAATAACGTACCCACCAAGCCATTTTGGCTAAAAATTCATAAAATAACCGCTAGAGGCATGCTTTTTGACCGAAATCAAGCCCCTAGCGGTTACATTTTGCTCAAAATCGAGCCTAAATTGCTCTCATTTTATTTTATAGGACGAATTGCGAATGTAAAGTCGTAGTCCTTATAGTCTACCATATACTCCCTGCGTGGCCATGCTCCCCATGAGTTCACACAGCCCAGTCCCATCTGTCGCTTCTGGATATGAACCTGTGTCTGTGGGCGCTCTATCAGGTCGCCTGAGTGGCGGTCTATCTTCTTGTCTTTTGTCAGTCCGTCGTCCAGGTCCTCTGTCAGGAACTTCAGTGCACTGGCCTCCATAGGTGCGTTGCTGTAGAACTCCAGTCCCTCGCCCTGAGCATTCATCACGCGGAACCAGCGCACGTCGGTGTGGTTACCACTCTCCTGTGGTCGTACGTATGGATAGTACTCATCCTGCACCTTACCAGCGTAAACACCCAGGAACTCGCTCGAGTTGCGGTCGATGTAGTTCTCTACCGGACCACGGCCGTAGTAGCTGATAGCGTCGAACTCCTTAGGCATCTGCAGCTGCATGCCGTAGCGGAACATTGGCATGATCTTAGCCACCTTGTCGGTAGCCAACTGCTGGCGAACTATCACCTCGCCCTCGGCTGTCAGAGTGTAGGTCATTGTCAGTGTAGCCTTCACGTCAGGCATATCGAATGTCGACACCACTGTATTTCCATCCACATTCACACCCTTCAGTTTCATCTGTGGGTTCTTCCACACACCCAGACGGTGCTGCAGTCCTGCGCCGTAGTCGTTGTCAGTAGGTGCACGCCAGAACTCTGGTACTATCGACTGACGGTCCTCAAGCATCTCCTTGCCATCTACATCCAGATAGTCTATCCATCCGCTCCACTTGCCGATGGTAAGTGTGGTGCCTGCAGCATCCAGCTTCACGTAGCTCTCAGTTTCTTCAGTTGACAGTTGACAGTTGACAGTTGAAAGTTCGGGGAACTGGTAGTTTGTGAGCGCAAACTGCTGGCGAGCCATCACCTGGCCCTTGTCTATCAGTGGCTGTGCCTCCTTGCTCTTAAACTGGAAGATAACGAATATCTCCATATCGCCGTGATGCCCCAGCACACGCTCTATGGTCTGCTTCATAGCCTCGTCGGCGATCACCTTGCGCTGCTGTGGGGCAATACCGCTGATGTCTATCTTGCCACCATGACCGAAGGTCATACCCTCAGGACGTGCACCACCATGATGGTGTGCCTTGCCTGCCGATGCACCACCTACAAACCACTCCAGTTCAAGATCGTCGAGAGTCTTAAAGAAGTTCTCGTTGTACACCTCAAATCGGCCTTCCTTCAGTCCCTTGTCAGTCACCCATACGTTCTGATAGTAGTACTGCACCTCGTGTGCGTGTGGGTTCAGTCGGCGGTCTGGTGCTATGATACCGTTGCAGTTAAAGTTGTGGTCGCTTGCAGGATAGCGTCCGTAGTCGCCACCGTAAGTAAATATCTCCTTACCGGTAATCTTGCTCTTGTCGCGCAGTCCCTGGTCTACAAAGTCCCAGATGTATCCACCCTGATACTTAGGATACTTGCGTATGATGTCCCAATACTCCTTGAACCCACCCATCGAGTTACCCATGGCGTGGGCATACTCACACTGTATCAGCGGACGTGGATTGTCGCTCTTTGCATATCTCTCGCAGTCCTCATACCCCATGTACATTGGGCAGAAAATGTCAGTCTTTCCGTCGTGGCGAGCCTGCTCAAACTGGCATGGACGGGTCTTGTCGTAAGCCTTCACCCAGTCGTAAGCCTTCTCAAAGTTCACACCGTAACCAGCCTCGTTACCCAGGCTCCATACTACGATAGATGGGTGGTTCTTATAGGTTATCACGTTGCCCTCCTGGCGCTCTATATGAGCCTTGGCAAACTCAGGATTCTTGGCCAGAGTGTGCTCGCGATAGCCCATACCGTGACTCTCCAGATTGCTCTCGGCTGTCAGGTAGATACCATACTCGTCGCACAGGTCGTACCAGCGTGGATCGTCGGGATAGTGACAAGTGCGCACAGCATTTATGTTCAGCTGCTTCATTATCTTTATGTCCTGAATCATGCGGCTCACTGGCACTATGTATCCACCATCAGGATCCAGCTCGTGGCGGTCGGCACCCTTGATGAGTATTGGCTGACCATTCACCAGCAGCTGCCCGCCCTTAATCTCTATGTGGCGGAAACCTATCTTCTTCTTTATCACTTCCAGAGTCTTGTTGCCCTGCTTCAGATATATAAATAAGGTATATAGGTTAGGTGTCTCAGCTGTCCAAGCCTTGGCATTTGGTACATT
>JAGCPC010000052.1 GCA_017642485.1 Prevotella sp. | reverse complement strand
ATTCTCAATTTTCAATTTTCAATTTTCAATTCGACACATGGTCTTAAATTACATTTTTGTAGCATTTTTCGTTATAGCCTTCGTGATAGGCTTGTTTAGACTCATAGTGATGGGCGATGCTGAGGTATTCCCCGCAATGATGAACTCCACCTTCGACTCATCAAAGACGGCATTTGAAATTTCACTTGGACTCACAGGCGTACTCTCGCTGTGGCTGGGCGTGATGAAGATTGGCGAGAAGGGTGGCGTGGTGAATGTTATAGCACGACTGCTCTCACCCGTGTTCTGTAAACTCTTCCCTGACATACCAAAGGGACACCCTGTGACGGGCAGCATATTCATGAACATAGCAGCCAACATGCTGGGACTGGATAATGCAGCCACTCCACTGGGACTGAAGGCCATGGAGCAGATGCAAGAGCTCAACAAAAATAAGGACACGGCGACCAACCCGATGATTATGTTCCTGGTGCTTAACACCTCAGGTCTGACGCTGATTCCCATAAGCATCATGGTTTATCGCGCACAGATGGGAGCAGCACAACCTACCGACATTTTTATTCCTATACTCCTCGCTACGTTCTTTGCCACCCTTGCCGGCATAGTGTTCACCTGTATGTATCAGCGTATCAACTTGTTTAACAAGACACTGCTGCTTACCCTCGGAGGCATGTGTGCTGCTGTGGCTGGCATCATCTGGGGATTCTCGCAGATGGACAAGGAGACTATGGACACCGTCTCCACCTCTACCGCCAACATCCTGCTGATGACCATTATCACAGGTTTCATCTTGGCAGCAGTAAGGAAGAAAGTCAACGTCTATGACGCCTTTATCGAGGGTGCGAAAGAAGGTTTCCAAACGGCAGTAAGAATCATCCCTTACCTCGTTGCCATACTCGTTGGTATCGGAGTTTTCCGTGCCTCTGGAGCTATGGATGCCTTGATTGACGGCATACGATGGGGAGTGCTTGCCTGCGGCTTTGATGCCGACTGGGTAGGCGCATTGCCTACAGCCTTGATGAAACCCCTCTCAGGCAGTGGAGCACGAGGCATGATGGTCGATGCCATGACCACCTACGGTGCAGACTCCTTCATAGGCAGACTGGCATGCATCTTCCAAGGCAGCACAGACACCACCTTCTATATCCTCGCCGTATATTTCGGCAGCGTGGGCATACGCCACACCCGCCATGCTGTGGCATGTGGCTTGCTCGCCGACCTTGCCGGCGTGCTTTCAGCCATAGCCATAGCATACCTATTCTTTGGGTAGAGAGAGAGAAAAAAAACTAAGGAACTATCTTTACCACCTTGTCGCCTGCCCTTACGATATATACCGATGGAGCAGAGGTGACGGGGATATAGAGCGTTGACGATGTAGCTGTAGCAGCACCCAGCAAGGCACCGTCGGCAGTAGCTACAGTGACGTAGGTATCTGGCACGAGATTGCCGATAGCGAGCATACCACCGGTGAGTGATACGCTCATGGCAGGCTGCATGGTGACAGTGGCTACATCTGATGGTGATGGCATATTATATACGAAGGTATCCATGCGAAATTTTGCCCATGGATACTTATTGTTATCAGCACCATACACCTTATTCTCATTGCTATCACCATAGTAATCTACCGAACCATTGTCGCATACTATATTGATGATGATATCGTTTCCTTCCTGACGTGCGAGGATAGCCTCAGGGTGTCCTTCCACCTCTCCAGAACCTGTCTGCTGCACCAGGTCGCTCATGTCGATGTTCATCTCCGTGAGATGTCCATCGCCAGCGGTGAAGGGCTTAGCATCGGCATTGATAGCACCGTCCCATAGGTAAGCCTTAGGAGTACCACCACCCTCAAAGAGGCCGGCTATAATGACGTAGTAGTCCCCTACTCTCTCCATAGCGCGTATGCCCAGTCCACCAAAGTCGAAGAGAATCGGATCGGCAGCCACCTGTGGTTCCGACTTACTCTCGCCGCTACCGCTGAGCATCGCCTCGAAATTGTTCACCAGAGCCATCACGGCATACTTGCGGTTTGACGATGTAGGGGTGATACCCTTCAGTGGTACACAAGGGGCACGGAAACCGATGTACGCTGCGCCACCACCCTTGCGCAGGGTGAGACCCTCTATATTGAATCCGTCTATGCGCTTAGGTATCATCTTATCCTTGAAGGAAGCAGAGGCGGTGAAGTTCCACCCATTATCATCGCCAAACTTTATCAAGGCATCACGCATCTTAGTGCTATAAGCTCCCTTGGAGAGTGTAGCACTGACACCTGTGCCCGTCAGTTTGGTGGAGAACACACGGTTGCGGTATGGTTTCTCCTTACCCTTCTTACTGTTGGATAGTGAAGCCAACCAATATATCGTATTGCCGTCGTCAGTGGAGGTTGCGCCCTCTACGTCGTACTCCTCGCCATTGGTGCCTCCAGCCATTGATGTGGCATCAAACTTATTCAGGGGCATGCCCGACATCGTGCTGTTGTGCAGACGTATCACGTTACTCTCGTCATCAGCAACAAGGAAGTAACCGTTGCCTGCATCGGCTATGGCGGAGGCATCGCTGCTACCGTAGAACCAGCGTGTGGTCAGGGTGTTAGCCTTGCTCGCAGCATACTCTATCTTATAGTCTGAGGCACCTGACAACTTCACCGCTATCGTAGTCTTGCCCACGCCAGTTGGCTTTATGCGCACAGCGAAAAGGCCTGATGATATCTCAGTAGCTGTAATGTCAGCCACTTTTACCACGCTTGTGTTGCTCGAAGTAAAGGAGAGTACACTACCTGTAGGAGCATTGAAGTATATGCCCTCAGTAGCAGCAGGGTCGGTAGGGTCGTCTATCGTACCACCTACGTACGAAGTCTTACCACTGCCGCTCACTATCTGCAGTCGTGCACATGTCGTTTCAGGATAAACGGGTTGAGTCTTACTTGCCTCAAGCGTTGCTGCAAGCGCAGAGGACATACTTCCGAAGAGGAACAGAAATACAGCAAAAACGTTTTTCATCTTGTTTTTTTAGTTCAGTTTTTGTATTATAGTTAGAATTACAAGTGCAAAGTTACATCTTTTTTTGCACAAAGAGTAAAAAAAGAAAAAATATTTTCGCATTGTTTACGCAGAATTGGAACACCAGACCATAAATTCAGCCCCTTATACCCTATGTTGTTTGTGCAGGATTTGGGGCTTAACGAAAACATTCCGATGGATCATCGTGCGGAGGGAGTATTAGTCGGAAGATACTCTATCCAACTCCACATAAAAGGCTCTTCAGGGGTTGAGACCGATTAGCATAAGCCCGGTTATCATACAGCGACAGGAGATGCCGAGATTGCACAGCTGCATTTGATTATTGCTTTGGCAATGGTCAAACGCAGCTGTTTTTGTATATATAAGGGTACCCCCTTTCACCTATAAAATGGTACGTGTGGCTATTGCAAAGCCTGCACTATGTCCTCGTTAAGGTCGTCAACGAGCGTCATATAAATCAATATGCCTGTTCATGCACGCCTTTGACGGCACGTGGTGGACGCTCCGTCAATATGCCTGCTCATGCACGCCTTTGACGGCACGACCTGAGGGGTCGTTGAGATTGCGGAAGGCGGCATCCCATTCGAGGGCGACGGAGGTGGAGCATGCTACGGAGGCTTCCTGGTTGACGCTGCGGGCTGCTGAGGCGCTGGGGAAGTGCTCTTCGAAGATGGTGCGGTAGTAGTATTCCTCTTTGTTGAGTGGTGGATTGATGGGGAAACGCTCTGCGGCATGTGCCATCTGTTCATCGCTGACGGCTTCGGAGGTGATCTTCTTCAGGGTGTCAATCCAGCTGTACCCTACTCCATCGCTGAACTGCTCTTTCTGTCGCCATGCCACGCTGTGGGGCAGCATGGAAGCGAAGGCTTCGCGTATGAGGCGTTTCTCCATGGTGGTGCCTGGACACATTTTCAACTGTGGGTCGATGCGCATTGCCACGTCCATGAATTCCTTGTCGAGGAAGGGCACACGGCCTTCTATGCCCCATGCCATGAGACTCTTGTTGGCTCTGAGGCAGTCGTACATATACAGTTTGCTGAGTTTGCGTACGGTTTCTTCGTGGAAGGCTTTGCTGTCTGGTGCTTTATGGAAATAGAGGTAGCCTCCGAATATCTCGTCGGCACCTTCGCCTGAGAGTACCATCTTGATGCCCATGGAGCGTATGACGCGTGCCAGGAGATACATAGGTGTGGAGGCGCGAACGGTGGTGACATCATAGGTTTCGGTGTAGTAGATGACGTCGCGTATGGCATCGATGCCTTCTTGTATGGTGTAGTTGATTTCATGGTGTATGGTGCCGATATGGTCGGCTACTTCCTTGGCTTTTGCCAGGTCGGGGGCTCCCTTGAGTCCTACGGCGAAGGAGTGCAGCTGTGGCCACCACGCATCGTGTTTGTCGCCTGTCTCAATGCGTTTCGCGGCATAGAGTTTGGCTATGGCTGACACTACGGAGCTGTCGAGTCCGCCTGAGAGCAACACTCCGTATGGCACGTCGCTCATCAGTTGGCGCTTGACGGCTGCCATGAGTGCGTCTTTAAGCATCTGCACAGCTTCATCGTGGTTGCTGGTGCTCCACTGCATGTTGTCATACTGAAACCAGTCGCGGTGATACCAGCGCTTTAATTGAAGGTTGAAGGTTGAAGGTTGAATGATATTTGCAGTATCGTCCGCATGGCAATTTTCAATTTTCAATTTTGAATTTTCAATATTTGTAAGATAGCATCCTGGTGCGAAGGGCTCGTAGTGGTCACACTGTCCTTCGAGGGCTTTGAGTTCGCTGGCGGCATATACGGTGCCGTCTTTGTCGTAACCTATGTAGAGGGGTATGACGCCCATGTGGTCGCGGGCTATGAGCCAGGTGCCTTTCTCTGAGTCGTAGAGCACAAAGGCGAAGATGCCGTTGAGCTGGTCGATGAAGTCGGTGCCGTACTCTTCGTAGAGGGCGAGGATGACTTCGCAGTCGGAGCCCGTCTGAAACTCATAGCGCCCTGCAAACTGACGTCGTATCTCGTGGTGATTGTATATCTCGCCATTGACGGCGAGCACTTTCTTGCCATCGGCAGAGAACAGCGGCTGCCCTCCTGAGAGAGGATCGACGATTGCCAGGCGTTCGTGTGCCAATACTGCTTTTCCATCACTGTACACACCGCTCCAGTCGGGTCCGCGGTGTCTTATCTTTGCTGACATTCTTAATGCCTTCTTACGGTCAGCTTCACCTTGCTGACTGAGTATTGCTACAAATCCACACATATTTTTTTAGAAGTTAAAGGAGTTAGAGAAGTTAAAGGAGTTAAAGAAGTTTATTTTCGTAAAAATCGATGAATGCTTTGTTTACCATCCGGATGCCGCCAGGGGTGGGATAATGGCCAGTGAAGTACCAGTCACCGTAATGTAATTGACAGTTGACAGTTGAGAGTTGAGAGTTTAACTGTGAATTGTTTGACAGTGCATTGTGGAGTCCTTCGATGCTCTGAAACACCAGTTCTATGGGTGTATCCATTTCTTCGGGTCGCAGCATCTCCACTATCTTGCGATTTATCTCTTCTACGGTGAAGGGTTCGTATATGGCGCGAACATGGTTGACAGCTTCTAATTGATAATTGACAATTGACAATTGACAATTTTTATAGACCTCGTCGAGGAGTGATTGCATGCCTCGTTCGTTGATGAGAGCTATGGCGGCACGAAATGCGCAGAGTTCCTCAAGGTGCGACATGTCGATGCCATAGTAGTCGGGATATCTTATCTGCGGTGCACTGCTGACCATGACGATTTTCTTGGGGTGCAGACGGTCGAGTATCTTGAATATGCTCTCCCTGAGCGTGGTGCCTCGCACTATGGAGTCGTCGATGATGACGAGGTTATCCTCGTAGGGTCGCAGGCTGCCGTAGCTGATGTCATATACGTGGGCTGCAAGGTCATTGCGCTGGGCGCCCTCGGTGATGAATGTGCGCAGTTTGATATCTTTCCACACCACCTTTTCCGTGCGTATCTCCCTATGCAGTTTTCGAAAGCCATCGGTGAGTCCGTAGTACGCCACTTCTGCGGTATTAGGTATATATGAAAACACCGTATGTTCCACGTCTCCGTCGATAGCCCTGACGATGGGTGATATCAGTTGCTCGCCCAGTCGCTTTCGCTCTTGGTATATATCGCGGTCGCTGCCTCGGCTGAAGTATATGCGTTCGAAGGAGCACGCTGCATTTTTCTCAGGCGACATTATCTGCACGGTCCGTACAGTGGTGTCATTGTGAGCTATGATTGCTTCACCTGGCTGCAGCTCCGTTATGTCATCGGCATGCAGGTTGAAGGTAGTCTGTATGACGGGCCTCTCACTTGCCACCACAAGTACCTCGTCATCCTTATAGTAGTAGGCAGGACGTATGCCCCATGGGTCGCGCACTGCAAACATCTCGCCAGAGCCTGTCATTCCGCACATCACATAGCCTCCGTCGAAGTCCTTCATCGAGGTGCGCAGCACGTTTGCTATCTCCACATGATCCTCTATGTAGTCCGTTATCGCTGTGCCTGCAAGCCCCTGTTGCTTCGCCTCACGGTATAGGCGCTCCACCTCACGGTCCAGTCGGTGGCCCATCAGTTCGAGCATGATGTAGGCATCACCCTTTATGCGTGGCGACTGACCCTGTGCTGTCAGGCGGTCGAATATCTCATCGATGTTGGTCATGTTGAAGTTGCCACACAGACAGAGATTCTTTGCCCTCCAGTTGTTACGTCTGAGGAAGGGATGCACATACTGCAACCCTCTCTTACCCGTGGTGGAGTAACGCAGGTGACCCATGAAAAGGGAAGCCCCCTCCCAACCTCCCCCTGCAGGGGAGGAACCAGACTCAACGTAACCGCCAACGTCACTCCCCCTGCAGGGGGGAGATGAAGGGGGGCTGAACACCTTCGTTATGGCATCCTTGCCTTCGGCACGCTCACGAAACATGTACTCTGTACCCACTGGGGCATCCATGTTGACGCAAGCCACGCCGGCACCCTCCTGTCCACGGTTGTGCTGTTTCTCCATGAGCAGGTAGAGTTTCTCCAGGGCATAGCTGCGTGTGCCGTATTTCTCTTCGTAATATTTGAGTGGTTTAAGCAGGCGTATCATCGCCACACCACATTCATGCTTCAGTTGTTCCATTTTCTGTCTCTTTGGAAAACATATCCTTTTAGTCCCTAAAACATATCCTTTTGGCTCCTAAAAGATATCCTTTTACCCCCCTAAAACATATCCTTTTCGGTGGGTGGCGCTATATCGTTGGTTATCAGTTATATACAAGCGCGTATAAAATTCATAAACAAGGGATGTGGACGTAGCACCGTAGAACTGTACTCTGGGTGAAACTGCGTGCCGATGTACCATCGTTTGTCAGGTATCTCCACTATCTCCACGAGGTCGTGGTCGGGATTGATACCTACACATTGCATGCCCTTAGCCTCATACTCCTCGCGATAGACATTGTTAAACTCGTAGCGATGACGGTGGCGCTCTTTAATCAGTTCACAGTGCACAGTGCTCAGTTCACAGTTGTATGCCTTCGCCACTTTGCTGTCCTCCTTCACCTTGCACTCGTATGCTCCGAGGCGCATGGTGCCACCCTTCATGGTGACGTTCTTCTGTTCCTCCATGAGGTTGATAACGGGGTGCGAGGTGTCGGGGGCCATCTCTGTACTGTTGGCATCCTCGTAGCCAAGTACGTTGCGTGCAAACTCTATCACCATCATCTGCATGCCAAGGCATATGCCAAAGGTGGGAATATCGTGTTCGCGGGTATATTGGGCTGCAACAATCTTTCCCTCGATGCCGCGTGAACCAAAGCCCGGGCATATCATTACGCCAGTCAACCCCTCCAGTTTCTGTGCCACATTGCCGTGGGTTATCTCTTCGCTGTTTATGAAGTGTATTTTCACCTTTACATCGTTATATATACCTGCAAGGCTCAGGCTCTCGCGTATGCTCTTGTAGGCATCCTGCAGGTCATACTTGCCCACCAGCCCTATGTGCACCTCACGCTTGGCGCCATGCAGTTTGTCGAGGAAGTCATGCCAAGGCTTCATCTTAGGCGTTTCGCCGACGGGTATGCCTATCTTACGCATGATGGCAGCATCAAGCCCCTGACGCTGCATGTTGACCGGCACCTCGTATATGCTCGGCATATCCTCACTCTGCACCACACACTCCAGGTCAACATTACAAAATGAAGCTACCTTCATTCGCATGGCGTCGTCGAGGTGCTTCTCTGTTCTCAGCACCAGGATGTCAGGCTGTATGCCCATAGACTGTAGTTCCTTGACAGAGTGCTGCGTGGGCTTGGTCTTCAATTCGTCAGCAGCCTTTAGATAGGGCACATAGGTGAGGTGTACACAGACGGCATCCCTGCCCAGCTGCCAGCGCAACTGTCGTATAGCCTCCATGAAGGGAGCACTTTCGATGTCGCCAATGGTTCCGCCCACCTCGGTGATGACGAAGTCAAATTGGTCGTTTGGGGATTTGGTCGTTTGGTCGTCTGGGGTTCGCAGCATCCTGTGCTTTATTTCGTCGGTGATGTGGGGCACCACCTGAATGGTCTTGCCCAAGTAGTCGCCACGGCGCTCACGGTCTATCACCGCCTTGTATATGCGTCCGGTAGTGATGGAGTTGTCGCGTGTGGTCTCTATGCCTGTGAAACGTTCGTAGTGTCCCAGGTCAAGGTCGGTCTCAAAGCCGTCATTCGTCACGTAGCACTCACCGTGCTCATAGGGGTTGAGCGTGCCCGGGTCGATGTTGATGTATGGGTCGAACTTCTGAATGGTGACCTTGTAGCCACGAGCTTGTAACAGTTTGCCGATGCTGGCGGAGATGATGCCTTTGCCCAATGATGACACCACGCCACCTGTGACGAATATGTATTTAGTCTGCATAAACCTTATACTTTATACCTTACACATTATACTTTTCCCTGATATGTTCCTCGTATTCAGCTATCTCGCGTTCTCCAATGTGAGCCAGTCCGTAGTGCTCATCGTGCTGTGAGAAGTCCAGTCCCACCTTCTCGCTATACTGTGACACGCGCATAGGAATGAGGTGGTCGATCAGCATATAGCCCAGCCAGCTCATGCCAAAGGTATAGACGAAAACTATGACGATGGCGAGCAGGTGGTAGAGGAATATGACGAAGCCTTCCCATGTGCCTGCTATCAGCCCCTCCTGTATGAAGATACCCGTTAGCACCGTACCAAAGATACCGCCAGTACCGTGAGTGGGGAACACGTCGAGGGCATCGTCGATGCTTGTGCGAGAGCGCCAATAGACGGCGATGTTACAAATGAGCGTTATTACAAATGCAATAAAAATACTCTGACCCACAGTGACGTAACCAGCTGACGGTGTGATAGCAACCAGACCTACTACGCATCCCACTGCAGCACCCATGGCTGATGGTTTGCGCCCACGCAGACAGTCGAAGAAAATCCATGTCATCATGGCTGTCGCTGCTGCTGTGTTGGTGTTGAGGAATGCCTTGACAGCCTGACCGTCGGCATGCAGAGAAGAACCCGCATTGAAGCCAAACCACCCCAGCCACAGCAAGGCTGCACCGAGAAGCACAAAAGGCACGTTGGCAGGTTCGCTCTTACGAGTGTCAGCCTTACGCCTACCGAGGTATATGGCACCAGCCAATGCTGCCACGCCACTTGATGCGTGAACCACTATACCGCCGGCAAAGTCTATCACGCCCCAGCGACAGAAGAGGCCTTCGGGATGCCAAGTCATATGAGCCAGCGGACAGTAAATTACAAAGAAGAAGAATATCATGAAGAACATGTAAGCCGAAAACCTTACACGCTCTGCGAATGAGCCAGTGATAAGCGACGGGGTGATGATGGCAAACTTCATCTGAAACAAAGCGAAGAGCGCCAAGGGTATCGTGGCACCACCCAGCACATTGCCCATAGGGGTGGTATAAGTGTCGGCACCCACGCCGCTGAACATCAGGAACGTGAGCGGATTGCCTATAATGCCACCGCCCATGTCATCACCAAAACACAGCGAGAAACCTACCACCACCCACAGGACGGATATCAGTCCCATGGCAATAAACGACTGTAGCATAGTAGATATCACATTCTTTGCTCCTACCATGCCACCATAGAAAAACGAAAGACCAGGGGTCATCATCAGCACAAAAATCGTTGCCGTAATGAGCCATGCCACGTCGGCTGCTGATATCACTGACCAGTCGCATTCAAATGAAGGCTCTCCCACAAACAAACCCGCAATGGCTATCAGCGTCATTGCTGTCATGAGAATTATCCAACGTTTTTTAATTTTCATCTCATTATCAAGTTGTTAAAAGTTTGTAGTCTGCATAAAACCTTATACCCTTGCCTTTTCAGAAAAACTCTCCACCTCCTTTGTCTGAAGAAGGAGGGGAGAGTAGGAATACCTGGATAGAAGATTTATGGCTGCAATGTAAAGCCAAGAACCAGGTAAGCCTTTTGTGAACAGGGGTTAGCAGTCACCTGTCCGAATATAGGAATGCTGAAAGTGTCCGTAACCTTTATATCTTTAGTAGCTCGCACAGAGACGTTGGTGACGGCAAAGCCCGTGGTGCCATAAAAATCAGTGGCATAAGGTACGAGACCAGCCGTAGCCTTCCACTGGCATGTGGCAAATTGGAATGGCGCGTTCAGTTCGAAGTAACTACTATAGGCTCTATCGCCACTCTTGTTAATACCGTCGTTGCCAGCAAAGTTAGTGTACCAACTGGCAGAGAGAAATCCGAAGTCGTAGCCTACGAACGCTTCCCATATATGTGCCGTCTTGTGGGCTTCATACATAAAATATTTTACCTGATCTTCCTTGTCGGTGAAGAAGTAGTCGGTGATACCCACATTGAAGCCACCAGTGGCGTAAGAGATGGTTAGGTCAAACTCCTTGGTATCATCAGGGTTAGACAGTCCGTAGTTGCCCCAAGCCGTAAGTGAAAGTCCCTTATAGGCTACGCCCAGTGTGGGTTGGATGCCCACCTCGCCAAGCTTCTGGCCACGCCAGATATAGTTTGACACCACGTCGGCACTTATCGTTGCCTCTACTTTCTCCTGCGCCATAGCACTCGTTCCCATCATAGCTATGAGGGCAAGTGCCGTAAACTTATACTTTTTCATAATCTTTTCCTTTCTACTTTAATCTTTAAACCTTAAACTTTAAACTTTAAACTGAAATTAGTTATACGCAGCCTCACCATGCTCGTAGATGTCGAGACCCTCTTCCTCTATAATCCTGTCGCAACGCAGACCGTGGATCTTGTCGATGGTATAGAAGATAGCGTAACCTGCCACGAAAGCGAACACTCCTACAGAGAGAGCACCTATCGTCTGGGTCAGTATTGTGCAGTCCGTAACGCCGTCGATAGATGGGTCAACAAATACACCAGTGAGTATGGTACCGAGGATACCTCCCACACCATGAACAGAAACGGCACCTACAGGGTCGTCAATCTTGCACACCTTATCAATAAAGGCAACAGAGAGACACATTACCACGCTCACGACTGCACCTATGAATGCTGCTGCACCAATGCCCACACAATCGCAACCAGCAGTGATGCCTACCAAGCCTGCCAGCACGCCGTTGCACACCATTGAGAGAGAAGGCTTTCCGTCAACAATCCATGTGTAAAGCATTGCTGCTATACCGCCAGTGGCAGCTGCCATGTTGGTGGTGACAAATACGTGCGCCATACTTACCGCATTAGCATAACCTGTTGCTGCTACTGTAGAACATGGGTTGAAGCCAAACCATCCTACCCAGAGGCAGAATACACCTAAGGCACAGAGAACAAGGTTGTGACCAGGTATAGCACGTGACTTGCCGTCCTTAGCATATTTACCTACACGAGGTCCGAGAACCATAGCACCAGCAAGAGCCATAGCACCACCACAGAGGTGAACGACAGTAGAACCTGCGAAATCGTGGAAGCCCATCTCAGCGAGCCATCCGCCTCCCCATGACCAGTGACCCTCTATGGGGTATATGAAGGCAGAGATAAGAACTGAGAAGATGACATACATAGAGAACTTCGTACGCTCTGCCATAGCACCTGACACGATGGTTGCTGCTGTAGCACAGAACACGGTCTGGAAGATAAACGTACACTCAGCTGGCACGTTAGAGTCGGAACCTATAAAGCCAAAACCTTCCCATCCTATCAGTTCGCTGCCTGCACCATACATGATAGAGAAACCGAGAATCCAGAAGAGCACTGTGCCGAACATGAAATCTACGAAGTTCTTCATCAGTATGTTGGCAGTGTTCTTTGACTGCGTCAAGCCAGCCTCAACGAGTGCAAAGCCAGGCTGCATCCAGAATACGAGCATAGCACCGAGACACACCCACATGGTGTCCAAACCATTTACATAATCCTTTGCTTCCTCCACCATCGCGGCAAGAGGGGTAGCGAACATTGAAATATCTGTCATAATCATTATCCTTTCTTATACTTTATACTTTACATTCTACTTCTTGTCAGCAAGAACCGTATCACCGTGGTCGCCCGTACGGATGGAGTAACAGTCGATTATGTCACTGAGGAATATTCGTCCGTCACCCACCTTGCCTGTGTGTGCAACATCCATAATCACCTTGATCGTAGGCTCTACAAACTGCTCACGACACACTATAGTGATGGCTACACGCTCAATAACATCAGTGGAGTACTGTACACCACGGTATATTCTCTCCTGACGACTCTGACCTATGCCATGCACGTCGTGGTATTCAAACCAGTCGATGTCCGAACTGAGCAAAGCTTCCTTTACCTCTTCGAACTTGGTCTTCCTGATAATTGCTTCAATCTTTTTCATACTTTACAGTCTTTTTACCTTATTAATATATATAGTGAAACATAACTTTCTAAACTGCGTCCAGTTGTATTTATGAAAGCTTTCGGTTGCAAAGTTACAACATTTTGAAATAAAAACAACTATAAAATCACCAATTTGATTATTAAAAATAAGTTTAAGTGTCAAAGTGTAAAATGTTTCTATTATATACTACCATATTCTTTACATATTGTAACCAAAATCGACAATTTTCTTTCAAAGTGTCATTTTGGGCAAATTCTAAGATGAAAAAGGAAAGAAAAAAGTTGTATATTTAATCAAAATGTTATAACTTTGCACCCGAAATAAGACAAAAAGAAGATTTAATTAAGGATAATATGACAAAAAGCAATGTAACAACCACCCAGAAGGGATTATACAGTACCGCCTACGAGCATGACGCTTGTGGAGTGGGTATGGTGGTAAACATTCATGGGGCAAAAAGCCATGAACTGGTGGACAACGCCCTGAAAGTATTGGAAAACATGGAGCACCGAGGAGCCGAGACGCGTGACGGAACGGGTGACGGTGCAGGCATAATGGTGCAGATACCTCATGAGTTCATTCTGCTGCAGGGCATTCCTGTGCCAGAGAAGGGACAGTACGGCACCGGCATAGTATTCATGCCACGAGACGAGAAGAGGCAGCAAAAGATACTTGCCGTTATGAAAGAAGAAACAGAACGTGAGGGACTGCAGTTGATGCACCTGCGCACGGTACCTACCGATGACAGTGTGCCTGGTAAGGGAGCTCATGAGGTGGAGCCTGCTATAATACAGGTATTCATAACTGGCAAAGGCGAAATGGATACAATCCTCCTCGAGCGTACCTTATATAAAATAAGGAAGAGGACGGAGAACCGCATCAGCGACGAGGATTTCTATATCTGTTCGCTGTCAAGTCGTGCCATAATATATAAAGGTATGCTGACGAGCGGACAGCTGAGGAGATTCTTCCCCGACCTGTCAAGTCCGTATTTCACCAGCGGAATGGCACTGGTGCACTCAAGATTCTCGACCAACACATTCCCAAAGTGGAAACTGGCACAGCCATTCCGACTGCTGGCTCACAATGGCGAGATAAACACCATACGTGGCAACCGCGGATGGATGAAAGCGCGTGAGAGCGTGCTCAACAGCGGAGCCCTGGGTGATATAACAGATCTGCGCCCCGTAGTGCAGGAGGGCATGTCAGACTCGGCAAGTATGGATAACGTGTTTGAGTTTCTCGTAATGAGCGGACTCTCACTGCCACAGGCTATGGCTATACTGGTGCCTGAGAGTTTCAACGACAAGAACCCCATTAGTAGCGAACTGAAGGCTTTCTATGAATACCACTCCATACTGATGGAGCCATGGGACGGTCCTGCAGCCCTGCTATTCAGCGACGGCAGGTATGCTGGCGGCATGCTGGACAGAAACGGACTACGTCCGAGCCGTTACACCATTACCCGACAGGGTATGATGGTGGTGGCATCAGAGGTGGGAGTGATGGATATAGACCCCGCCGACGTGGTGAGCAAGGGCAGGCTGCAACCAGGCAAAATACTGCTCATAGACACTCAGGAGGGCAGGATATATTATGACGGCGAGATAAAAGAACAGCTCGCCAAGGCACACCCATACGCTGAGTGGCTGAGCACCAACCGCATACAGTTGGAGAAGTTGAAGAGTGGTCGCCATGTGGAGAATACCATAGAGAACTACGAGGAGAAACTGGTGCAATTCGGTTTCGGACAGGAGGATATAGACCGCACCATCATACCAATGGCTATGGCAGGACAGGAGCCTGTGGCTGCTATGGGTAACGATACTCCGCTTGCTGTTATCAGCGACCGTCCACAGGTATTCTTCAACTACTTCCGTCAGCAGTTTGCACAGGTCACCAACCCAGCCATCGACCCTATACGTGAGGAACTGGTGATGAGTTTGACGGAATACATAGGTGCCGTGGGCTACGGCATACTGACGCCTGATGCCAGCAACTGCAAGATGGTGCGACTGCCACAGCCAGTGCTCACCAACACCCAGCTCGACATACTCTGCAACATACGCTATAAGGGCTTCAAGACCCGTAAGTTGCACACCACCTTCAGTGCCGACGGAGGTGAGGAGGCATTGCGTCAGGCACTTGCCGACCTCTGTGCCGAGGCAGAGAAATCAGTGGACGAGGGTGTTAACTATATCATACTGAGTGATCGTGACATTGACGACGCTCATGCCGTCATCCCTTCACTGCTTGCCGTGAGTGCTGTACACCATCATCTTATCAGTGTGCAGAAGCGTGTGCAGACAGCCCTCATAGTTGAGAGCGGCGAGATACGTGAGGTGATGCATGCAGCCCTGCTGTTGGGTTACGGAGCCAGTGCCCTGTGTCCTTACATGACTTTTGCTGTGCTCGACAACCTCGTCAAGACCCATCGCATACAAGAGGATTATGCCACTGCCGAGAGCCACTATATCAAGGCGGTAGATAAAGGACTGAAGAAGATAATGTCTAAGATGGGCATCTCAACCATCCGTTCTTATCGTGGTGCCAAGATTTTCGAGAGCATCGGACTGAGCGAAGACCTTCTGCGCCAGTATTTCGGCACTGAGGTGAGCACCATCGGTGGCATAGGACTCAAGGAGATAGCCAGGGATGCAGTTCGCCTGCATAATGCTGCAATGAGCCAGTCCCAGTTCCCGTTAACGGTCCCGTTCCCGTTAAAAGACAACGGCCTCTTCTCTTGGCGCAAAGACGGCATAGAGCACGCGTGGAATCCTGACACTATTGCCACGCTGCAACTTGCCACTCGTCTGGGCAGTTATAAGAAGTTCAAGGAGTGGGCTGCGCTTGTTGACTGCAAGGAGAAGCCTATCTTCATTCGCGATTTCTTTGACTTCAAGAAGGCAGCACAGCCAGTGCCTCTCGACGAGGTGGAGCCAGTGGAGAGTATCGTGAAGCATTTCGTTACTGGCGCTATGTCATTCGGTGCGCTGAGCAAGGAGGCTCACGAGGCATTGGCTCTTGCCATGAACAAATTAGGCACTCGCAGCAACACTGGTGAGGGTGGTGAGGATAATGCCCGCTACCATACTGAGGTGGACGGCGTGAGTCTGAGCAGTAAGACCAAACAGATAGCCAGCGGACGCTTTGGCGTGACGACAGAATATCTTGTGAACGCTGAGGAACTGCAGATAAAGGTGGCTCAGGGTGCTAAGCCGGGCGAGGGTGGACAGTTGCCTGGGTTCAAGGTGAACGAGATAATCGCCAAGACGCGTAACGCCATACCTGGCATATCGCTCATCTCGCCACCACCACACCACGATATCTACAGCATCGAGGATTTGGCACAGCTTATCTTCGACCTGAAGAACGTCAACCCTACTGCTGCTGTCAGTGTGAAACTGGTTGCTGAGAGTGGTGTGGGCACCATCGCCGCAGGTGTGGCAAAGGCTAAGGCTGACCTCATAGTAATCAGTGGTGCAGAGGGTGGAACAGGTGCCAGTCCTGCCAGCAGTATGCGTTTTGCTGGTATCTCTCCTGAGATAGGACTTGCCGAGACTCAGCAGACACTCGTGATGAACGGCTTGCGCCATAATGTGCGCCTGCAGACCGACGGACAGCTGAAGACCGCCAAGGACGTGATAATCATGGCTATGCTGGGTGCTGACGAGTTCTCTTTCGGCACATTGCCGCTGATAGTCTTGGGTTGCGTGATGATGAGAAAGTGTAACACCAACACCTGTCCTATGGGTGTGGCAACACAGAATCCTGAACTGCGTAAGCATTTCGAGGGTAAGGCTGAATATGTGGTGAACTTCTTCACCTTCCTTGCCCAGCAGGTGCGCGAATACCTCAGCGCTATCGGTGTGCGCAGGCTGAAGGATATCATTGGACATACTGAACTGATAACGACCCTCCCCTCAACTCTTGATTTTTCTCGCCTGCTTCACAAGCCAGAGAGCGCTAATCCACTTTACTGGAGCCGTGAGGAGTTCACTAAGGTCAGCGGCATAAAGGACGAGGAGATAATACGTGATGCCCAGCAGGCTATCAACAGCCAGGAGGAGGTTACACTCAGCTATTCCATCAAGAATACCGACCGTGCCGTTTCCACCATGCTCTCTGGCGTGATAGCCAAGAAATACGGAGAGCATGGCTTGCCTGCCGACACTATAAAGATAAGGTTTAAGGGTGCTGCAGGACAGAGTTTCGGAGCTTTCGCTGTCAGCGGAGTCAGTCTGAAACTCGAGGGTGAGTGTAACGACTATTTCGGCAAGGGTCTCAGTGGCGGCAAGATAAGCATACTGCCTCCAGCCCATATCGATGCCGACTTCAAGGCTGAGGATAATATCATTGCTGGCAACACAGGACTCTACGGAGCCACCAGTGGCGAACTCTACGTCAACGGTAGGGTAGGCGAGCGTTTCGCTGTGCGCAACAGCGGTGCCATAGCCGTAGTAGAGGGTGCTGGCGACCACTGCTGTGAGTATATGACTGGCGGCAGAGTGGTGGTGCTCGGCAAGACGGGCAGAAACTTTGCTGCAGGCATGTCAGGTGGTGTGGCATACGTATATGATCCTGACCATTCATTTGACTATTTCTGCAATATGGAGATGGTGGAACTGAACCTGGTGGAGGATTCTGCATCACGCAAGGAGCTGCTCGAACTGATTCGCCAACACTATCTGCATACTGACAGTGCGCTGGCTGGTCGCATGCTCGACGATTGGCACAAATATGCCGAGGACTTCATTCAGGTGGTACCAATAGAATACAAACGTGTGCTGCAGGAAGAGCAGATGGCTAAATTACATGAAAAGATTGCTGACATTCAGCATGATTATTAATAATTCACAAATTGACGAATTAACGAATTGGTAATCATAATTTTCAATTCTCAATTTTCAATTGTCAATTATCAATTAATAAAAGATGGGAAATCAAAAAGCTTTCATAGATATACACCGCCAAGAGGCGGGCTACCGTCCTATACAGGACAGGATACATGATTTTAGTGAGGTGGCTCAGACACTCAGCTCACGCGAGCGCCGCCTGCAGGCTTCACGTTGCATGGATTGTGGTGTGCCATTCTGCCATTGGGCTTGCCCACTGGGCAATAAGGCTCCTGAATGGAATGATGCACTATATCGTGGAGAATGGGAAACAGCATTCCGACTGTTGAGCTCTACCAACCCCTTCCCTGAGTTTACGGGACGCATCTGTCCTGCACTGTGTGAGAAGGCATGTGTGCTGAACCGTTTTAACCACGAACCTACCACCAACCGCGAAAACGAATGCGCCATCATAGAGGGTGCTTTTCGTGAGGGGTACATCAAACCGCTGACAGACATAGAGCGAAATGGTAAGAAGGTAGCTGTTGTTGGTTCAGGTCCTGCTGGTCTGGCTGCCGCCTATGCCCTTAACCGCAAGGGTTACAGCGTGACGGTATTTGAGAAGAGCGAGCAGGCTGGCGGACTGCTACGTTATGGTATTCCAAACTTCAAACTCAACAAGAGCGTCATCGACCGTCGTATCCGTATGATGGAACAGGAAGGCATAGAGTTTAGATATAATGAGGAGTTAAACCTCAAACCTCAAACCTCAAACCTCAAACCTTTCGATGCCACCATCATAGCCACAGGAACCCCTACGGCACGAGACCTCAATATCAAGGGTCGCGAACTGAAGGGCGTACACCTGGCATTGGAAATGCTGTCGCAGCAGAACAGGGTGCTGGCTGGCATGGAATTTTCCGATGATGAGCGTGTTAGCGCCAAGGGCAAGGATGTGCTCGTGATAGGTGGCGGCGATACTGGCAGCGACTGTATAGGTACGGCACATCGTCAGGGATGTAAGAGCGTAACGCAGATAGAGATTATGCCTCGTCCTGTAGAGGGACATGAAGATCCGCAGAACCCATGGCCTAACTGGCCACGCACGCTGAAGACTACCTCTTCACATGAGGAAGGATGCACCAGACGCTGGAATATCAACACCCTTGAGTTCCTTGGCGAGAATGGCAAGCTTACTGGTGTGAAGGTGCAGGAGATAGACTGGAAGCCTAATCCCGATGGCGGACGTCCCATAATGGTGGAGAAAGGGGAGCCTGAGATTATCAAGGCTGAACTGGTGCTGTTGGCTATGGGTTTCCTCAAACCAGAACACCCCGAATATCCAGACAACGTATTTGTATGTGGCGATGCCGCGAGTGGTGCCAGTCTGGTGGTGCGTGCCATGGCGAGCGGACTGCAGACGGCTGATAAGGTGGACCTCTTTCTCTCGAAATAACGACATACCGACATTACGTAATACCGAAATATCGAAAGAATGCATAAAATAACCTTCACAAAGATGCACGGGTGTGGCAATGACTATATCTATGTCAATGCCATGCAGAATGATATTGCTAACCCATCGGAGTTTGCCGTCAGGTGGAGCGATCGCCATAAGGGTATTGGCTCTGACGGACTGGTACTGATAGGTGCAAGCCCTCTCGCCGACTTTTCTATGCGCATATTTAATGCTGACGGCAGCGAGGCTATGATGTGTGGCAATGCCAGCCGTTGCATAGGCAAATATCTCTATGAGCGCGGATTGACCACCAAGACTGAGATAAGGCTGCAAACCCTTTCGGGCATTAAGGTGTTGAGGTTGCATATAGATGCCGACAACAAGGTAGAAAGCGTCACAGTGGATATGGGCGAACCTATTTTTAAGAACCCTAAGCAGTTTCTGGCTGACATAGCCCCCTCGCTGGGCAAGTCTCCCTTTAAGGGGGATTTAGAGGGTCTCTTCGTCTCCATGGGCAACCCTCATTACGTGATATTCACTGACGATATTGACCAAGTGGGTGAAACAGGACCAGTGATGGAGCGTCACCCTGCGTTTCCGCAGCGATGCAACATAGAGTTTGCCAAGTTCACTCCTGAGGGCATACGTGTGAGGGTGTGGGAGCGTGGCAGTGGCATCACTGAAGCATGTGGTACTGGTGCATGTGCCACTGCCGTGGCAGCTGCCCAGACAGGCAGAGCAGGTCGCAAGTCTTCAATTATAATGGATGGTGGCACACTCACCATAGAATGGAGCGAGGCAGACAACCACGTCTATATGACTGGTCCAGCCACCTTCGTCTTTGACGGAGAGATTACTATAAAATAATATAGTACCTATAGTATCTATAGTAACTATAAAAAAAGGAAAAAATAATGGCATTAGTAAATACACATTTTCTTAACTTGCAAGAGAACTACCTCTTTGCCGACATAGCCAAGAGGGTAAAAGCCTTCAAGGTTACTCACCCCAAGGCCGACGTTATATCACTGGGCATAGGCGATGTTACCCAACCACTGTGCCCAGCTGTTACAGAGGCTATGCACAAGGCGGTGGATGAGATGGCACACGCTGAGACTTTCCGCGGATATGGTCCTGAACAGGGTTACGACTTCCTGCGTGAGGCAATAGTGAAAAATGATTTTCTGCCTCGTGGCATACGTTTGGACATCGACGAGGTGTTCATCAATGATGGTGCTAAGAGCGATACGGGCAACTTCCAGGAACTGCTGCACTGGGATGACTATATCGGCGTTACAGACCCTATCTACCCCGTATATATCGACTCTAACGTGATGATAGGCAGAACTGGTTCGCATCGTGACGGCAGATGGTCTAACGTGGCATATATGCCCATAACGGCCGAAAACAATTTCGTGCCCCAGATACCCGAGGGTCGTCCTGTTGAGGTTATTTATCTGTGCTACCCCAACAACCCTACAGGTACGGTAATCAGCAAAGAAGAGATGCGTAAGTGGGTAAACTATGCGCTGAAGAATGATTCACTGATACTCTTTGATGCAGCCTATCAGGCTTATATACAAGATCCTGACATTCCTCACAGCATATACGAAATACGTGGAGCCAGGAAGTGCGCCGTTGAGTTCCGCTCGTTCTCCAAGACAGCTGGTTTCACTGGCATACGATGCGGATATACCATAGTACCAAAAGACCTCACCCTTGCCGACCTTGATGGCAAACGCGTATCAGCCAACAAATTGTGGCTACGTCGTCAGACCACCAAGTTTAATGGCACGAGTTACGTATCACAACGTGCTGCCGAGGCTATCTACTCGCCTGAGGGCAAGGAGCAGATACAGCAGACTATAGATTACTATATGGACAACGCCCGTCGCATGCTTGCCATGCTTCGCTCATTGGGCTACGAGGTGTATGGTGGCGAGAATGCCCCCTATGTATGGATGAAGACTCCTAAAGGCACCTCGTCATGGAAATTCTTCGAGCAGATGCTCTATGGTCCAGGGGTGGTATGCACGCCAGGCGTAGGCTTCGGTCCCAGTGGCGAGGGCTATGTGCGCTTCACCGCCTTCGGCTCTCACGAAGCCACCGATGAGGCTCTCCGCCGAATAGAGAAATGGACGAAATACTGTTAGTAAGTATAGAGTATAGAGTATAATGTATAAAGTTTAATGTATAAAGTTTAATGTATAAAGTTTAACGAAAGGAAAAAAAGTTATGCAAACACTAAGATTACAGGTAGTAGGAGAGGCTTTCAAGAAGAAGCCTTTAGAGATTAAAGTACCAAGTGAGAGACCTTACGAGTATTTCGGTAGTAAGGTGTTCAACCGCGAGAAGATGTATAAGTATCTGCCTAAGGACGTCTATGAGCAGATGATCGACGTGATAGACAATGGCGCACGCCTTGAGCGCCACGTTGCCGACCACGTGGCTGCTGGCATGATGCAGTGGGCTAAAGAACAGGGCGTAACCCACTACACCCACTGGTTTCAGCCACTCACCGAGGGCACTGCCGAGAAGCATGACTCATTTATAGAGCATGACGGTAAGGGAGGCATGATTGAGGAGTTTAGCGGCAAACTGCTCGTGCAGCAGGAGCCAGACGCTTCCAGTTTCCCAAGCGGTGGCATCCGTGCCACCTTCGAGGCTCGCGGCTATAGCGCGTGGGACCCTACCAGTCCTGTCTTCATCATCGACGACACCCTGTGCATACCTACCGTCTTCATCTCTTACACTGGCGAGGCACTCGACTACAAGGCTCCGCTGCTGCGCGCCCTGCATGCCGTGAATGTGGCTGCCACTGAGGTGTGCCATTACTTCGACCCTGAGGTGAAGAAGGTCACCAGCAACCTGGGTTGGGAACAGGAGTATTTCCTTGTTGATGAGGGACTCTATGCCGCTCGTCCTGACCTCCTGCTCACAGGCAGAACGCTCATGGGACATGACTCAGCCAAGAACCAGCAGATGGACGACCACTATTTCGGCTCTATCCCTGAGCGTGTGGCAGCCTTCATGCGCGACCTCGAGATACAGGCACTCCAGCTCGGAATACCTTGCAAGACTCGCCATAACGAGGTGGCTCCTAACCAGTTTGAGCTGGCTCCTATCTATGAGGAGACCAACCTCGCCGTTGACCACAACATGCTGCTCATGTCTGTCATGAAGCGTGTGGCACGCAAACACGGTTTCCGCGTTCTGCTCCACGAGAAACCTTTCGCAGGCATCAACGGCTCTGGTAAGCACAACAACTGGTCACTCAACACTGACAACGGCATACTGCTCCATGCCCCAGGCAAGACACCTGAGCAGAACCTGCGCTTCGCCACCTTCATTGTCGAGACCCTCATGGGCGTTTATCGTCACAACGGACTCCTCAAGGCTAGCATCATGTCGGCTACCAATGCCCACCGTCTGGGAGCCAACGAGGCACCTCCTGCCATCATCTCCAGCTTCCTCGGCAAGCAGCTCACCGAAATGCTCGACCACATTGAGAAGGCCGACCAGAAGGACATCCTCTCTATGCAGGGCAAGCAGGGCATGAAGATGGATATACCAGAGATTCCAGAACTGCTCATCGACAATACCGACCGCAACCGCACCTCGCCATTCGCCTTCACGGGCAACCGTTTCGAGTTCCGTGCCGTAGGCTCTGAGGCTAACTGTGCCAGCGCCATGATAGCACTCAACAGTGCCGTGGCTGAGGCTCTCGCCGACTTCAAGAAGCGTGTTGACCAAAAGATAGCTGAATACTCCACCGACCCACGCTTTGCCGAGGGTACAGGCCACACCGCCAAGTATCATGCCATCATCGACATACTGCGCGAGGATATCAAGACCTGCAAGCCTATCCGTTTCGACGGCAACGGCTACAGCGACGAGTGGGTGGCTGAGGCTGAGAAGCGCGGACTCGATGTAGAGAAGTCCTGTCCTAAGATATTCGAGCGTTACCTCGACGAGGCAAGCGTCCAGATGTTTGAGAGCCTCGGCGTCATGACACGCAAGGAACTCGCAGCGCGCAACGAGGTGAAGTGGGAGACCTACACCAAGAAGATACAGATAGAGGCACGAGTGCTGGGCGACCTCTCCATGAACCATATCATACCTGTTGCCACACAGTATCAGACCTCGCTGCTCAACAACGTAGAGGATATGACACGCGTCTTCCCTCGCGACAAGGCAGAGAAACTCTCACAGCGCAACCTCAAACTCATCGAAGAGATAGCCGAGCGCACCTCAGTAATAGAGAAAGGCGTGGAGGAACTCGTCGAGGCACGCAAGAAGGCAAACAAGATAGAGAGCGAGCACGAGAAGGCAATAGCCTATCATGACATCATAGAGCCTAAGCTCGATGCCATCCGCTATCAGATAGACAAGCTCGAACTCATAGTCGATGACGCTCTATGGCCACTGCCTAAATATCGCGAACTCCTGTTCATAAGATAAGAGGAGAAACATCACAAACACTCTCCACAGTGCATCGCAGTTAATCCTGCGGTGCACTTTTTTTTCAAAATCACCGAACAGACAGGCTATTGCAAAGCCTGTATTATGTCATCATAGAGGTCATCGACGTGCTCAAGTCCGATAGAGAGGCGAATGGTGGTGTCATAGACATCCATTGCCCTACGCTGGCTGCCTGAGAAAGCGGCGAAGATAGTGGAGGCAGGATGCAGGGCGAGTGACTTATTATCGAAAAGGTTTGAGGCACGGTGTATCACCTTCAGTCGATTGATGAAGCTGATTGCCGCCTGCTTGTCTTCGAGGTCTATGGTGAGCATGGCGCCAGCGGTGTTGCCAAACTGCCGACGTGAGATATCATAGAACGGATTGTCAGGCAGTCCGGTATAGTTTACTCGCTTTATCTGAGGCACTCCTTGCAGTCGTTTGGCGAGTTCGAGTGCTGTAGAGGACTGCACCTTGTAGCGTGCATCAAGACTTTCAAGTCCCGTAGTCTGCATGTAGGCGGCATGAGGTGTCATGTAATAGCCCATATTGAAAAGCAGTTCGAAACGTGTCTTGCGATTGATGACGGGGAAGGTGCCATAATCGATAATCAGTCCGCCGAGACTGGTAGCTCCTGCAGAGATGTATTTTGTGGAGCTCACCACCTGAGCGTCAATTCCAAGCGCCTTAGCATCAAACTCGGTGAAGGGAATGAGGGTGGTATCAGCTATCAGCGGCACCCCCTTGGCATGGGCTATCTCTGCCAAGGCTGAGAGATCTGCAACCTCCATCTGGGGGTTGGTGATAATTTCAAGGAAAACGCACGCGGTGTCGTCGTCAACAGCCGCACGGACGGCATCAAGGTCGAGCAGGTTGACCTCGCGGGTCTCAATGCCGAGGGGTCCCAGCGTATTGCGCATAAGGCTTACAGTATTGCCGAAGAGGTGGTTGCTGGTGACAATATTCTTACCTGCCTTGACGAAGCACAACAGCACGTTGGTGATGGCCGCCATACCTGAGTTGAAGGCAAAGACGTTGGCGGCATCGGTAAGTGCCTTGACGCGGTTTTCGAAGAAGGTGACGGTGGGGTTCATCACGCGTACATATTCAGGATCAGGTACGCGTCCCGTGAAGGAGTCGGTCATGTGTTTTGCCGTATCGAACTCAAAGGCGCAACAGTGATATACCGGCATGCTCAATGCCCCATAGGCATCAGGCTTCTGATAATTAGTAGTAGTAGCAATAGTCTGTTTCTTCATTTTTGTTTAATCCCTTTTTGTGAATATTATTATATCCCCGTGCCATCCTCGTAGCCGCGATGACCACGGAAGTTGGTGTATATCTTACTGTCAGGTGCCACATTCTCAGTTATCCATTTGTTGGCACCTATGACTGAGCGGTCGCCGATGGTTATGCGGCCCAGAATGGAGGCGTTGCTATAGATTACGACGTCATCGCCTATGATAGGGTGGCGCGCTATGCCCTTGATGGGGTTGCCATCCCTATCGAGTGGGAAGGAGAGTGCGCCGAGCGTCACGCCTTGATACAGTTTCACACGATTGCCTATGATGCAGGTGGAACCGATTACTACACCAGTGCCGTGGTCGATGGTGAAATGAGTGCCTATCTTGGCGGCAGGGTGTATGTCGATACCTGTCTCAGAGTGTCCCATCTCAGTTATCATACGTGGTATGAGGGGTACGCCGAGTTCGTGGAGCTCATGGGCAAAGCGGTAGTTGCACAGGGTGCGTATGACAGGATAGCAGGCTATTATCTCGCCAAACGATGTGGCGGCGGGATCGCCCTTGTAGGCTGCATCGATATCGGTAGCGAGCACCTCACGTATTCCAGGCAAGCGCTCTATGAGCAGAGTGGTGATAAACGCTGCCTTTTCGCGTATGGGGTCGATGTTCACCTCGCCGTCCTCCTTACGGAGGTCGAAACAGAGTCCTGCAACAATTTGTTTCTTCAGTTTGCTATATAGATTTTCGAGTGACACACCGATGTAGTAGTCGAGGGTGTCCTGACCTACCTTGCACTGTCCGAAATATCCTGGAAGGAGTATCTCGCGTGCCAGTTGTATGATTTCCTCCAGCGCGCTGTTAGAGGGCAGCGGCACATGGTCGAGCTTTTGGTGAAGAAGTCCCTTTACGCTCTCGGGCGAGGAAAGGGACTTCGTGGTGTCTTTGATTGTCTGTGTCAGAGTTTTTCTCATGTTCTGTCAGCTACTATTTTCTGTAATGCTATCACGAGGCGGTCAACCTCCTCCTTCGTATTATATACGGCGAAGGTAGGGCGCACAGACATCTCGTAACCCAAGGCACGAAGGGCTGGCTGTGCACAGTGGTGACCAGCACGCACGGCTATGCCCTCCTTGTCGAGCAACTGCCCAACCTCGGGGGCAGGGATGCCTGGTATGTCGAGCGAGATGACACTGACGCGGTGCTTGGGGTTGCCTATGATGGTGATACCTGGTATGCGTGCTATCTGCTGACGGGCATACTCAGTGAGTTCGTGCTCATGGCGCTCTATGTTGTAGATGCCTACAGAGTTGACGAAATCGAGGGCATAACCCAGTCCGATGGCATCGGCTATATTAGGCGTGCCTGCCTCGAAGCGTGCTGGGGGTGCATTAAACTCAGTCTTCTCAATGGTGACATCCTTAATCATGTTGCCACCACCCTGCCAAGGGGGCAGTTGGGCGAGCCACTCCTTCTTGCCATATACCACGCCGATGCCTGAAGGGCCATAGATCTTGTGGCCAGAGAAGACGAAGAAGTCTGCGTCGAGCTCCTGCACATCGACCTTGGTGTGGGCTATGGACTGTGCGCCGTCAATGAGCACGGGGATGCCGTGTGAGTGTGCTATGCGTATGATGCTGCGCACATCATTGATGGTGCCGAAGGTGTTGTTGACATGACCCACGGAGACAAACTTCGTATGGGGCGAGATAAGGCGCTCAAGGTCAGAGAGGATGAGGTCGCCGTTTTGGTCAACGGGTATGGCACGCAACTCAGCTCCCTGTGCCTTGGCTATCTGCTGCCACGGCACGATGTTGGCATGGTGGTCGAGGGTTGACACGATGACGTTGTCGCCCTCATGAAGGAACTTCCTGCCAAAGGTGTGGGCTATGAGGTTGATGCCCTCAGTGGTGCCACGCACGAACACTATATTCTCCTGTGACGGTGCATTGATAAAGTCGGCCACCTTCTGGCGTGCTGCCTCATACTGGTCGGTAGAGCGTGCCGCAAGGGTGTGGGCTCCACGATGTATGTTGGAGTAGTCAGTCTTGTAGAACTTTGACAGTCCGTCGATGACACGCAGTGGCTTCTGTGTCGTAGCACCATTGTCAAACCATATAAGGTCGTGACCGTTCACTTTCTGATTGAGTATGGGAAACTGTCCGCGCACCTGGTCGGAGTTGAGCACGTCAGCCTCCTCGTAGTTGAGATTCTGCACCAACTTCGTCTCAGGAATGCCTATGCCGAAGCCATTCTCGCGAAGCACCGTCTCAGTATCGTTGAGGGCTGTGTCGTCAGCTGCGGACTCCCCCCTTAAAACTGACGGAGAGTTTCCGCTCTCAGTAGTGAGAGAGGGGGCGGATAGTGTTTCCTCAGGGAAGAATTTCTCCACCACTCCACGGAACAGCTGACACTCTTCGGGGCTGAGCGTTCCAATAGGACCACTTCCGATGGTAGCCCCACTGCCTATCCCGCTTGAAGGAATGGAGTAGTCTCCACCTGGGGAAGGTACAGAGGGTGCTCCCTGTGGCACTGCTCCGCTTGAAGGTACAGCAGTAACATCAGCTGGGTGAGGTGGTTCCTCTGGTACTTCGTTAGGCACAGCAATCTGGGGTATGCTTCCTATACCTGGCAGGTTTGCTATGTTAATATCGTCTATCATTATTTTTCAATCTGATTTCTGTGCTGATAATCGTGGTAGTAGCCTACCTCAACATTCTCAAGTACGGCGATGGCATCGTCGGTGAGGGTAGCAAGACTGAAGTACTTTGTCAGCAGATAGCTTGCCACACCAAACTGATCTAAGCCCATGAGGCGTGCAGAGAGTGATGGTGCTATCTCGCCAGGGATGCCGCTCTGGTGCAGACCGATGACACCCTGTTCCTTCTCACCCACACGCACAAGTATGATGTCGGTGGTGCCTACGCCACGGTTGGTGAGGTACTGACCTTTTATCTCCACCTTGTCGGAAGGGATGATAGGTACTCCGCGCCATGTGATAACCTTGGTGCCGAAGAGGTCGATAGCCACTGGTGGTACACCACGCCATGTGCACTCACGCTCAAAGGCAGCGATAGCACGTGGGTTAGCGATAAAGAATGCTGGCTCCTTCCATACGAGTGAGAGCAGTTCGTCGAGGTCGTCTGGAGTGGGTGTGCCATAGCGTGCGCTGATCTTGTAGCCTGGTGACACCTGTGCCAACAGTCCAAACTTCTTGTTGTTGATGAGTTCCCACTCCTGGCGTTCCTTGATAGACTCGATGGAGAGGCGCAGTTGTTGTTCCAACTGGTTATAAGGAGCATTGTAGAGGTCGCTCACACGGGTGTGAACACGTACTACGGTCTGCAGGGTGTTGAGAGAATATTCTGTAGGGTTCTCCTCGTAATCGATATATGTCTCAGGAATGACATTGTCCTCCTCATGACCGCTGACGAGGTCAATATGCTTCTCACCGTGGTCGTTGACGGTAGCCTTGAGGCGCAGGTGCTCCTCTACGGCATTGTTGAACTGCTCACGGAAGTGAGGCGTATCCTTGATAATCTGTTCCAATACAGGAGTGTCGAGCTGAAGGAACACTGAGTCAGTAACAGCACGTACCGAAACCGTTGACTCAGCAGCGCTCAGAAGGTCTGCCTCACCGAAGTATTCGCCGTCGCCAAGGAGTGCTATGCGCAGTTCCTCGCCATGAGTGCCAGTAGAGATAACCTCTGCCTGACCGTTTGCCACGATGAAGAATTTCTGCTTGTCCTTACCCTGAGTGACGAGGTTTTTGCCACGAGCCACCTCTACAGGTTTGAAGTTCTGTGCCAAGCGGGTCACTATGTCCTCATCGATGTGCTGAAACACAGGAACGGCACGGAGGTTCTTAGCCGTGAAACTTGGTTCGCCCTCGAAATACTGTATCTGAATGCGATCAGCCTTCTTCAGTTCCACCTTAGTGCGGTTAACACGATAGGTGCCACTCTCCACTTGGGTCCAAGGAAGGAGCTTGAGTAAGAGACGAGGGGTGATAGAACCCATCTGAGGGGTTGTCTTGGTGGTGTTCGCAAGTTTGCGAGCTGTCTGGGTAGTAATACTACGCTGAATGTTGTTGTCTGCCATAAGTCTTTATACTTTATACATTATACATTATTCATTATACTTTATACTATTTTTTTATCGTCACTTTGTGCACGCCGTCGCCTACTGGCTCCACGCTGAGTACGTCGTAGCCCTGTTCCTTTGCCGAACGTGGCACGTTTTCAAGAGGTTCGCCCTCGGCGAGTAGCACCTCGAGGATGTCGCCTTCCTGCAACTGCGCCAGCTTCAGCTTCGTCTTAACGAAGGTCATGGGGCAGTGTTCCTTTGTTATGTCTAATGTGTAATTTGCCATGTTTTCTTTGTTTAATATTTAGCTAAATAAATAGAGTTCTTCCTCCTTCGCTGATGTTGAGGAATGTAGCCACGCCGAGCACGTCCTTCACTTCGTGTATGAAGTCGCTCTGCTTCAGACCGAGTACATGCATAGCCATCTCACAGGCGTACATATTGACACCCAGTGCTCCTGCTGCCTCCACCAGTTCCTCGAGCGTTGCCACATTGTTTTTCCTCATGAGGTAACGGAATATCTTAGGACCGATGCCGAGGAAGTTGAAGCGACTGTTAGGTGTGACACTTAGTCCACCCATCATATAGCCGAAAATCTTTGTCAGCCAGCCAGCGCCGATGAAGGCACGACCGCGTTTCTGCTTGATAGCATCCAGTCCCCAGAAGGTGAAGAATATGTTCACCTCATAGCCCACTGCAGCAGCACCCGTAGCGAGAGTGAATACCGCTGTCAGCTTGTCGTAATCGCCCGAAAAGGCGATGAGTGATAGTTTCTTTTGTTCTGCCATAGTCTAATCCCTTATTTACGCTTTATACTCTATACTTTATACCTTTATACTTTACACTCTATACTCTATACTTTATTCCTACTAATCCTCCACATCAAAGAGCGATGTTGACAGGTAACGCTCACCAGTATCAGGAAGCAGCACCACTATGTTCTTACCTTGATTCTCCAATCGCTTTGCCACCTCAATAGCAGCAAAAGCAGCAGCTCCCGATGATATACCCACCAGCAGTCCCTCCTGCTCAGCAAGCACACGTGCAGTCTCAAAGGCATCCTCGTTCTTAACACGGAATATCTCGTCATATACGTTTGTGTTGAGCACCGTAGGCACGAATCCAGCGCCTATGCCCTGCAACTTATGAGGACCAGGCTTGTGACCACTCAGCACCGCACTGTCATGAGGCTCTACGGCTATAATCTTCACGTCAGGATTATGTTGGCGCAACACCTCGCCCACGCCAGTTATCGTACCGCCAGTACCCACACCAGCAATGAATATATCCACCTTACCCTCAGTATCGCGGAGTATCTCCTGCGCTGTTGTCTTGCGATGCGCCTCAGGGTTAGCCTTGTTAGCAAACTGCTGTGGAATAAAAGCATTGCCTATCTCCCTTGCCAGTTGCTGAGCCTTGCGTATGGCACCAGGCATACCCTCGTAGGCAGGTGTCAGCTCCAGCTGTGCACCAAGAGCCTGTAGCAGTTTCCTGCGCTCTATGGTCATAGAGTCGGGCATGGTGAGTATTATCCTGTATCCACGTGATGCAGCCACGATGGCAAGTCCCACTCCCGTATTGCCGCTCGTAGGCTCTATTATCGTGGTATTCCTATTTATCAGCCCGTCCCTCTCAGCCTGTTCTATCAAGGCGAGGGCGATGCGGTCTTTCACGCTGCGACCAGGATTAGCAAACTCCAATTTTGCAAGCACACTTCCCTTAAGCTTCAGTGCCTTCTCCGTTTTCGACAGCTCCAGCAGCGGAGTGTTGCCTATCAGTCCTTCGATATTTCTTGCTATCTGTGACATCTTTTAATAATGAATAATGAGTGGTTTATTACTTTAGTTTAATTTCCTGGTTGCAAAGGTAAGGCTAAATCTGCTTGCACGAAATAGCATAATAATGGCATCCGAGTAACTAATGTATGTGATACTATGCCGTCTAATAACTAACGTTTGCGATACGAGTGGTACAAACGTGGGATTTCGGAAGTAAAAGAAAGCCCGTACCTTTGCACTCACATATTTGACACTTGAGAATTAAACTAATAGAAAACATGATTATTTTTTTATAAAAGGTAAAAAGGTGTATGATAAGCGTAATAGTAACCCTACATAACGATGAAGCAACCATAATATCAGCTCTGCAGTCGATAGTGGCACAGACAGCGCAGAAATGGGAGGCGGTGGTGATAGACCGTGCCTCAAGCGACAGGAGTGAGTACCAGGTGCGATCGTACCTTATAGACAGGCGAATGCGCTACGTGAGACTGGATGAAGAGGTGAGTGTGCAGGAGGCTCGCAGAAAGGGACTGGAACTAACCACGGGAGAGTGGGTGATGTACCTTGACGGAGCAGACTATCTGGAACCAGATGCACTGGAGTCACTCTACCTGACGGTGAAGAAATATGGCACACTGATAGCAGCGGGCAATTTCTTTGTGGAACGCAATGGCGAGAGGCATCCTGACAATTTCCTGAAGGAAGGGAAATACTCAGGCAGGTATGCTACAGAGGGAAAATTCAGGGTGGTGACGGGAAATGCCTTGTTTGCAAGACAGATAGCCCACCTGCCCGAATCATGGCGCGACCTGGAATATGGATATACGCACCGCATAACGGTAGTGCACAAGGACGGTGCAGAAGTATTAGTAACAGTAAAAAAACGTAACCCCTTTTGGAAAATATGGCAACATTTGACCCCATTCATAAGTTTGCTCCATTAGAGCACGACGGCATCAAGGTAAAAGACCTGAACATACACATCGGTGGTGCCCACATACTGAAGAACGTGACGGCGGAGATACCTAAGAACAAGATAACGTGTATCATTGGTCCATCAGGCTGTGGCAAATCGACCCTGCTGCGCACCTTCAACCGTATCATCGACACTACGGAGGGTGTGAAGATAGATGGCAATATATGGCTCGGCGACCACAATATAGTGACCTCGCACGGTGCTGACAAGATAGAGCTGCGTCGCCACATAGGACTAGTACCGCAACGCCCATGCCCACTGCCCATGTCGATATATGACAATATAGCATACGGATGTAGGATACACGGCATCAGAGGCAATGAGAAACTCAAGGCTGTGGTGGAGCATTACCTCAAGAGCATAGGACTGTGGGACGAGGTGAAGGATCGCTTGAAGCAACCTGCCGCACGATTGTCAGGCGGTCAGCAGCAACGCTTGTGTCTGGCACGTTCGCTGGCAGTGGAACCCACCGTGCTGCTTGCCGACGAGAGTACCTCGGCGCTCGACCCTATATCGTCGAAGAAGGTGGAGCAGCTGTTTGTGGACTTGAAGAAAGACTACACCGTGGTGATGGTGACTCACACCCTGCAACAGGCTCAGCGAGTGGCTGACTACGTCATCTTCATGTATCTTGGCGAAGTGATAGAGGCTGGACCGGCAAAGGACATTTTCAATAACCCGCAGAACGAACTGACGCAAAAGTATCTGGATGGAGCGTTTTCATAATTCACAATTCACAGTTAGTTCGCAAAGCTCATCATATTATTCACCTTCGGCTCATCTCTTCGAGTCATGTCACAATTCACAGTTAAAATTAAAAGGATGAATTACAGGATAGCTAAAGATAAAGCAGCAGGGGCGCTGATGACAGCCTTCACGGTATTCTCAATGATACTGGTGGTGGCGATGGCAATAGGCCTGTACCTAAAGTCTGCCGACATACTGCAGGAGCACTCGCTATGGGACTTGCTCACGGCATCAGAATGGAAACCGATGAAGAATCAGTTTGGCTTTCTCGCCTTTATCATCGGCACCTTCTATGTCACTGGCGTATCAATAGTCATAGCCCTGCCTATATCGCTGCTCATGGCGGTGCTGCTGACGGAATATTCCCGTTCGGTGGTGAGGCGCTATATCTACCCGTTGCTCGACATACTGGCATCGCTGCCCTTAGTGATATACGGTGTATGGGGCACGCTGGTGATAGTGCCACTGATAAGTGACGTGGTGGGTCCTGCCATAGGCACAGCCACATCGGGCTACACCCTCATGTCAGGAGCCATAGTGCTGAGTGTGATGATACTGCCCTTGCTGGTAAGTCTGTTTATAGAGATATTCGCTGGTGT
>JAGCPC010000051.1 GCA_017642485.1 Prevotella sp. | reverse complement strand
CTTCACGTTCAGCGTCTGAGCCTCTGTATATAACGGGAACGATAACGTTAACGCTAACACTAATGTTAAGGTTAAGGTTGAGGTTAAGGTTAAGGTTTTCTTCTTCATTGCTTCATCACTTTAATGGTTCCACTTCCACCTTTTATAATATAAGCCCCTTTAGGCAACTGGGGGAGGGCAGACTTCATGTTGGCAAAAGCGCCCACCTTCGCTCCGTCCTGCGTATAGACGGTCACGCTGCCGTCAAGGTTAGCGTTATCGTTAGCACTGACGTTGTCAATAGCCGTCACGTCGGCACTGGTGAAGTACATCTTGTCGAGACTGCTCAGGGCAAACGTAGCCCCAGCGGATGTCACGATGTTGCCACCGTCCACCGTCAGTGAGAGCCCTTCCACCGCTACCGATGTCAGTTCCCCTGACGTAGTCTGGAATGTCAGGTAGGGGTAGTCATACCCCTCCGCCTGCATGGTAACGATGCTCATCATCGCCACCACCATTGTCAAAAAGATTTTTTTCATAAGCATGTGTAGTTTATCGGTTTATTAGTAGTAGTTTGTTGCTGCAAAGGTACGATATTTTTAAATATGTGGTGACATTTCTTTTTTGAAAAAAGTTGAATGTTTTTTGATTTTTTGTTAAATTAGGAAATATTTAAGTTTTTGTAAGCTAAAACAATACCTTTGACTATGGTTGTTGTTTAACTGAAGCAAATGTCTGAACTCCTTAACTCCTTGCGTACACACATGTGATTTTAATTTGCACGAATGGATTTTTTTTTGTACCTTTGTCCCCTGTATTTTTTTTAAGGATATAACTACAAACAAAACAAACTAAAAAGTCGATGAAGAAATTATTATTGTCATGTGTGCTCGCCGTAGCATGTGTGCTCACTGTTGGTGCGCAGGATATGAAGATCTGGGAGGGTAAGTTGTTTTCTATAGCATACCCCACAGGAGGTAGCGTGGAGGATATGGATGCTGACGCTGAGCCAGGTATGATAGGCGTTCTCTTTGCTGCTTCGGCGAATGATGACGAACTGACCATCAATGCTACCTACAACGTGGCAGGTCCTACCGTAGGACAGTTGGGCGAGTATGCCAATAACCTGCACTTCATGCACTCGGGCAGTTTCTCGGACTGGACATGCGACAAACCAGTGGTGAAGGGTAACAAACTGACCATGCGCAAGGTGACGAAGGATGATCCGGAAGATCCTGAGAAGGAGAAATTCGTAGAGTGGGACTTTGCCGTGATAGGCTCAGGCACCAAGGGTGTAGCAGGCACCATCAAGGCTCCGCTGGCTAAGGAGGCGGAGTACGTGAAGTATCTGGAGCCGGTAGTCAACTCCGTGGTAATAAAATAATTAGAAATTTAACATAGATACTTATGAGTTTAAAAATTATTGTACTTGCTAAGCAGGTACCTGACACGCACAACGTGGGACCTGATGCGATGACCCCAGAGGGCACCATCAACCGTTCGGCGTTGCCTGCCGTCTTTAATCCAGACGACCTTAACGCCTTGGAGCAGGCTCTTCAGTTGAAGGACAAGTTCCCTGGCTCTACTATCTCAGTTGTTACGATGGGTCTGCCAAAGAGTGCGGAGGTGATACGTGAGGCGCTCTACAGGGGTGCCGACGAGGGCTATGTGGTGACTGACCGTCCACTGGGCGGTGCTGACACGCTGGCTACGAGCTACACGCTGGCGCAGGCGATAAGAAAAATAGCTAACGCTAACCTTAACGCTAACCCTAACCTTAACGATAACGGGAACCTTGGTGTGGATATAATTATCGGTGGCAGACAGGCTATCGATGGTGATACGGCGCAGGTGGGTCCGCAGATAGCTGAGAAACTGGGTCTGACGCAGGTGACATACGCCGAGGAGATACTGTCGCTGGATGAAGAGGCTAAGAAGGTGGTCATCAAGCGCCACATAGACGGTGGCGTGGAGACCGTAGAGGCTCCGCTGCCCCTGGTGGTGACGGTGAACGGCTCGGCTGCTCCTTGCCGTCCTCGTAACGCTAAGCGTGTGATGAAATATAAGAGGGCGACTGTTGCGCTGGAGCGCAATGACGCTAACCTTAACCTTAACCCTAACAAACCTTACCTTGACATTACGCAGTGGGGTGCTGCCGACATAGACTGCGACCCACAGCAGATAGGCAAGGCGGGTTCGCCTACCAACGTGAAGAAGGTGGAGAACATAGTGTTCAAGGCTAAGGAGTCACGCACCATGACGGGCAGTGACGAGGATATCAACAGCTTGATGAAGGAACTGATTAGTGAGAAGATAATAGGGTAAGATGAACAACGTATTTGTATATTGCGAGATAGAGGGCACACAGGTGAAGGATGTGGCCCTGGAACTGCTCACTAAGGGCAGGAAACTTGCCAACACGCTGGGAGTGCAGCTGGAGTGTATCATCGCTGGCTCTAAGCTCGACGGTGTGGAGAAGCAGGTGATGAAATATGGTGTAGATAGGGTGCACATCTTTGATGCAGAGGGGCTGTTCCCCTACACTACGAACCCTCACACGGCGCTGGTGGTGAACCTCTTCAAGGAGGAGAAGCCACAGATTTGTCTGCTGGGTGCTACGGTGATAGGGCGTGACCTGGGTCCACGTGTGTCATCGGCACTGTTTAGCGGATTGACAGCCGACTGCACGGAGTTGGAGATAGACGACTTCGACATGAAGGTGAAGAACGAGGCTGGCGAACTGGTGACCAAGCACTACGAGAAGCAGCTGATGCAGATTCGTCCTGCCTTCGGCGGTAACATCGTTGCCACCATCGTAAACCCAGAGCACAGACCACAGATGGCTACCGTGCGCGAGGGCGTGATGAAGAAAGAGGTACTGGACGAGAACTACAAGGGCGAGGTCATCAAGCATGACGTAGCCAAGTACGTGCCCGAGACGGAGTATGTAGTAAAAGTGCTCGACCGCCATGTGGAACAGGCTAAGCACAACCTGAAGGGTTCGCCAATAATCGTGGCTGGCGGCTACGGCGTAGGCTCGAAGGAGGGTTTCGACAAACTCTTCGAACTGGCTAAGGAGCTGCATGCCGAGGTGGGCGCAAGCCGTGCCGCAGTGGATGCAGGATGGGTGGATCACGATCGTCAGATAGGTCAGACGGGTGTCACCGTTCGTCCGAAGGTGTATATCGCCTGTGGTATCTCAGGACAGATACAGCACATCGCCGGTATGCAGGACTCAGGCATTATCATATCAGTGAACAACGACCCCGAGGCTCCTATCAACACTATCGCCGACTATGTTATTAACGGCACGGTGGAGGAGGTTGTTCCTAAACTGATAAAGTATTATAAACAGAATAATAAATAGTAGAAATCAGGAGTTAAAGGAGTTATCGCGGCTTGCAGCCGCTTAGGAGTTAAAGACAATAGCTATGGCGAGCAAGAGTTTCACTGATATCGTAGCTTGGCAGAAATCTCACGAATTTGTCGTGAAGGTTTATTCTGTGTGCAAAAAGTTTCCCGAATGGGAAAGATTTGGTCTAGTGTCACAGTTTACGAGAGCTGCAGTGTCAATACCTGCCAATATAGCGGAAGGATATAGAAGACTGTCAAAGCAAGAGAAACTCAGATTCTTAAATATTGCTCAAGGAAGTT
Source organism: Prevotella sp. (assembly GCA_017642485.1). Classification (GTDB taxonomy): domain Bacteria; phylum Bacteroidota; class Bacteroidia; order Bacteroidales; family Bacteroidaceae; genus Prevotella. The sequence goes on along the minus strand of JAGCPC010000051.1, from coordinate 359 downwards.
TGGAGGAATGTCGATACTATATAATTCTTGCAAAAGATCTGAATTATGTGTCTGATAGTGACTATACAGAACTTGAAATAATGATTGAAGATTCCAGCAGATTGCTAAATGCTTATTCACGAGGTATTGAGAATTTCTCAGCTGTCCATCAATAACAATTTCTATTGTCTTTAACTCCTATAACTCCTTTAACCCCCCAACTACTACAAATAATCACAGAAATGGCAAACTTTTATACTGACAATCCCGAGATTAAGTTTCACTTGAGCCATCCTTTGCTCAAGCATATAGTAGAACTGAAAGAGCGTGGCTACGCCGATGCCGAGAAGTATGATTATGCTCCTGCCGACTTTGAGGAG
>JAGCPC010000050.1 GCA_017642485.1 Prevotella sp. | reverse complement strand
GCGAAGATGAAACACATCGTGACAATGGCAATCACTTTGCCATTCTTATTTGTCTCAGTCATATTGTGTCAATAATTTAGAAAAAGATGGTTTGGTTTTATTACTCGACTACACCGAAACGGTAGATAGTCTTCTGCTTGTATCTCTGTCCGGGATTCAGTACTACGCTTGGGAAGTACGGACGGTTTGGTGAATCGGGGAAGTGCTGTGCCTCGAAGCAAACTGCCGAACGATGTGGGAATGTGCAGCCGTTGGCACCCTTGTATCCGTTCAGGAAGTTGCCTGAGTAGAGCTGCAGACCTGGCTCGGTGGTGTAAACCTCCATAGTGCGGCCGCTCTTAGGATCGGTAACCTTGGCAGCAAATGAGAGCTCGCCCTCTTCCTGCTTGTTCAGCACGTAGTTGTGGTCGAAACCATGACCAAACTTAATCTGCTCGTTGTCAGCATCGATATCCTGTCCGAATGCCTTTGGCTTGCGGAAGTCGAATGGAGTACCCTCAACCTTCAGGATCTCACCTGTTGGGATAGCTGTAGCATCTGTAGGCAGATAGAAGTCGGCGTTGATCTCGCAGATCTGGTCGTTGATGCTTGGTGTAGGATCAGCGGTACCAGCCAGGCTGAAGAATGCGTGATGTGTAAGGTTCACGATGGTCTTCTTGTTGGTGGTAGCCAGATACTCGATCACCAGCTCGTTCTGGTCGGTGAATGTAAATTCTACCGTAACGTCGAGTTCGCCTGTGAAACCTTCCTCGCCATAAGATGAAATACGATGCAGGGCCAATGAGCGTGGTCCCATCTGGCGTGCGTCCCAAACCTTAGCGTTGAAACCGATGTTTCCGCCGTGCAGGTGGTTAGGTCCGTCGTTAAGTGCCAGCTGATAATCCTTGCCGTTCAATACAAACTGTCCTTTGCAGATGCGGTTACCCCAACGACCGATGAGGGTAGAGAGGTAAGGCTCGTTTCCGCTGGTCAGCTGCTTGATGTCGTTGTGACCCTGGATAACATTAGCTACTTTGCCATCCTTTCCAGGAACCATAATAGCACAAATGGCACCTCCATAGTTTGAGATTGCCACTTCATATCCCTTACGGTTTCTAAGAATGTACAAGTCGGTTTTTTTACCGTTGATAGTGGCCTGGAAGTCTTCGCGCTTCAGGCCGCACAGATTCACTGTCTCTGTAGTGTTCGCCATACTGTTATGTTTTTAGTTAAAAATTTATTTTTCTGCAAAGTAACAGAAAAAAAACGAAATTGACGAACGTTTCGACGAAAAAAGTGTTGTTGTAGTATTAAAAAACTCTAAATACAGTTTTTTAGCAGGTCTGCTACCACATAACTGCTACCTCCAACGAACACAAAGTCATTATTATCAGCAGCAGCCTTTGCAGCTTCGTAGGCCGATTTTACGTCGGGATAGGCTTCGCCAATCAGGTTTTTGCCCTGTCCGTACAGCTTCAATACGTTCTCCGAAATTGCTCTTTTATTGTTGGCTTTTGTAAAATAATACGTTGCGTTTTGTGGCAGCAGGTCCATCACTCCCTGTATGTCTTTGTCGTCTACCATACCAAACACTATATGCATGCGGTTGCACTTGATATTCTTGAGCTGCATGCTAAGATACATCCATCCTGGCACGTTGTGACCTGTGTCGCAGATGGTCAGTGGTGCTTCGCTCACCTTCTGCCAGCGACCCTTCAGGCCGGTCAGGTTGCATACGTGCGAAAATGCCTGGCGTACTTCGCGGTTCTGGCATTTTGTGTTAGCTTCGCACTTCACGGCGTGCATAAAGCCTAGGGCTTCAAGCTGCTGTACGGCGCATAGTATGGTATTTGTGTTTTTTTCCTGATAGCTTCCGTTCAGTTCTCCTCTGATTATTCCGAAACTCTTGGTCTGATACTCCAAGCCTTTGGCGCCTGTCGATACAGAGATAATCTGCTTGTTGTCCTCGGCAAATGTGATAGGGGCCTTGTTCTCGCCTGCTATAGCCTCGAACACCATTCGTGTCTCGGGGGTAGTCTCGCCGATTACCACGGGCACACCTTTCTTAATAATACCTGCCTTCTCCATAGCAATCTGCTCGAGCGAGGTGCCCAGGAACTGGGTGTGGTCCATACCGATGTTGGTGATAACCGATAGGATAGGGGTGATGATGTTGGTGCAGTCCAGACGGCCGCCCAGTCCTACCTCTATTACGGCTATGTCAACCTCCATCTCGGCAAAGTACTTGAATGCCATTGCCGTGGTGAGTTCGAAAAATGAGGGATGCAGAGGCTCGAAGAATGATCTCTCCTTTTCTACAAATTTTACCACATACTCCTCGCTGATGGGCTGACCGTTCACGCGGATGCGCTCGCTGAAGTCAACCAGATGTGGCGAGGTGTATAGTCCTACCTTGTAGCCGCACATCTGCAGAATAGCAGAAAGCGTGTGAGCACATGATCCCTTGCCGTTGGTGCCGGCCACGTGTATCGTGAGATACTTTTTGTGTGGATGACCAAAATGCTCGTCAAGTGCATGACTATTGGCCAGCCCCTCCTTGTAGCCGTCGGCACCCTGTTTCTCAAACATTGGCAGTTGGTTGAACAGGTAATCACACGTTTCCTGATATGTCATAGCTATACCTTATTAATATATTAATTAAAGTAATTCTTGAATTTCTGGAAGATAGAGTCGCGGGTCTGCTTGTCGCCCTTGAAGTTGTCGCTGCCCTTGAACTGCTCAATGGCCTGCTTCTCCTCCTTGCTCAGGGTCTTAGGCACATACACGCT
>JAGCPC010000049.1 GCA_017642485.1 Prevotella sp. | reverse complement strand
TATTATCTCTTAACTACAACTCCAGGTCTCCGTCAAACACCTCATGCCAGGGGAGTCCCTGTATGTTAAGCTGTTCCATGAATGGGTCTGGGTCAAAGTCTTCTACGTTCCATACTCCTGGTTTCTTCCACAGACCCTTGAAGAACATCATGGCTCCAATCATGGCAGGCACACCAGTGGTGTAGCTTACTCCCTGCATGCCCGTCTCCTCGTATGCCTCCTGGTGCTTGCAGTTGTTATAGACGTAGTAGGTGAGTTCCTTACCATCCTTGATGCCACGAATGCGACAACCGATACTCGTCTCGCCGTCGTAGTTCTCTCCCAAGTCCTGAGGGTTAGGCAGCACAGCCTTGAGAAACTGCAGTGGTACTATCTTCACCTTTACCTTCTTGTCTGGGTTGTCAGCCAGAGGAGCCTCATACTCTATCTCATCGATACGGCTCATGCCAAGATTCTGTATGCAGTCAAGGTATGTGAGGTACTGCTGACCGAAGGTCATCCAGAAGCGTGCCTGCTTGATGGTAGGATAATTCTTTACCAATGACTCCAACTCCTCATGGTGCATGAGGTATGACTCACGTGGGCCGATATTAGGGTATGTCAGTGCCTTGTGAATCTCGAGAGGTTCTGTCTCTATCCACTCACCATCCTTGTAGTACAGTCCCTTCTGCGTTATCTCGCGAATATTGATTTCAGGATTGAAGTTTGTGGCGAAAGCCTTATGGTGGTTGCCAGCATTGCAATCGACGATATCGAGGTAGTGTATCTCATCAAAATGATGCTTCGCTGCATAGGCTGTATATATGCCAGATACACCTGGGTCAAAACCACAGCCGAGTATAGCTGTCAGTCCAGCCTCCTCGAAGCGCTGCTTATATGCCCACTGCCATGAATACTCAAAATGAGCCTCATCCTTGGGTTCGTAGTTCGCCGTATCAAGATAGTTTACTCCACATGCCAGGCAAGCCTCCATGATGGTGAGGTCCTGATATGGCAGTGCAAGGTTGACACACAACTCCGGTTTGAAATCACGGAACAGCGCCTTAAGCTGTTCCACGTCATCAGCATCCACCTGTGCTGTGTACAGGTTTATCGTTCCCTTGTAGTTTCTTGCCTTAATGGCATCAACCAGTGCATCGCATTTCTCCTTGCGACGGCTTGCTATCATAAAGTCTGTAAAGACATCGCTGTTTTGTGCTATTTTGTGTGCTGCCACGGTAGCTACGCCGCCAGCACCAATCATAATGATTCTTGACATTCCCCGTTGGTAATTATGAATTGTGAATTATGAATTGTGAATTGTATTACTGTTGCATCGCCTTCTGCTGTGCTTCCTTGTTGGCTTCCATAGCATTGAGTTTTCTGTGGAATCCGTAGCGCACGCCATGTTGCATAAGGACGAGAGAATCCTCGCTGAGACTTATCAGGTCGAGGGTATCCATGGATAATGTCTGCTTTTGTGGCTGTGCCGAACCATGCATCATATTGTTGCCCGAGATGAGTACGAGACGTCCGTTAAGCATATACCACTTAATATAGTTCTTTACCTCTGGATATACCACTGGTGAGTCATCCTCTAAGGAGTTGGAACGCATGATGCGTCCTACGGCACGTGCCACATGGCCCCTCTTCAGTGTAAAACCATACTCACGGGGTATCATAAAGTTGTTCTTTATGGAGTCGTCGATGTGTGCCATCATACGGCGCTGTGCCCTTCTCGACATATTCTGAAGTTCCTTCATCACTGGCATGACGGGGTAGGTCCACGTTCCCTTCAGTTCGTCAAGGTTTACTACCATTGTCGCCTCGGTGCTATCCGCTGGATCGCGCATCACTCCGACCCAATCGCCTATCTCGGGTTTACCTATTATGCGATGATTTTCCTTCGCATCGATGGTGCTGATGGTGATGGGGTCACCATGGAATGGCCAGATGACGATGACAGAGTCTGAAGTGCCATCGCATGACAATCCGTAAAGCATGGAGTCGCCAACGATTTCCGGAGTGGAGTCATCGATGACTAAACCCTCATCGTCTATCTTCTCTGCACTCTTATGACAGCTTCCCATGCCCATCGCTATCATGACGATAACGGCGAAACAGAGTATGTGAAAATGTTTGTTCATCACTGTTGTTTTTATTGAGTAAATCCCCTCGTGTTGGAAAAGGTATCCTTTTAGGGGCTAAAACATATCCTTTTAGAGGCTAAAAGATAACCTTTTGGGGGGCAAAAAGATATCCTTTTCTGAACACCATCGTAAGCACTTGACTACGTGACACTTACGAACTACATCGTTTGCTTGGATTCCAAACGTCGCAGAGCCATCTGTTCGTACCTCGTCCCAGGACGTCCGTAGTTGGCATAGGGATATATGGAGATACCTCCACGTGGGAGGAACAGACCTGTCACCTCTATATATTTAGGGTCCATCAGTTTGATGAGGTCCTTCATTATGATATTCACGCAGTCCTCGTGAAAGTCACCATGATTGCGGAAAGAGAAGAGGTAAAGTTTGAGACTCTTGCTCTCCACCATCCTTTGGTCGGGGATATACATTATCTTTATCTCCGCAAAGTCTGGCTGGCCGGTGATAGGACACAGCGAGGTAAACTCCGGGCAGTTGAACTGCACCCAGTAGTCATTGTCGGGATGCATATTCTGGAATGTCTCCAACACCTCCGGCGCGTAGTTGCTGTGATAGTTTGTCTCCTTGCCGAGCAACTTCAGACCATCCTTTTCCCTGTCATTGACAGGTTTTGCAGGATTATTTACAGAGTCGTTGTGCATAGTTTATTCCTCGCGGTCGTCTATATTGTCACCGTTAGTAGGCTTGAGATCCTCCTCAAAGTTTACTCCTGCAGTGATGAGGATATTGTACCACTGTATGAGTTTCTTAACGTCTGAGGGGTGCACGCGGTCACGGTCAAAAGTGGGAAGGAACTTGGCGAAGTACTCAAAGAGTTCGTCTCCGCTTGCCTTCTTGAAGTTGATACTTGCCTGCTTTCCACCCTCCATATCACGCAGTGCTATGAGGATTTCTCCCAATGGCTTATCATCCTCATCGGTGTACATCGCGATGTCGCCGAGAGATGTCACGCGGTCACTTGCGAATGCTGGCATACGCTTGTGGTCTGTGATGTTCTCAACTATCAGTGTGCCTTTACCTCGTGATACGAGTTCGTAAAGTCCAGGTTTGCCAGAAATGGCCAAAATTGTCTTGCTCATATTATATCAATTAGTAATTTTTTAATGAGAAACTATGAATTGTGAATTATGAATTGTGAATTGTTAATTATCTCATCTATCTGTTTGTTGAGGTCTGCCTTGCCATCGTTGACTATGACATAGTCGGCACGTCTTGCCACTTCCTGTTGGTCAGCCTGTCCGTCAACCCACTGTGCAGCCTTATCATAGGTGATACCATCACGCGCCATGATACGCTGGATGCGCACCTCTCGTGGTGCAGTGACAGCGATTATCTCATCGACATACCCTTCGAGATTTGCCTCGTATATTATAGCGCACTCCATCCACTGCATGCCTGAGGCATAGAAGTCATCCATCACAGCTGGATGCACTATGGCGTTGATAGCGCGTTTGTTTGCCTCCGATGACAACAGAAACTCTGTCACGGCAGCAGTATTGTAACGTTTGCCTATGTATGTCTGTGGACCTATGAGGTCTATGAGTTTACGCTTAATGACCGGCGAGGTGTTGATGAGATGCCTGGCAGCCTTATCGCAGTCGTAGATTGCTATACCACGTGCCCTGAGCATGTCACATACATATGACTTACCCGATCCTATGCCACCTGTTACACAATATCGCCTCATGGGAGTTTAGAAGTTCTCCAGGATATAATCCACCTTGTTTGTCTTGAGCGCAGCGCGCACTATACCGCGTGGCTGCACCATAATCTTCACCTTCAACTTCTCACTTGGGTTGGCAGACAGGTCGTTATAGTCAGCTACGACATTAAACAGTTCGGGCTTTATCTGTGACGCACTGGACAGACTCACCGTCACCTTTACGTCCACTCGTGCAGGGAAGGTCTTGAGCATCACGCCCTCAGGCACATTGACAGGTTTGATGGGTACACTCACCGTCACCTCTGTCATCTGCTCAGCAATGAGACTCATACGTACTGTGGAGGGTTCTATGCGTGCCCCTGTTATCTTCTGCAATGCCACATGATGGGTGGCTGACTCCTTGATATCCACGATATTTTGCGGTTCGGTATATACTGCCTTGATGGTGTCGAGTGCACTGGTAGCAGCATATACTGAAGCACTGTCGGGGGTCAGCACGGTGCGTGTGACGAAATAGTTTGGTGCCGGCAGCAACTGTCCCTCCACCACAATGGGGACTTTCTTCATCTCGCCATAGCTGTAATAGAAGTCCCAACGGTCGGACTTAACGGCTGTGATGGAGGTCGTCTCCAGAGTCCTCAACTTCAGTATCTTCTGTATGTCATTCTGCGTAATGCTGCCCTTACCTCCTGCCTTGGCATAGTGTGCGAAGTGCAGGTGAATGGGACGCAACGTATTATTGAAAGCATACTCGAGGAGGCTGTAACCCTTATCGCGCAGCACCACACGGATGGTGTCGGGCAGAGGTTCGGTGATGACCACATTGTGTGGAATATCGGTTATCTCCACACGCAGCGGATACTCTTTCTCGTATGTATCATTGAGCGTAGAGAGAAACCAGAACGTTGCACTGATAGCAAGAAAAAAACAAAATATGAGAAACTCCTTGCTTGAAAAGACAGGCAAGGAATCTCTCATATCCTTATATTTCTTTCGAACAGACAGTGTATCCACGAGTAGCGTGTCTATTACTACTTCATCTGCTGGCTTGCAGCATCAGCAAATACATACCCACGATCGATAGTCACTGTGACACCACGTGCTATCTCCACTTCGAGTGAGTTCTGCTCCATATTGATACGCTTCACCGTACCATATACACCGCTGGCGGTCACAACCTTTGTGCCTTCGGTGATAGAGTTCTGGAAGTTCTTTATCTCCTTCTGCTTCTTCTGCTGAGGACGGATCATAAAGAAATACATGATGGCGAATATCGCCACCATCATGATAATCATAGAGTAACCGCCTCCGGCACCTGCCTGAGCGGCGAGAATAGTGTTTGTCATCTTTTTCTACTGTTTTTTATCTTGATTTGTTTGTTCTTTTGACTGTTTGGCACCTTTACTGCCTGAGCGCTTTGATGGTTTCTTTTCCGGCATCGTCTTGAGCAGGGTGCCGCTTGCGATGAGATGACGCGCTATAGCATCGAGCATGCCGTTGATATAACCTCCCGAACGTGGTGTAGAGTAGAGTTTTGCCAGTTCGACATACTCATTGATTGTCACATTGACGGGTATATTGGGGAACGTCAGCATCTCGGCTATTGCCAGTTGCATTATCACCACATCCATGTATGCCAGACGTGAGAAGTCCCAGTTGCGACTTGCCTCGGTCATATACTGCTGATACTGATCAGCATTAACGATTGCTGCATGGAAGAGTCCCTGTGCAAACTCCCTATCCTCCTCATCGGTATATTCCGGAAGGAGTTCCTGGTCTGCTCCGTTAGCAGGGTCGAAGCGCTTGATGGTCTTCAGCACGAAGGTGTCAACCACCTCCTTGTCATCATTCCAATATATAGAGTCTTCCTCCAAGGTATCGCAGAGGTCATCATTATTCTGGATAAAGAGTTTATAAAGCTTGCGCCACAACTCCCGATGAGTCTCGTAGTCATCATCAGTCGAAGCGATAAACTCCTTATAGGGCTCACTCTGCTCCATCTGTACGTACAGAGTCTTTACAAACTCAGCCTTGTCTTCCCATACATTCTTCTGCGTCTCAGCATACTCGGCGAGTTGTTTGTTTTCCTCCAATTGTACAGCAAACTTATTGAAAGCGAAACGGCCTATAGGTCCCGTACTGCCCTCACGCTCAGCCTTTGCCGATGCTATGTCATAATGCTTACGCGCCATCTTTGTCACTGCTACGATAAGCAGCAACAGCGTCTTATACAGGTGATACGACTTAGTGAGAGAGAACATCAGTTCCTTCTCCGCATTGTCTATGTTGTGGTTGCCATTCTGGAAATAGGCATAGGTTAACTGAACTGCCTTTATCCTTATTAGTTCTCTGTTAATCATAAAAGTTGTCCTCTATTGGTTAGATCGCTGTGTTATAGTACTGGTTTCGTATTTGAATATCACGTGCAAAGGTACTATATTTATATATAATGACAAAGAAAGCATTTCGTTTTTATGTTTTTTTTACAGTTTTATTTGCCTGTGTCAAAAATATTTACTACCTTTGCACCCGCAAAATCGCAAAACGCGCGTTTGGGGGGGACGTAATGTCAGTGATGACAAGAGGCACCCCCATGTGTGATGGCAGATTAAGCATTTTAATTTCAAAAACTTAATTTAGAGTAACACAATTTTATGTTAGAAATTTCACTTAACGGTCAGAAGCGTGCTGACCTCGGCAAGAAGGCTTCAAGAGAAGCTCGTAAGCAGGGACTTATCCCTTGTAACATCTATGGTGAGAAGAAGGACGAGAAGGGTCTGCCAGTAGCAGAGTCATTCGTTATCCCATTCACCGAACTGCGTAAGGCTATCTACACGCCAAACGTATATGTAGTAAACCTCAACATCGATGGCGAGAAGAAGATTGCCATCATGAAGGAACTTCAGTTCCACCCAGTTACTGACGCTCCACTTCATGTTGACTTCTTCGAGATCACACCAGAGAAGCCTATCACCGTGGGCATACCAGTAAACCTTGTAGGTCTTGCTGCCGGCGTACGCCTTGGTGGTCGCATGTCACTCTCTATACGTCAGATTAAGGTAACAGCACCTTACACACGTATTCCTGAGAAACTCGACATCGACGTTACAGCTCTTGAGATTGGCAAGTCTATCAAGGTTGGTTCACTCTCATTCGAAGGCCTCGAACTGGCTACACCTGCTGAGGTTATCGTATGTTCTGTTAAGATGACACGTGCAGCACAGGCTGCTGCCGCTGCCGCTGCTGCTGAATAATATCAGGAAGCAGAAGATATAAAAAGGGCATCCTTGGCCAACGCAAGGATGCCCTTTCTTCATACAACACCTAAATTATATCCCCCACTAAACTCACAACTGACATTGGAGAAATATCTCATAGTAGGTCTCGGCAATCCTGGAGCAGAGTATCATGAGACCCGACATAACGCAGGATGGATGGTGCTTGACGCCTTTGCCAAAGCACAGGACGTGACGTTTGATGACCGTCGCTATGGATATGTGGCAGAGACAAGCGTCAAGGGGCGCAAACTGTTTCTGCTAAAGCCCACCACCTTCATGAACCTGTCAGGCAACGCCGTGCGCTATTGGTTAGAGAAAGAAAACATACCTACGGAACACCTCCTCATCATAGTTGACGACCTCGCCCTGCCTATCGGCAAGATGAGGCTGAGAGGCAATGGCTCAAACGGCGGACATAACGGACTGGGACACATACAACAGTTGATAGGACAAAAGTACGCACGCCTCCGCATCGGCATAGGCAATGAGTTTCAGCGTGGCGCACAGATAGACTATGTACTGACAAAGTTCAGCGACGAGGACAAACAGACTCTCGCACCGCTCATTGAAACATCGTGCGAAATCATCAAGAGTTTCGTACTTGCCGGCATAGACCGCACCATGAACGCCTACAATGGAAAGTAAACTGAAATATCAGGAGACAGCAAGGCTCGACAAGTGGCTTTGGGCAAGCCGTATCTTCAAGACACGCTCCATAGCAGCTGATGCATGCAAGAACGGACGCGTCACCAAGGATGGCATCACGATAAAGCCATCACGCACGGTGAAGGTCGGTGAGGTAATCAGCGTGAAGAAACCGCCTATCACCTACTCCTTCAAGATACTCAATGCAATAGAGAATCGCGTGGGAGCAAAACTGATAAGCGAAGTCTATGAAAACGTCACCGACCCCAAGCAATACGAACTCCTTGAGATGTCGCGCATCTCTGGTTTCATAGACCGACAGAAGGGCACTGGACGTCCCACAAAGAAAGACCGCCGTGCCATGGATGCCTTTGTTGAGCCAGCAATGTTTGGTTGGGATGATGACGATGAAATGTTTGACGACGACGAATAGATGATGCTCCAACGAACTATTTAACGCACAATTTTAATGAAATGTGCAAAAAGTTTTGCAGTTTCAGAAAAACGTGCTAACTTTGCAAGATTGAAACACTATTATATTTCTTAAATATCAATACAAAAAATGTCAACAGTTACTATTATCGTTGCGGCTTTCGTCATTGGCTATTTCTTCATAGCCATTGAGAGCGTGACAAAAATCAACAAGGCTGCCATCGCAGTCCTTATGTGTGTCGTTTGCTGGACGCTTCTCGCCCTTGGTCATACCGAACTACTCGGCAACTTCCTCCCTGCAGGATGGGAACTTGGAGAGTCTATCGAGAAGAACCTCGGTGAGGCTGGCACCACACTGTTCTTCCTCATGGGTGCTATGACAATCGTGGAGATTGTCGATCAGCACGGAGGTTTCAACTGGGTACGCGGTGCGCTGGCTTCCAAGACTAAGCGTTCACTGCTGTGGAAGATTGCATTTATGACTGCTATCCTCTCAGCTGTGCTCGACAACCTCACCACCTCTATCGTGATGATTATGATTCTGCGCAAACTCGTGCAGGACAAGAACGACCGTATCTGGTATGCTGTCTGTGTCATCATCGCTGCTAACGCTGGTGGCGCCTTCTCACCTATCGGCGACGTTACCACCATCATGCTGTGGAACGGCAAGATGATTACTGCTCTCGGCGTAATCTCTGAGATTATCGTACCATCTTTCATTGCATTCATCGTTCCTACTTTCGTTATGCAGATGCACCTGAAGGGCGCACTGCCTGCTATCGAAGACAAGCAGTCTGCAGGGGAAGATGTAGTATCAGCATTCCAGAAAAAACTCATCTTCGCTATCGGCGTAGGCGGTCTCTGCTGCGTACCAGTATTCCATACCATCACCGAGCTTCCTGCATTTATGGGTATCCTTGCAGTGCTCGGCGTACTGTGGACCGTCACCGAACTCATCTACCGTCGTAAGAAGGAAAACGACCCAATGGCAAAGCGTGTTACCAAGTTGCTCTCACGCATAGACCTCGCTACCATCATGTTCTTCCTTGGCATCCTCATGGCAGTGGCAACACTTTCGGAGATTGGTGTATTGGCAGAAATGGGTAAGTGGCTTGACGAGTCTATCGGCAACGACTACCTCATCACTGGTGCCATCGGTATCCTCTCATCAATCGTTGACAACGTGCCTCTCGTAGCAGCATCAATGAAGATGTATGTCATCGACTCAGCACCTAACCTCGTTGTTGACGGTGTGTTCTGGCAGCTTCTGGCTTACTGTGCTGGTGTTGGTGGTTCTATGCTCATCATCGGCTCTGCAGCAGGTGTTGTAGTAATGGGCCTGGAGCACATCAGCTTCGGTTGGTATATGAAAAATGTCACATGGATTGCCTTCGTAGGTTACGTAGCAGGCATACTGTGCTACTGGCTTGAGAAGACATATCTCTTCTAAATGGACGAACAACTGTTTTTTATAATAAACGCCCACCACACGGAGTATCTCGATGCCTTCATGTGGATGATGAGCCAGAAGACTGTCTGGATTCCGCTCTATACCAGTCTGCTCTATGTGGTGTGGCGCAACTACTCATGGCGAGGAGCACTCACGGTGCTCCTCGTCTTTGGCATAGGCATGCTCTTCACCGACTGGGGCAATGCCCATATCCTACGTCCATGGATAGGACGCCTGCGCCCCAGCAATCCCGACAACCCCATAGCACCTTTAGTGCACATAGTATATGGCAGACATGGCAGTGGATGTGGCATGCCGTCCGCTCATAGTGCCAACATGTGGTTGCTCACATTTGTCATCTGCCACTGGCTTCGTTCACGTTGGGTCAGCATCACAATGGCTCTCCTTACGTTGCTCATCTGTTACTCACGGGTATATCTCGGTTTCCACTATCCAGGCGACATACTCGGAGGTTTTATCCTCGCCTGCATCGTGACATACGGACTGTCATTCATCCGTCCCAAAGCACTGTGGCACGTAGAGCCTCCCCACCCCATCCGTCATGCGTGGCTACCCGCTCTTGTGACCATACTCACCTTGGTGTCATTTGCCATATCATCGGCATTTGTCACCATACAACAATAAAAGATCTGATACTGAGTGTACAACCTTAAGAGTTGTACTTTTTATATATACGCAAGAAATTATCGGCGAAACTTTTCTCGGAGGTTTTCTCCATCGCTACCCTACGACAATCCTTACACATAGTATCAAATTGTTCAGGAGTGCTATTGTAAATAGACAGAATTCCGTTGGCAAAGTCATTCGCATCACATGTTTCGGCGCAATATCCAGTGTTTTCATTTAGTATCATGTCAAGTGCTGTGCCAATCTTAAATGCAACTACAGGTGTTCCGCATGACAAAGACTGATTGACCATTGATGGCCCAGCATCATCAATGGAAGGAGAGAGAAATATGTTTGCCATAGAATAATACAGTGGCAATTGCTCATAGGGGGCATATCCCACACATAGCGTATCAACACACACTTGTTTCTTCAATTCTTCTGCATGTGTGCCAGCTGCAACTAACAATACTTCCTTGCGTTGACTATCGGTGAGTTTGCTATTAAATATCTCAAGCGCCTCTATGAGATATTTCATACCTTTGCGCTTTTCCTTGAGAACCAAAGCACCACAAAAGAAAATAAATTTCTTACGTGGATCTATTCCCAATTGTTTCCGAGCCTCGTATTTATTGATGACATGAAAATGTTTGTTGTCAACGAGCGGAAAAACTGTTTCAAGGCGATCATAATCCCTCAGCAAAGCAGATTTGCGATAAATCATCTGCATGTGTGTATTGCCATATATGATTGGTCTTACGGTTTTGAGTACCTTGCTGCGATACTCTATGTTAAAGCGAGTAAAGTCATTCTCACCTCCCTCAACTAAACCAGGACAACAACCACACCCTTCTGACAGTCTGGGGCAGTTGCCGATAAAATGACATCCACCGGCTATAGGTTGATTATCGACGCATCGTAGGTGAATCTGACAGTGTAGTTTGTTGTATATAGCCTCGATTGTTTGATATGAGAGCATCCTATGCCAATAAACGATATAGACGGCATCATACTCCTTGGTTATCTTGCTTAAGACTATATCCGTGGGTATAGGTGGATCATCCTCACGTCTGTAATCAAAGGAATGATTTCCCTGTTGTGCTATTGACTGTCCTTTCTTTTTAGAATAATGTTCGAGCCCAAAATTTTTCTGTATCTTGTATTTTATATAATTTGGCCATCGTTCATACTTATAAAGATAGAGGAAATCTGGGCATTCCTTGACATAACGTTTCGTAAGGAAATCCACTTCATATCCGAACTTCTTCAGTGCATTGTAGAAGTTCATCGCTACCGCTCCATTAGCCTTGGTAGGATCGGTAGATGATATGACGAGTACCCTTGGGAGTTTCTCAGGCATGATAGAATTCCTTGATGAGTTTTATGACAAGTCGAATATCCTCCTCTGTCAGCTCATAATACATAGGAAGACGTACCAGATGATCAGTAAAAAAGTCGCTATAGGGTAATACTGGAACATTGTCAGAATGCTCCTTATAATATGTGCTGCAATGCAGGCTCTGATAGTGGAATACAGCGCAGACATCGTGTTTGCGAAGGAAATCGATTAGTGCGGTTCGTTCTTCCAGAGAATTGCATACAAGATAGTACATGTGGGCATTATTCGTTGCACCTTCTGGTATGACAGGAGTCTTAAAACATCCTTTTTCTGCCAAAGGTGCGAATGCCTCATTGTATGCGTTCCATATCTCTTTTCTTTTATTCTGTATGCTATCCAAGTTCTCTAACTGTGCCCAAAGGAATGCGGCGTTAATCTCAGATGGCAGGAAAGATGAACCAGTGTCCACCCATCCGTATTTATTGACCATGCCTCTGAAGAACTCCGCCCTATTGGTACCTTTCTCCCATATGATCTCAGCTCGTCTGATGAAGCGTTCGTCATTGATGCAAAGGAGACCGCCTTCTCCACCAGCTGTCACATTCTTTGTCTCGTGGAACGAGAAACAACCAAAATGTCCGATACCTCCGAGGGGTTTGCCTTTGTAGAACGAGTCTATAGCTTGTGCAGCATCTTCCACTACAAAAAGATTATGTCTTTCTGCAATATCCATGATTTTATCCATATCGCATGCCACACCAGCATAGTGAACGGGCACTATCACTTTTGTCCTGTCGGTAATCAGTTCCTCTATCTTGTCTGCATCAATATTCGGATTGTCTGCATAGCTGTCGGCAAAAACTATCTTTGCTCCTTGACGAACAAAGGCTAAAGCGGAAGATACGAAAGTGTATGATGGCACAATAACTTCGTCACCTGGTTTTACATCGCACAATATAGCAGCCATCTCGAGGGCGTCTGTACCAGATGTAGTCAATATGGTCTTTTTGAAACCATACTTATCTTCAAAGAACTGCTGACACTTTTTTGTAAAGATACCATTTCCAGATAGTTTTTTACTATCTACAGCTTGATACATGTAGTGAGTTTCCTTGCCAGTAAGGAATGGACGATTGAAGTCTATTTTCATTTTTGTATTATTGTTTTTTATATGTTTCTTCTTTTCCCCAAAGTTTTTCAAAGGTGTTTGCTTTCATTTCCTTCTTGAAGTCTTCAAGGTAGCTGATATAATCATATCGTGGAGTGTAGCCGAGCTTTTCTTTTGTTTTGCTTACGTCAAAGATATATTCCGCTGCATCGGGCATGTCTGGGCGGTACTTTATCGGAGAGGGGGTGTCTGCAGGAGAGAATACTTTTATAATGCCCTTTACTTGCTCCTCTAATGAGGTTCCTATGCCCGTGCCCACATTATATTTCCCACTTTCAGCATTCTCTTTCGTAATGCAGAGGGCGATAATTTGCGTGCAGTCCTTCACATAGACTATATCGCGCACTTTGCCAGGATTGCCCCATATCTGTATCTCTTCGCCTCTCATGGCGGTGTAGATTAACTGCCTGTAGCCTTGCATCTTCAGTTTGCCGTCAACATAGTAATATGGATTGGGATGATACAGGTATATATTAGGAAAACGGAGTATGTAATATCTGAATCCGCATCTGCATGAATAATGTTGCAACAAACTCGCTGCAGCGTTCTTTGTTATAGAGTAAACACTGTGATCATTATCTAATGGGAACAAAGACTCGGCATCGGATGAGATAGGTTCATTACTTCCACACAGATGAGCTACATCAGAAATAGATTGTGAGTACACCACCCTGCTCACGTCTATTTTTGCGGCGTATTCCAAAATATTGAGCATGCCAGTCATATTTGTATCAATATACACCTGTGGCTGATAGCCCTTCATGCGTGCTGGTAGCATTCCTGCCAAGTTTACAATAGCGAAGATATCCCTTGATGGAAGTCTGGAGAATTGTTCACAGTCTGTTATATCAACAGAGACGTAACTTATTCCGTATTCTTGAAAGAAGCCATTATCGGAGTCACGATGTCCTACTGCGATGACTTCAAGACCGCAGTCCTTTAAGTGCAAGCAGGTATAGGCACCAACAGTTCCTGTTGCTCCAAATACGATCACTCTCTTACTATTCTCACAATTCAAGTTTGCCATTCACACTTTGATATATCAAGTATCCACTTCTGTCCCCACTGCATTCGATATGTTTAAGTAGTGGCGATGTGATTTGCGCTTCCACTATCTCAGGATTGTCCTTCCTGTTCTCTATTATTGATTTCAGATGTTTTGTTTCCTCTGAAAGGAAATACACCCCCGAGAACTTATGGGTTGTTATCTGCGGAGCATGAAAGTCTCCCAAGGATACTTCTATTACGCCTTTTAAAAAGTCATATCCAGTAGATAGCATCACGAGGTCAGATCCTATGAAATCTCCTCCCATGCGTGCCCCGACTTCTATAATTTTGATTTCCCCATTGTCCGATATCTTAAGTTCAGAATGCGATGCTCCATATTCTATATGTAGAGCATCAAGCGCATTTCTGACGATGTCTTTTATACGCAATTGAATATTACTCGGCAAAGACGAAGGTTGATGATGCTCCAGTTCCACAAAGTGTGGTGCTCCAGTTGTCACCTTGTCTGTAATTTGCAGAATGTAATGCTGCCCCTGCCACGAGATGCTTTCCACACTCACCTCACATCCATCCACATACTCCTCTATGATGGCTTCACCGGCAAATGATTCTTGAAGCGCACGTTCTACAGCCTCTCCGAGGTGCTCCCTCGTCTCCACCTTCTCTACTCCACGACTTCCAGAACGGTCCGTAGGCTTCACTATGACAGGAAATGCAAGGTTATCGGTATATCCTGCCACATCAGCAGTCTTTGTCATGTGAAATTTTGGTGAAGGCACGGCATTTTTAGCAAAACACTCACGCATCTTCATCTTGTTGGTAACCATGTCAGAGAAAGCGTCATCGTTGCCTGGCAAATTCATGTGTGAAGCAACATAGTTGACCGTAGGCACAGCGATATCCGAAGCTATACTTACGATACCATCGATGCCTATTTGCTGGCATTCCTTCAGTATAGCTTCTTTGTTGATAGTAGAAATAGGATAAAAGAAATCGGCATACTCTGCGCATACAGCGCCTTTCTCCCATGCAAAACAATGCGTTTCCAGCCCCATGTCTTTAGCTTTCTTCACCAAAGGCAGTTGCAGGTAACTCGCGCCTATTATTGCAATTTTTTTCACTGTGAGTTGACGTCAATACTTATTGATGCAAAGGTACAAAAAAAAATAAGAATTAGTAATTAAAAATTAGGAAAATTGTATGTTACGAACTATTTTTGCTAAATTTAGATAAATTAGAATGCTCTCGACATAAAAAATAAATGAATTTATTTTGTACTGCTCTCGTTTTTTACTAACTTTGCAAGCAACATTGAGGCAACCGCCTTATTTCTTTGTAAATTGAAAAATAATCACCACATAACCACTCCCTTAGCCTTTGTCATTAACATGGCAATGGTATATGTGGCATATATGCTGTGCAGAATAGAGTACGTGGCAGAAAACTGGAGTGCCATCGGCACATCTATTTTTTCTAATCCTTTGCAAGGTTTGCTTTGGGGTGCTCTGAAATTTGACACCTCAGCCATACTATATACTAACATCCTCTATGCCCTTATGATGCTTCTGCCCTTGCACTATAAAGAGTCGCGGATATGGCAGAAGGTGGCGAAGTGGGTGTTCGTAGTAGTCAACGGCATAGCCATAATAACCAACCTTGCGGACTCTGTGTATTTTCGCTATACAGGCAAACGTACCACTATGAGTGTATTGCAGGAGTTCGAGAATGAGGGCAATATGGGCAGCATACTCGGTGCCGAGGTGGTAAATCATTGGTATTTGTTCCTGCTCGGCATAGTGATGATATACCTTTTGTGGCACTTATATGTCAAGCCAACACCTCTAGCAAAGAGGAAACGCAACTACATTTTATATTATACGGCAAACATACTTGTCTTTGCCCTATATATTCCCTTTACCATCGCAGGTATGCGTGGTGGCTTTACTCATGCCGTGCGCCCTATAACAATAAGCAATGCCAATCAATATGTAAGTCATCCAAAGGAGGCTGCTGCAATACTCAACACACCCTTTTCGCTGATAAGAACTGCGGGCAAAAAAACATTCAAAGACCCAGGCTATGCTGTGACTGAGTTAGATAGTAACTATTCAGCCCTGCATGATGATAATGGAATGTCTGTGCCAAACAAGAAGAATGTGGTAGTACTGATAGTGGAGAGCTTTGGCAGGGAATACGTTGAGGAAGGTTATGCTCCTTTCGTGAAGTCATTAGAGAAACATTCCTTGACGTTCGACTATAGTTATGCCAATGGTAGAAAGTCTATTGACGGAATGCCGTCAATACTCTCCAGCATCCCCATGTTTGTTGAGCCGTTCTTCCTCACCCCAGCATCCATGAACGATGTCAGTGGACTAGCGGGCGAACTGGGCAAGATAGGTTATGCTACAGCCTTTTTCCATGGAGCAGAGAATGGCAGCATGGGGTTTGAGGCTTTCGCTAAGGCTACAGGATTCAAGAAGTATTACGGTAGGACTGAATATAATGCTGACAAACGCTTTAATGGCGATGATGATTTTGACGGGACATGGGCAATATGGGATGAACCATTCTTGCAATTCTATGCTCATAAGATGACGGAAATGCAGCAACCGTTTATGACCGCTGTGTTTACTGCCTCCAGCCATCACCCCTTCAATGTGCCTGACAAATATGCCGATACATATAAGGATGATGGTAAGAACTCCATACACCGTTGCATAAGATACACGGATATGGCGATAAAGAAGTTCTTTGAAACAGCCGGTAAGCAAGCATGGTACAACAACACGATATTCGTGCTTACGTGTGACCACACCAATGGTTTCGACAGTGAAGTGTATAATACGGACCTTGGCACATATGCCGCTCCTCTCATCATCTTTGATCCTACAGGTGAAGTGGTTAAACCTGAGCGCAGACATATTGTAGCGCAACAGATAGACATCATGCCCACGGTGCTCAGTCTTACAGGCTATAACAAACCTTACATCGCCTTTGGACAAGACCTTACAAAAGCCAATGATAAGGCGACTTGGGCTGTAAGTTACAATAACGGCATCTACCAGTTTGTTAAGAACCAATACTTCCTACAGTTTGATGGCAGAAGCGTCACAGGCTTCTATAACTTCCATACTGATCCTTTGCTGAAAAAGAATTTAATGGGCAAGGAGAATAAGACTGCTCAAGACAGCATGCTACGTACGCTGAAGGCTGTGATAGCAGACTACATGAGACGCATGGAGAATAACCAACTAATAGTGAACAAGTAATAAGACAAAGAGAGGCATACAGATATGAGGAAACTCAGCTATTACACAATAAATTACCTCCGTGGACTGCTTCCACGAACGATAACCCAGCATATGTTGGGCATAAGGCTGAGGGAGTATGAACGTTTGTCTGATGCCGAAAAACAACAGATAAGAGAAAGGGTGGACTACTACATGAAGATTCGTGCGCCATACCCTGTTCCGCAGACTAATGTGGCACTGAGAGATTTTACTCTAAAAAAATGCAAGTCGAAAAGACTCAAGGCAGATGAGCCTTGCGGCTATATACACAGCACACATTTCTATGACATCTATGAGTACAGTCGCTACTTCCCTGATGACATGCACTTCTCATACACATCGGGCGATGTGTGGTACAATCTCCAAGAGCCTGGCATATGTAAGAGTCGTCCACTGAAGGATGGTAATGAGAATAATGTTTTGCTGAAACTCAACAAACTGAGGCACTTCAAGTGGGTTGACGATCCATATTCATGGGAGGAAAAAGAATGTAGAATATTGTTCAGAGGTGCTATAGACAAGAAGCCTAGAAGACAGGCGTTTGTTGATATGTGGAAAGACCACGAATGGACGGACCTAACAGGTAAGCCACTAACGTTGAAGGAGCATCTCACCTCAAGATATATTATGGCATTAGAGGGAAATGACGTAGCAACAAACCTAAAATGGGTTATGTCATCCAATTCTGTTGCCGTCATGCCTAAGCCTACCTGCGAAACGTGGTTTATGGAGGGCAGACTGATACCTGACTATCACTACATAGAGATAAGGGAAGACTATAGCGACTTGATAGAAAAGATTACCTACTACGAAAATCATCCCGATGAGGCAAAAGCTATAGCACGACATGCCCACGAGTGGGTAGAACAATTCAGAAACGATAAGCGTGAAGACTTAATCTCGCTTATGGTATTAGAGAAGTATTTTCGTTTGAGTGGTCAGTTATAGTTATTGTATGACGTCATTCTGTAAAACTTTGCCAGTAAAACGTTGAACCAATTGTTGAAACGTCGCAACATGGTGCTTTTCTTGTGCATGTACACCACCTCTATCATTCCTGTGATGTAAACCCCATATCCGCGAGAAATGATATCGCTATGAAAAGGCAAATGCTCGCACATCGCCGCTCCACATTCCTTCAGTTCCTTATTTTGCATCACTTTGTAGCGCATATCCTTTATCACTTCCCACTTATACACGGCGAGACCATTGAAGGCTGAGCGACAGGAAGCATATTGTTGGCTTCGCACCAATTCCTCTGCAGTCCATGCGGATATGATATGCCACTTATGTGATATCACCTTTCTCCCCATCATCTCTGGCTGACATCCTTTTGGATAAAAAGCATAGGCATCATATTGGAAATTGGCGGGATAGTCTGTGCCATCATCATTGGTGTAGTATAGGTGTCCGCTGGCACAAAGCGCTCCCCAGTCTTTGGGAGCATTTTTCATCGCCTCCACTACTGACTGCGGTGAGAACGATTCTACATCTATATCGATGAAGCAGAAATAATCTGGCGAAAAGCGCTGTCTAACCTCTTCCAGTACCCTATTCCTGAAACCAGCCATTCTCTCTATTCGCCACTCGCTTTTAGAGGGCTTGGGCATATACTTGCTCTTCTTGGGTATGGTGACTTGGTTCAGGTCTTCGCATATAGCAACAACATTACTATTGTCTTCAGCCCATTGCCGAAGACATTCCTTTGTGCCGTCAATGCTGTCGTTCTCGTAGATTATAATATGATACTCTTTGAACAGTCTGCCCAAGTCCTCTACGCGAGAAATATTATTGCGCAGGCTCTTAATGCAGTTCCTTGCAAGGATACCTATAACTATTGTTGAATCGCCGACTCTGCCTTTACTCATAATCTACAAACTGATTAATAATTGATGCAAAGGTACAAAAAATAGTTCATAATTCATAAATATTTTGTAATTTTGCAAACAATATGCTATCACTCATAATTTGTTCCACCAACAAGGAGACTCCCCAGTGGCTTGTAGATAATATCAAGGAAACCATTGGGGCTGAATACGAAATCATACATATCGACAATTCGGAGAACAAGTACTGTATGTGCTCAGCCTATAATGAAGGTGTAAGGAGGGCAAAGGGCGAAGTTTTCTGCTTTATGCATGAGGACATAAAATACTATTCCAAAGACTGGGGCAAGAGCATCGAAACGCACATGCTCAATTCCGAAGTCACCATGCTGGGCGTCTTCGGTTCCACTGTTGTACCGAAAGACTTCGATTTCCGTTTTTCCGGATTTACCACTGGCCATCTGATACAACGTACCGTAAGGGTAACAAATCCAGAAGAGTATGTATTGGATGGCGTGCATTGGGATGTTAACGGCCCTTTGGATAAAGTTGCAATGGTCGATGGATGTTGGTTCTGCATCAAGGCATCACTCTTTAAGGGGCAAGATGCGATAAAGTTTGATGACATTACGTTTGACTCTTTCCACCTCTACGATTGTGACATCTGTATGCAAGTAAACCAAAAAGGAGGTGGTATCTATGTCGTTTCAGATATTGTCTTGGAGCATTTCTCTTTGGGTGTCTTCTCTGAAGGTTATTTAGAAGGAGTAGTAAAGTTCCTCGCCAAATGGAATGACAAACTCCCTTGTTATGTTGAGGGCATCAAGATAGAGAACTGTCAAGAACGTTTGAAAAAATTCAAAACGTCTTATGAACGGATGCTAAGGATGGATGCCCATACCATACGACTCAGGAAGTATTTTGCTGCCAAGAAATTGGGAGAGTCAGTGGAGCCTCTTAGCAAAGAAGAAAAGAAAGCTCTATGCGAATTGGAATTCAGATATGCCAAAAATGCCATCAAATATGCCAAAAGTGATGATGAGGCGCAAAAGTCTTTTGACGTTTTTCCAAACCTCCCGCTTTTCGGGAAATGCAGCAAGTTTCAGCTCCTTGTGAAATACTTCTTCTACCGTTGCCTTAAATCCTGATATGGGTAATTTATAACGTTATTGTTTGGATGAAAAGAAATTTTTGATTACTTTTGCAAGCATGTCACAGATACGTAAAATATACTATAGGCTATGCGCCTGGTACCCTTACAGGGCTCTGAAGCCGGCGAGGGAGGAGATTGACGTGGTGATACCTGTCATAGCGAAGGACCTAGAGATACTGCCACTTTGCATAGAGGGCGTGAGGCGATGCGTGGCGCATCCCATAAAGAACATATACCTCGTGGCCCCAGACGACAAGGTGATACGCCAGTTTTGTGACAGTCACGGACTAGTGTTCGTGGAGGAAACATCGGTGTTGGGATTCAAAGCGAAGGACCTGGGCATCGTGGTGGATGGCAGGGACAGGAGCGGCTGGTTGTACCAACAGCTGATAAAACTATCTGGAAAGGTAGGTACGTGCGAGAGGTATCTCTGCATAGACTCCGACCACATACTTGTCAGGAAGCATGTCTTCGTTACCGAGGAGGGCAAGACGGTGTTCTACATGAGCTACGAGAAAAACGATGCCTACTACAGGAATATCCACAGGATGTTCCCAGAGATAAAGCTTGCACGTCTGTCATACGTGGCACACAAGATGCTATTTACCAAGCAGACGCTGAAAAAGTTGCACGAGGACCTGAGCACCAGAACGGGTAAGACGTGGACGCAGGCTATCATAGACAATTATGACCGAGGTTGCTTCGCCGACTTTTCGGAGTTTGAACTGTACGGCAACTATGTGCCAAAGGAAGAAAAGGTGTTGCGTCCGTGGCTACAGAAGCTATTAAGATACAGCAAACTGGCAGACTATGAGACACTGTACAAGAGGTGGACAAACCACAGAATGTCACTCACTTTTCCTGCCTATAGAAAATAAGCATTACAATTCGTTGATACGACGGAACCAATAATTGAAGGTGTTGAACGACTCCAAACGGAATAGTTCAACATCTTGTTTATCCATACGATAGAAAGGCACATCCCTGTACATGGAGGCGACAAGGGAGTAGGTGCTGGGTGGACCTATGATATAGTCACACTGTGATAGCATGTAGAGGTCTTCGATGGCATTGCCGCGGAGCAGGTGGATGCTGACATTAGTTTCTCCTGATGATGGGATGAAACTCTCGGCACGGATGGCGGGATCGTTGGAGGAGAGATAGACGTGGCACTCCCTGTCGGGAAAAATGGTGGCGAACTTAGCAATATGGGCTGCATAGACGTTGTCATCGTAGTAGTATCGGCCGTCTGCCCAATCCTTGTAGTCGCCCCTGCGTATGTGGACGCCGAGGCGCAGGATGCTGTCCT
>JAGCPC010000048.1 GCA_017642485.1 Prevotella sp. | reverse complement strand
TTAACGATAACTGTAATAAAAGACGACAACAGGGGACAACAATTTTAACCTTAACCTTAACGCTAACCTTAACTTTGTAGTAAATGCAGCACAGTTTATGCCTCTCGTAAAGGCAGGTAAGTGGGGACATAAAAAAAGAGGGTGTGTCAAAATAGGCACATCCTCTTTTGCTGTATTGAGAGGGGGGGGATTAGAATACAGCAGCAATACCGTGCCTGCGTTTCTTGCGATGGTTCGGGTTAGGAATCATAAACTGCTGCTTCTCTTCCTCTGAAAGAGAAACTATCGAAACGCCCTTACTGTCGGCATACGCCTTGATAGCTCGGATGTCAACCAGATAAGGCATCGCAGACTCGTCCACAGGCTCGTATTCCTGCGATAGATAATCCTTATATTTCTTCTCCTGAATAAGCATAAGTATAAGTATTTATGATTTCTCGCATTTCGTCTTCAAACACACAAAACTGATAGGGATGGAGAATGCCTACGTGTGTGGCCTTCATCTTATCCATATAATGCTCCAACACCTGCTGATTGGCAGCATAACCATAAATGGTACCGCCAAAACCTGCTTTCGTCGACTCGCTGCCTGCAATGGCAAACAGATGCCCACCCACTCCAGTATACTTTGGAGAATCGCTCAGCCAAGGATTGTTCTGCGGAGCGGTACACATCCAAGCGATATACATAGCCTTTAGATCGTCGTTACGCTTCAGCGCCACAAGTCCCTGAATGTCTACCGTACCCTCTAACACCAAGGCATACACCTCATACTCCTCTACAATCTTTCCCCAATTTACGTACCAACCGCCCTTACGGTTGAACTTGCTGAGGAAGCTCTTGCGACGGATACGAATCACCTCGGTGTTCACCATCTCACCCGTCAGATTATCCTTCAGGCAAGGTGTGAAGTCGTCAATCCACACATCTATTTCATGTATTCTACTCTCAGTGTCCATATCTGTTGCAAAGATACACATTTTCTTCCAATCCACCACAAAAAAAATCAAAAATCTGCATTTGGAGTTGAATCTTCGCCCTAACGGCGATTACCTGACAAGGTATTGATTACTGTTAACAAGGTTGTCGATTCCGAATATTTACACGAAATCAAGGGCTGAAGTTGTAGGGGCTACTGCCTATCTTTCTCTATGAGGATGAGGATTTTGCTACGGGCGGACTTATGCATTTTTATGCAGAACCAGAGGAGGGCGGGGAAGCAGAGACCTCCGATGAGGGGTTCTGCTTGGGCACTCATGGCGATGGAGTCGTAGAGTCCGTGGGCGATGACGGGGACGAGTAGGATGCAGAGGGCGTTCTTGGGGGAATGGTCAACGAAGTGATGGAGGGAATAATAGTAGCCCATGAGTACGGCGAAGGCATAGTGACCTGGCACGGCAAGGAGGGCACGGCCTATGGCGACGGAGAGCCACCCTTCTTCGCTGAAGACATAGAAAATGTTTTCCACGGCGGCGAAGCCGAGGCCTACACTGACGGCATAGACGATGCCGTCGTAATGTTCATCGAAATAGGGATTCCGGCGTAGTATGAGCCACAGGGCGAAGAGTTTGACACTTTCTTCGGGCACAGCGGCTACGAGGAATGCCTGAGTGATGGAGTCGATGAGGGTGGAGGGGGTGGCATCGCCTCCCCAAAGGGTGTCTTGGATGAACATCTCAATCGTGGCGGCGGGCATGCATATCAGTATGCCATAGATGACTGCCCTGATGAGCCATGAGACGGGTTCGGGCTGAGGGTCTTTCTTCCATACGTACAACCACAACAGGATAGCGGGAAGCAGGGCGGATGTGAGTATTATGAGGGACATTTGCTTTTGAGGTTTCAACCTTAACGATAACGATACGCAATCAGAGATTGCTACGATACGGGCTTTCAGCCCTACGATACGTCACCAATGGTGACTACAATACGCCTACTGCTACGATAACTGTAATAAAAGACGACAATTAAAGACAATTTTTTGATTTGAACAGATTTGTAAGATTTCTTGCCCAAGTGGCAACTCTAAAACACGGAGTACTACTGAGAGGGAGGTCACTCCTCGAAGTAACCGAAGGAGGCAATCTGCATGAACATGCGCTCGATGTAGTCGCGTGAGGTGTCAGACCAACTGAAGCCGAGGCGATGGAGCACTGAACAGGTGTAGTGGTTGTCACGCTCGATGATGACCGCCTTCTTGCCGTGTGCCATATCGTCGTAGGCGAGGATGGCTGAGAGCATGGCGGCTTTCTCTGGGTCGTGGCTCACGCGCTCGATGGCGCTGAGGAACTCTTGGTTCTCGACGAAGCGTACGTTGCTGCCTACCTTCTCGAGTAATTGGAGTATGTCGCCCAGGAGTTCGGTATGGTTATTGAACGGCTGGAAGACATTACACTCGCGAGGGGTGGTGGCGAGGAGTACTACGGCACGTGCTGTCTCGTCGATGGGCGACATCTCAGTGAGGGAGTCGTAATCGTCATAAGGACAGCATCCGAGCATGCTATAAATCTTGAGGCG
>JAGCPC010000047.1 GCA_017642485.1 Prevotella sp. | reverse complement strand
CGTTGTAGCTGAAGGTACAGCGCTCTATCTTGTTATGAGAGCCCTCAAGCTTTATACCATTGTCACCAGCCTGAGTGATGTGCAGACCGTAGATATGCCAGTAATCGCCCTCGAGCTGTATGCCTCCGTAGGTAGATGACTTGTTAGTGCCCTTAGGCTGATCCTTGAAGTTGAGAACAGGATACTCGCCTGGGAAGGTCTTGATAGTAAACCAATGGTCAGCATCGCCCTTCTTGTCGATAAGAATCTTATTGGTCTTGAGGAGTTTGCCGTCAGACATCTTATCGCGCCATGCACTTGGGTAGTATGTACCACCACGTACGTAGATAGAGTCGCCTGGCTGTGCCATATCTATAGCCTTCTGCAGGTTGTAGTAAGGATATTCCCATGAACCGTCGCCGCTATCGTCAGGTGCCCAGGGAGCGACATAGATACAGTGCTCTACGCTATGAGGACCTGTCCAAGGTATCTCTGGCTGTGGGTCGGGGTTGGTAGGTTCGTCTTCGCCACCTTCACCGCCGCCACCGCCAGAGGTGGAGCCAAGTGCGATGGTGATGTCATCGAGGTAGATAGTGGAACTCTGACACGTGAAACGTATCAGCACCTCTGTATCTTCCTCTGCAGAGTTAGCATTAAAGGTAGTGCTTGCGTATGGTGTGCTTGATGATACGGTTGCCTCGCCAAGTTGTGACCAGGTAGCACCGCCATCAGTAGATTTCTCGACAAGCAACTTCTTTCCACTGCCTGAAGCACGATGGTAGAAAGTGATGTTGCCTGGCTGGTTTAAGGCAGGGGTAATAGCATAACCATTAGCAGACATGGTAAGACGCATAGAACTGTTGTCATTCTTACCATACACTCCTTTTATCTTCCAGTCGCCGGAAGCCAGTGTGACTGTTGTCTCACTTGACGGAGCCGAAGTGGGCAGACCAGTCTGAAAGTCTTCTGTAAAACTCGCTGCCTGCGCCATGATGACGCAGAGTATCAGTGCTAATAAAGTAGAAATTCTTTGCATATATATAATAAATTTTAGGGGAAAAGAGACATTTAGAGCCCCTTAACTAAGGAAACTCTAAATGTCTTAAAAATATATTACTAACTGTTTATTTCACAATAGCTTTAGTTGAACCTACGAAGCCGTTGGTACCCTGTACCTTTACGATAACGAGGCCATTAGCACCAGCAGGGATGCGGATTGCTGTGGTAGCACCATTGAAAGAGTGCTGACCGAGCAGTTTGCCTGTTGCGTCGAAGAGGTTGAGAGTGTAGTCGCGAGCCTTTGCAGGGTCGTTGACAGTAACGAAGAGCAGACCATTCTGTGCCTGGAAGAGGCTTACAGACTTATCCTGTGACTCCTGCTGAACGAGCTTCACGTCGGTGAATGTAGCGCCGTACTCATATGCGCCGAGGTCAGGAGCTGCACCTTCAAACTCGATGCCGTTGATAGCTATGCCACGGTAGGTGGTAGCTGGAACCTCCACACCCTGGTCGATGAGGAGCTGCTCAGAAGTCATTATGGTATTGTCGTACATCTTGTGAGAAGCACCAGCCTTGATATGAGCGAAGGTTGTCTCAGGCAGGTTGCCCTCCTCGTCACGTGGACCGATGAGTTCCTCGTGGTTGGTAACGCTCTCGAAGAAGTCTGGATGAGCCTTATGGAACTCACAGTTAGTGACAGTCATGCCAGAGAGAGTCTCGTCAACCTCGAAACGTCCATACTGTCCCTGCTTGCCATACTCACCTGGCTTTGGCAGACCAGTGTTCTTGTCGCGCTTGTCGGTAGCATCGTTCTCGTTGATAGCAATACAGTTGGTGAGGCGAACCTCGTGACCGCTTGCGATAGCCTCATAGATACGGTAGCTGTAGCTCTTAGCATCGATAGAGGTGAGAGTCATACCAGTACAGTTGTTCATGATGATGTCACCTGCGTTGTGGTTCTGGTCGAAGCTCTTAGACTTGTTGCAGATAGAGAGACAGCGGTTGAGGTAAACATTCATTGCGCCCTGGTCAGAACCCATCTTGATACCGTTACCGTTACCCTTAGGTGCTATAGTATTAGGGAGGGCAAGGAAGCCGTTCTTATAAGAGATACAGTTCTCGAGGATGATGGTCATGTTGTCACCGAAGTTACCGTCCTTCTTGTAGAATACATCCCAACCGTCATCAGAGTTAGCCCATGCACGGCAGCCGTAGAAGTAGTTATTGTCACCAACAGAGATTTTTGGTGCGAAACCGTCAGCATCGCCCTCGTCCTCGTCGCAGTTGAGGTAAGAGTCACAGTTGATGATCTTGTTGTCAGAACCGAGGTTCTTGATCTGCAGACCAGTATCACCATTCTTGTAGAAGTTACAGAGCTCGATGATATTGTCGTGACCGTCCTGAGTGCGGTTTACTACGTCAGCACTTGTGCCACCTGTAGGTTTGTTGCGCTCGATGAGCAGACCGTTATCAGAAGCGTTGCAGATATCGATATTCTTGAAGTGCCAGTAAGAGCTGGTGAGACGAATACCCTGGTAAGGGTTGTTAGAGTGAGCATGGTATGGCATACCAGAGAAGTCGAGCACTGCCTGACCCTGGTAACCCCACAGTTCGATGAGTTTTTCTGGTTCACCGTTTGTATCGTCGATGTTGATACGCTTGTCATATACGTATGTACCAGCCTTCATCCAGATGCGGTCGCCAGGCTGAGCGATGGCAACAGCCTTCTGCAGGTCGAAGAATGGATTGGTCTCAGAACCGTCGGCAGTAGCATCGTTGCCGTCAGGTGAACACCAGATTACCTCACCCTTGATATCGTCAGGAGTCTCAGGTACATCTTCTGTAGTGAACTGCTTTTCCTCGCCATATACGGTACCCTTTGCTGTGATAGCGTAAGCACGTACATAGTATGTAGTAGCCTCGTCGAGAGCTACGGTAGTAGAGAACTTATTAGATGGCTTTGCCATAGCAACACGTGTCTCAGAGTCATAGGTAAGACCTGCTGTCTTGCTGTAGATAACACCTACCTCGGTGAGATCCATACCGCCATCGTCGGTTACGATACCGCCGAGACGATACTTCTTGCCGCTCTTTGTCACGTCGCTGGTAGCAACCACTGCAGGGGTAGCCTCAGCAGTAACGAAGCTCTTAACGTCACCGTAAGCATAACCGGCGTTAGAGAGAACGTATGCACGATAGTAAACAGTCTGCTCAGCCTTCAAACCTGTGATGAGGAGAGAGAACTCTGTGAGGTTTTTCACATCCTCTACCTCTACGGTGTTGTCAGCGAGTGAAGGATTTGCGTTGAGTGCCCAAACGAAGCCTGCCTCTGTGATAGGCTGGTCGCCTGCGTCAACAATCTGTGCGCTGACCTCAGCAGCATTCTTTGTGACATTTGAAGCACTACCGGTAGCTACTGTTGCAGGAGTACCGAATGCCTGTGCATAAACGATGAGGTTGTCGATGTCAGCGTCACCGCTTGCCTCGTTGGCAATCTTGATGCGGTTAACGTTGAGACTCTCAACAGTTACAGTGCAGAGTGCACCGTCAGTGCCGCCGCTTATTGTTGCCTCTGTCCATGTGTTACCACCGTCAGTAGAGGTGTAAGCCTTACAAGCCTTACGCATCTGGTTCCATGTAAACTGCTTTACACCGCTGTTGAGTATAGGAGAGATTACATAGGTACCATTCTTTGGAAGACGCAGGTTAGCGGTAGAACCGTTAACGTTGTAAGAAGCATTTGTTGAAACGTATGAGTTATAGTAAACCCACTCACCGCCGAATGCCTGGAAGGTCAGTTCTGTATTGGCATCCTTACCATCTACGCCTGGATATGTCGTCTGGTCTTCGAAGTCCTGTACGAAGTAGCGACCGTCTGCGTCAACGGTCTGCTGCTGCTCACCAGCCTCGGTCTTGAAAGACTTGATAGGACCGTAAGCCTGTGTGTCGCCATACTTAGCGTATGCACGATAGTAGTATGTCTTGCCCTCAGCAAGTTCGCTGAGCTGTGCAGAGAAGTTAGCTGTAGTAGCAACCACTACATTGTCGCTAAGGGTTGGCTCCTTGTTGGTGTTGCTCCATACGAAACCTACCTCAGTAACAGCCTGCTCCTGCTTAGTGATAGTACCGCTAACAGTAGCGCTAACCTTAGTGATGTCAGCAGCGTCACCAGTAGAAACTGTCACAGGAGTGTCGAAAGTCTGTGCATAGACAGCCAGGTTGTCGATGTCGGCATCCTTTGAAGCCTCGTTGGCAATCTTTATGCGGTTTACTGTCTCGCTGTTGATAGTAGCTGTCACGTTCTTACCGCTTGTGGTAGTCTCAACAGCTGCCCATGTAGAGCCACCGTCAGCAGAGGTATATACCTTTACTGTAGCACGGCCGATGTAGAATGTCACCTTGCTTACACCGTTGCTGAGAACAGGAGTGATGACATACGAACCGTTCTTAGGAAGACGGAGGTTCATACCAGCGCCGCCATAGGTGTAGCTGGCGTTAGTTGACTGATAAGAGCCCATAAAGAGCCACTCACCCTGACCTGCGACATTGAACGCCGTCTCTGTCTCAGGCTTTGTCTCTGGGAATGTTGACTGGTCCTCAAAATCCTGAAGGAAATAAAGACCGTCACCGCCAACAGCCCATGTCGTCAGTGCTGAGCACAGCATCAATAGCATCATTGATACGCGTGCTGAAAGAAATTTAATCTTCATCATTGTAATTGTTATAAGTTAGTTTATTGTTAATATATGATTTGACCTTGTGCGTTATAGCTGTTGCCGCCCTTGACGATGAAGAAACGTCCACCCTTGATAACCTTTTGTGGTTTGAGGTTTGAGGTTGGAGATTTGAGGTTGTAGCTAACGATATTGATAGCAGTTGCTGATGCAGGAACATACTCGTAAGGACCGAGGTCGCGAGCGTCACCATTTACCTCATGCTTGAGGAAAGGATAATCAGCAATAATCTCACGCAGTGGGTCGAATGTTGCGCCAGAAGGAATGTCGTATGTTGCGCTACCTGCACCAATCAGCTGGCTGTCTGAAGCGAGACGACCAAACTTACGTGGGTAAGAGCCATCTAATGAACGTGGCTTCAGAGCATCATCCTCGTCGAGTGACAGGTAGTCATCCTTTGATGCACCCTCCAGGAGGTGGTTGCTCCAACCATTCTTTGATGCAGCAGCGTTTACTGCGTTATAGTCATCAGAACCTACACATATCTCCTGTCTGCCAAGGCATACATTATTATAGAAGAAGGTGTTGGCCTGGCTACCACCGCTCTCGAACATAAAGTCATAACCATTGTCGAA
Organism: Prevotella sp.; assembly: GCA_017642485.1. Classification (GTDB taxonomy): domain Bacteria; phylum Bacteroidota; class Bacteroidia; order Bacteroidales; family Bacteroidaceae; genus Prevotella. The sequence continues at coordinate 13,203 of JAGCPC010000047.1, read as the reverse complement.
AGCAAGACAGCCGATGAGGATATGACCACCCTGGTGGCTGTTGCAGTCGAAGCCCTTTACAGAACCGCTCTTGTCGCAACCGAAGGCGATGCAGTCGTATGCATAGTGGATGCCCTTAGAGTTACCACCTGTGCCGTTACCACCAAGTTTGATACCATTACCATTGCCTGAGAAAGAAGCAGAGGTATCAAGATAGTCCTTACACCAAAGATGATCCTCGGCATTACCTGACTCCCATGCCCAGCACTGAGCAAGTACTACAGGATAGTCAGTCTCATAGAGGTCCCATGCGTCATCAGCATTGCGCCATGCACGGCAGCGGATGAAGCGGTTGCCCTTACCATTGTGCATCTTACAAGCGAAACCGTCAGCATCAGAACCGTAGTTGGCATCGCAGTCACAGTTGTGGTGTGAGTCGCAGTCGATAATGTCATTGTAACAGCAGTAAGAACCATCATTGCTGCTTATGCCAGGATGGGTGTCTTCAAACTTATGGCCGAAACCAAGCTGTATGCCTGAGTCGAGGTTATAAGAGAACTCGCAACGCTCGATGCGGTTGTGGTTACCCTCAAGCTTAATTGCATTGTCGGCAGCATGCATCATGTGAATACCGAAGATGATATGGTAGTCACCAGAAAGGAGAACACCGCGATCACCTACGTTACCAGTCTTGCGGTTACAGTCAATAAGCTGCTGCTCAAAGTCGAATACTGGCTTCTCGCCATCAGCGCAACGTATCACGATAGGCTTAGCAGCTGTACCAATCTTGTTCATACGAACGGTGAGTTTGCCATCAGTGCCATACTTGCTGATCTTATATGTACCACCCTTACAGATGATGTGGTCACCAGGCTCTGCAGCAGCATAAGCCACTGCGATATTGTACCAAGGCTTTGCCTCTGAACCGTCACCAGTGTTATCATTACCTGTAGGAGAGATGTAGTATGTCTTACCTGTTGCAGCAGGGATAGGCTTTACAGGAACCCATACGCCCTCGGTGATGTACGTTGGGTCGTCAGGGTCAGTAGTGCTACCACCATCAGAGAATGTAATGGTGAAGGAATTCATGAATACATTGTTATCACCCTGCACGCGGAACTTCACGCCTGTGAGTTCGTCAGTGCCAGTCTTCTTGCCGTATGTAGCGAAAGTAGAAGAACTGCTTTTGATGACAAATGTCTCCACGTCTGTCCATGTAGAACCATTGTCAGTAGAATAGCTAATCTTGACGTTCTTGTTACTACCACCAGCACGATAGCCGAAACCTATCTTGGCAACATTGTCGAAAGCTGGAGTGATAACAGTACTGCTGGTGTTAGAGAACGATAAGCACTTTACGCTGTTGCTGTTCTTATACTGCACACCAGAGAAAGACCATGTACCAGATGGGAGTTCCTTCGTACCATTGAGTGTCTCGTTCAAAGTAAGTGAAGAGAAGTCCTCCGTTACTTTGTCGGCAGCACTGATGCCCATTGAGAGCACCAGTGCGACCATTGAATATATGAAGCGTTTCATTGTCATCTATATATTATATATATTGTGTGAAAGTTTTAGAGCTTTCTGCCAAGGATGTCGTAGCGAACACCATTCTTGAGTACTACGATGCGACCACCGCTGACAACTTTTACGGGAACGTTAACGTTAAGGTTATCGTTAGCGTTGACATTGCTGATAGCAGTCTCTGTCAGTGGTACGCGGATGTACTGGTCATATACGCGAGCACCGCCGCTTGACTTAGTATTGAGAATTTCTATAGTGCGGATGTTCTTAGCTTCGTCCTCTGTGAGACCTGCGTTACCGATAACATCCCACTCGCAGTAGGTGCCCTTGGTCATGCCAGTGATGCTATTCTGACCAGAAGTGTTGTCAGCATTAGTCCACTTGATGGTGTAGTCACGACCACCTGTGAAGTGGAGGTTGATCTTGAGCTGAAGCACACCGTCAGTGAAGTGCCAGCGGATACCACCGCCGCTCTTTGCCATATCGATACCACCCTGTGTGCAACCTGCTGGGATGCTACCATCCTTAGGCTCTGTGTATTCTGGGTCATAGACAGTAGCCTCACCAATGAGTTCCATTACGCCCTGGAGGTCAGCTGGCAGTGCATCCCATGCATCCTGGAAATGATACCAGTCGCCAGTGAGCACCTTGAAAGGAGTAACGACCTTGATGCTACCAGTAGTTGAGCGAGGCTTAACGGGGCTTGTCGCGTCAGCAGAAGCAGTAACTGTGAATGTACCGCCAGCTGTTGGTGTACCGCTGATGGTCAGAGTGTTACCTTCAATAGAAGATGTCAGACCAGCAGGAAGATTAGTTACAACACCGCTTGTTGCAACGTCGTTCCACTCATATACGATAGGCTCGATAGCAGAACCTGCGATAACCTCCTGTGAAGAGTTTGCAGTCTTACAAGTCAGCTCAATAGGTTGAGGTCTCTCAAACTCGTAAGGAACACCTGGAAGCTCGAAGGCACCAAACTCAGGTGCTGCGTCGTTATAACCGATATAGATATCGTCAGCAGTGATAAGTTCTAAACCTGCAGCTTCTGCCTCTGACTGAGTCATCTTACGTGTAGGAGTGTAACCGATGATAGGCATACCCTTATCCTTGAAGACTGTGCTGGTTTCCTTCAGACGTGCGAAACCATTGTTTGGCAGTGAACCGTCAGCCTCACGATCTGCCTGGAAGTCAGCAACAGAGAGTGACTGGAACTCGCCACTATAGTCCTTAGTCTTAATCTTCTTATCCTTGATTGGTTCGCAACCGTCAATGGTGGTCCAAGAGTTGTAGTCGGTGTTATGCACGGGACCAGAAGAGAGGAACTCGTGGTTGAATTCTTTTGCGCCCCAGCCCACACAGTTGTGAATGTCCATCAAACCGTACTTGAATTCCGTGGAGAAACGGTAGTTGTAAGCATTACCCCATCCCACACAGTTGAGGATATACATGCCCTCGTAGGCATTGTTTTGGTCGAAACCTTTCTTCAGGTTGTCGAAAGCCACACAGTTGGTGACCACGTGGGCACCTACCGACTGGTCGAAGGCTGCACCACCAGAGGTTCCACCGCCACCGAGTTTGAAACCGTTACCATTACCTACGTCCTTGCCGTCCTTAGTACGACCTGCGTTGTATGCCCAGCAAGAGTCGATTACTACTGGGTGATAAACCATGTAGAGGTCCCAGTTGTCGTCAGAGTTGGTCCATGCACGACATCCGTGGAACTCTGTGCCAGGTCCAGGGAAGAGCTTACATGCGAAACCGTCAGCATCACCGTAGTCATCGCTGCCATTATAGGTTCTTGCATCAGCATTCTCGTATGAGTCACAGTTGATGACCTTGTTGTAGCGGCAATATGTGTAGCCAGGGTTGAACTGTGGCTGACCGCTGATAGGGAATGACTTTGTCTCCTCAATGGCGAAGTCCTTGAACATACCAATCTGCAGACCAGTATCGTTGTTCCAACGGAAGGTACAACGCTCGATGATGTTGTAAGAACCCTCCACCTTCATACCGTTGTCCTCAGCATTCTGGAGTACCAGTCCGTAGAAGGTCCAGTAGTTAGCGAGGTGGTTGACGTAGATACAACGTCCCATCTTAAACTCATTCTGGGTAGTGTGGTTCATGGCAGAACCGTCGATGATTACCTTGCCTACAGCACTCTCTGGCCATGCGCGCAGTTCGCAACGCTTGTCAGCATTTGTAGGCAACTCAGGAATCTTGATACGCTCAGAGATGGTGTACGTACCCTCGTGAACGAGGATGCGGTCACCAGCCTTTACCAACTCCATCGCCTTGTGGATGGTAGCGAGAGGAGCAGCCTCAGTACCTGCGTTGTCATCATTACCAGTGGTAGCAACGTGAATGTCTGCTGCCTTTGCCATAGCATAGCCGCATATAGCCAGCATAAATACAGCAATGATTCTTTCTAGTGATAGTAGATTCAATTTCATAATTGCAATTGTTTTAGTTAGTTGTTATTTTATTTGATATATTTCTTATTACCAGATATCACCAGCCCTTTGTAGCCATTAGAAACTCGCTGACCCGCAAGGTTCGTTCTGAGTTGACAGTTGACAGTTGACAGTTGAGAGTTTTCGTTAACGTTCTTTATCACCGTAGGATCCAGCTGTGCAGCATTGCCACGAGTGTCAAGCAGGTCGTAGTCAAGTGTAGCGCCTGCACCAGTCTCTTCATCTTCTACAAATGCCTTTACGATAGTCTTGTCGTAAGCCTTTACACCGACGTCACTGCCGTCTTCATAAGGATTGTAGTAAGGCTTGCCACCTGAACTCTGCTTTACATCCTGTCCGCCAAGTACATCAGTTATGGTAAGGTTGAAGTCCTTGTAGTTCTTCTCTGTAGCGTAGTTCTTCCACTGAAGAGTCTTTGAACCATCCTGTGTGTTTTTCGTAAATTCGCTGTTATTAGGCAGATTAAGGTCTATCGCTGTCATATCGCACTTTTCCTCGTATATATTAGCCAGATAGCCAGGACCTACGAGGTAGTGTGCACCAACGTTGGTATAGTCGCAGTTGACAACGTGTATCTTACCCTTTCTGACGCGAGGTGTGCGCTCCATGCATCCCTCGTCAAACCAACAGTAAGCTATCGTGGTGTTGAGGTGACCTATATCCTCGGTGTTCTTATCGCCAGAACCTATGAGCAATGGGAAACGGTGGTCGTTGGCTCCGCCCTTGCCGTCAGGCCAGAAGGGAAGGAGATAACGGAAGCGGCACCATGTGATGCTCACGTTGTCAGTGCCAGTCTTGATGTCGAGACATCCATCAACACCATCGATGAAGTCACAGTGGTCCACCCAAACGTTCTTACATGTTACCAACTGCATGTTGTCGGCAGAGCTATTGTCGAAAGCACCTGCACAGTCCATCACGATGTTACGGATGATGATGTTCTCACACTCCTTGAAATAGAATATGCCAGAAGAATCTTGGTCTGCAGTATGTACTTTATTATAGAGACGTGTGCCAGGCTTACCGTAGAGTGTGAGGTTCTTTGCCCCTCCCACATAGAATTTCTCTGGCACGTAGATGTCGGCATCGAAATAGATGGTGCGATTTTCCACATGGTCCATTCCCTTCGCCTTCTGGAAAGCGGCCTTCATCTCATCAAATGTTGTAACGTGATAAACGGTTTTGGTCTCGTCACCAGTTACTCCATTGCCGAGCGTGCACCAGCCTATAGGCTTGTTGGCATCATACTGTGAAAGCTGTGCCTTCGCAGTTAATGAAAAAGATAGGACAAATGCTATTATATATAATGTATGTCTCATTACCTATAATCTACTATCTATACCTATAATCTACTATCTATCACTTGTTAATCTTGAACACGCGCTTAGTGCCGTCGCTCATCTGGAACTCCATGATGTTCACACCCTTCTGTGGAGCGTTGAGCAGTGCACCGTTAGTATTATAATATTGTATTCCTACCACCTGAGCATCGTCGTTGCTTGACACACCATCGATAGCTGTAGGAGTATAGTTGCCATAGTTGTCATTTCCACGTGTAGCGAGCAGATCCTCGTCAAGTGTAGCACCTGCTCCATTCTCTGGATTTGTGAGTATCTCTTTCACGAGAGAGGCTGGATATACCTTGCACTTATAATTAGCATCATCGTATGGATTGTAGAAGCCATGCGTATTACCAGCACCCTGCTCCTGTGCGTCGGCTTCACCAATACAACCCTTGATGGTCAGTTCATATACTTTCTTTTCAGTGAGGTAGTACTTGTTATGACCTCTCATATCAGACTGACCTGTCTTCAACACAGTATGAGAGAAATCGCTGTTCTCTATGTACAGGTCTGCGCCATGGCCTATACCAACACAATACTGCGCAGGGTCTTCATTTGTGCCGTTCTCCCACAGACAGTTAGCGATGTGCACATTACCATAACGTATGCGTGGGCAACGCTGCCCGCAACCATGATACCACCAGCAATTTACGAATGTAGAATTAAGGTCACCCTCTTCATCACGGCTATTGCTTGAACCCCACATTGAAGAACAACGATGGTCAGGGCTCTCGCTATTTGCCCAAGGTGCTATATAGTAAGCAAACTTACACCATGAAATGGTGATATTGTCAGCGCCATCCTTTGCGTCGAGGTTTCCATCCATACCGTCTTGCAGGTCGCAATGGTCAATCCATATATTAGTGCTCGTTACAAGTGATATATTGTCACATCCGCTGATATCGTATGCACCAGGACCTTTGATAGTAACGTTACGTATTATACAGTTCTCCCACTTCTGGCAATAGAAACCAGGATTAGCATCAGCAACATCAGAATGGTTGTAGTTGTAAAGCAGTGAGCCAGGCAAACCATAGATAGTGCAGTTCTTCACACCATCATAACGAAGTTTCTCACCAAGAAATATTTCACCGCTTATATATATAGTCTTCGAAGCCTTACCGCCTTTACATCCCTGCAGTGCTGCGCGCAGTTCCTCCTCTGTTGTAACGACAACAGGATTCTGGTTGTTACTGCCTGTGCACTCTGTACCTACAGATGCCCAGCCAACGGGAGCATTCTCGTCAAATGGAGATAGTTGTGCATAACCATTTGCTATGCATAGCATCATTACGATGATTGTAAGAATAGATTTCTTCATTGTCTTAGTTAGTTTTTTGTAATTATAGTTAGTGCAACGGAAAGTTTATATTCGTAGTAGTAAATGATTGTAAAATTTCGGTAGTAATTGTAATCTACGTTGCAAAGTTAATACATTTTTTGTAAACGCGCACAAAAATAATAAAAAAAATGCGCAAAATGGGTAAAAAAAGGGCAAAAAAGGCAAAAATGGGGTGTATTTTATCGTCATACACCCCATTTTTTGCTATAAAAAGTTATTTTTTCTTTATTTTATTCGCTGTCCGGAGAAATTAAAGGTTTTACCTGCTTTTTCGATGATGATGCGATTGTTTTTCATCACCTTTACAGTTGCAGAATTGTTTATGATTTCTTTTTCACCCACATTTTCTATTGCTGTAGGATATGTATAGAAGCCTACAAAAGAGCTCTTATATGACTGCAGTGCGCTCTTGAGTTCTGTAATGATTTCCTTGTTGTCATCTTCCACTGCATTGTTAAAAGTCCATGAGAAGTCACCCTTCTGACAACGTCCGGCACCATACTGACCTGTTACATGAGCAACAACATCTTCTGTTGCTATAGGAGTACAGTCATACAGTTCGCCGTTGGTATCAAAATTGCTGTATGGTGAGCCGCCGTTGGTTGCTGTAATGGTTGAAGGCACTTGTTCACTGCGTGAGCTGACCTCGTAGGCATCGAGTCCGTAGGTGGTAGCCGTGTTTTGGTTGAAGTATGACTTGGCACCCTCGATATGGTTGTTGTATGCCTTGCACACACCGCCTTCTTCGCCTGACATGACACCCTTTGACTTCGTACCAGCCTTCTTCAGCTCTGCCACATGCCAGAGGTCAGAACCCTGTGCTGAGGAAACGATAGGGTAACGGCAGTTGCGGAAGTAGTTATTCTCAACAAAAGCACTTGATGCAGAGGCAAGACCTACGCCATAGAGTCCGTTGCCGTCGTAGTAATTGTTGTATATGTGGAAAGCTTCTCCATGACGGAGGCGAGGCAAACGCTGGTCGGCATGGTCAAACCAGTTGCCACAATAAGTCAGACTGCTGGCATAAAACGTTCCTCTATTATCACTGGCATCAACAAGGCAACACTTGCCACAGTCGAAGTAGTGATTTGAGGATATGGTACAATAGCGTGAGTCCTTGGTATCTACAGCGCCATCGCCCTTTACCTTGTCACTCTCACCGCCTGTCTGTCCATAGAACAAATCCATATTATGAATCCAGATATTGGTATTATAACGCGATATTTCAATTCCATCGTCAAGACACAGCATGATACCGAGGTTACGGACTTCTACACCGATAGCGTTGCTAATCTGCATTCCGAAACCATAGATAGTTGCATCCTTGCCTACACCTTCTAACGTCAGCGGCATATCAACATTTGAATCATTTTGCGCCTGAGTTTTTATGTGCAGTCCCTGACTTGATGCCATCTTATCACAATCGCTGTATTTGACAGTTCCAATGATACGAATGCAGAGCGGCTTCTTCATTCCCCCTCCATCGATACATTTGCGGTAGCCATCAATGACATTATTCAAACCTGTCCATGTCACTGGAGCTTTGCCCTCATAACGTGTCCAATTGACGGTGATGTTTTTTGCATTCTTTGATGTTACATACAGAACGACAGCATCATCCTTCAGCGTGCCGTCATTCTTGTATGCTCCCACACCTTCAGTCCAACCACTGGTGGGACGGTTCATGTGCGCAAAGCCCTGGCGGTTGTGAGCACGCACATCCAGGCTCTCTGTCGTAGAGGCCTCGCTGGTCATTTCACTACCACTGCTATTTATTGGCACCACCTTCAACTGGTAGTTGCCAGCCTTGAGGCCCACCGCGTCAGCACGACCGTAGGTGCCGTAGTTACGTACCAACTCATTGTCGAGTTTTGTCCAAGAGTTTTGTCCTGCGGGACTTACATACACATTGTATGCCTGTGCGCTACCCATGTTAGCCCACTCTACCCATGCTGTTTCAAGCCATCCGCCTGCTTCGTTGATTGTTACTTCAGCTGATGCCTGCATGTTACCTACCACTGCAAGTGTCAGTGTAAGGAAGAGATTACGTAAAGCAATCTTACAATTAGAATAAGTCATTTTTTTGTTAGGTATAGTTAGTTATATAATTAATGATTGCGCTGCAAAATTACTACTTTTTGTGCACGTAAACAAATAAATAGTAAAAAAAAGAGAAAAAACAAAGAAAAAAAACAGACAACCCCATCAAGGATCGCCTGCTTTCTCTTTATACTTTGTACTTTATACTTTACACTTTATACTTTACACCTTATATATATATAATATATTATTACTTCATCTGCTGACCAGCAGCACTGTATATCTTGCCACCCTTCTTTATTATGAGTTGGTTGTCGCTTATTACCTTCTCCACCTCACTGGCTGCTGGCTGTGATGCTTTGACAGCCTCCACTGCTGTAGGAGTGCCATCAGCATTTACCGTACCATCGACCACAGCATTGAGGAAGTTTTCGAGGTTGCTATAGCCATTGTCAGCTATGAGGGCGCCATCCTCGGCATTGTTCTTATCAAGGCCGTTGTTGTCCTCATAGGTGTCAGGCATGCCGTCGCCGTCAGCATCAGCCACGGTGCTTGTGCCTGAGAGGTCAGGATAGATGTTGGTCACAGTACTGCCATCAGACTTTGCTGTTGCCGTGAGAGTGACATATCCGTCTGCTGCATATTCTGCCACGTCAATGTCGTTAGGCGTGTCAATGATACCTATGCCACGTGCAGGAGTTGTGCCACCTGCTGTTGATGGACCGAAATACTTAGGATCAATATCACCATGAGCCTCCTTGAGCAGACGAGTGTCAACAGCATCATACTTTGGCAATGATGCTCCTGCTCCCTTGAATACAGACTCAAAGGCTTCGTCGGCAGTCTCATGCACCAAGCCAGAAAGTCCGCCTTCGGGAAGAGACTTCAGAATGTAAGTATCATAAAATGTTTGGGCTGTCGTAGAAGAATAGCCACTCTTTGGATTGAGGGCGCGCAGGCTATTGCTTGTAGCAAAGCCATAGAGATTGTCATTGTTTATGAGGTCAAGGTTCTCCTGCTTCCATACAGCACTGGTAACCTGCTCCATGAAGGTGCTGCGCTCAAACTTGTTGCCACTGAGATACCACTCGCCGTAACCTTCACTGCCACTTTGAGGGTCCATCTGCGTAAAATAGCGCGAACTGCTAACATTGGTCTTGGTACATGGACCTGGGCGGTAGTAGTTGTTTATCATATAAACGCGGTTGTAGCCCAGGTGGTTTCCTTCACTGTCATTGTTTATGGTCTTGTAGTCTTCTCCTCCGTAACCTGAGTTGGGTTTACCCCAGTTGAAGATTACGTTATTGGCAAACTCCGACTCCACCTGTGCGTCGTGGGTATGCTCGCCCTGTCCTATCTTTGACTCGTTGCGCACGCCGTTGAAACGTGGCACACGGTTGTTGCAGTTGGTGATCAGACAGTGGTGCATAGTAGAGTGCTCGCCACCCCACTGCATGGCGTATGAACGAGCGCCCTTTGCATTCATACTGTTGTACAGTCCCTCGCCGATAATGCACCATTGCATCGTGGTATATTGACTGTCGTAAGCCGTGAGGCATTCCTCCATAGACCATGTGATGGAGCAGTGGTCAACGATGACATTCTTCACATTCTCGATATCAAGCGATGCCATACTCTTGTTTGCCATATATCCTGCCAGGTCGCCGGCACGGAAACGCACGTAGCGTACTATCACATTGTCCTTATTGATATAAAACTTGTAGCCTGCTATGCATATACCACCACCAGGTGCCGTCTGGCCAAGTATTGACACATCACCGTAGTTGAAGGTGAGATTTGACTTCAGCAGGATGGTTCCACCCACCTTAAAGAGTATGGTACGTGGTTTGCCTCCGTTATCGTGGCGTATAGCCCAGCGCAGGGTGCCCACATCACTGTCCGTCCCATCCTCGAGGCTTGTGACGTAATATACCTCGCCGCCTCTGCCGCCGGTGGTGTATTTGGCATAGCCGTCAGCACCTGGGAAGGCTATCTGACCACTTGTAATTGGAGTCTCGGCAGCACTGACTGTCATAATGCTGATCATCATCATAATCAGCAAGAGAAACAAGTTCTTTTTCATCATTTTTTAGGTTTTATTTTTAATCTCTTTTTGTTGCTTTTGGAAAACATATCCTTTTGGGGGGTCAAAACATATCCTTTTAGGGGCGAAAAGGTATCCTTTTAGGGGCTAAAAGATATCCTTTTCTGAAGCCATTTGCTACGCGTTGATAATCAGCGCGTTACAATTGCCCCGATTCTACCAGTCTTACCACGCGCTCGGTGAGCTTGTCCTTACCCTCGGGATCATAGTCTTTTTTCAGTGATGCACCAAACATCCACGCGAAGGATTGGTAGAATACCGCCTTCGTAGTGCCGAGGAATGCCTTCACGAGGTCATAGCTTGAGGAGTTTGTCTCGCGGTAGATGAGTTTGATGAGCAGCTTGCCCTGCGTGAGACTCAGTTTTTTCATCCTCGGCGTATATTCCGCCTTGATGCTCTTCTCCACCACCTTCATGTGTTCACGGCGCGCCTTGTCGTTGGGCAACGTCTCAAGATATTCGTACGTCTCGATGATGGCACGGTTTACTTCCTTGGCTATGGGCAGCACCTTCTTCACGTTATATACCAGGCGGTCGTAGGTCTTGCGTTGCTTCTCATTCTTAAACGTCATGGGACCGAAGACATACACATTGTTCATCTCCACGTATTTGATGCTGTCTCCCTGGTCGAGCACCTTGCCCACCTTCACCATAGGCACAAAGGTAGGACTGTCCATATCCACCTGCCTGTCCTCAGGGTTTATCTTATGGCGCTTCTGTGCTGTGGCATTCGCTGTCATCGCCATGCAGCAGACAAGCACCACAACGGTGTGTAGGCTATGTGAAGAAAGCAGTTTCACGGAACAAAGTTACAAAAAAAATAAGAATTAAGAATTAAGAATTAAGAAAATTATGAATTGTGAACTATTTTTCGTAACTTTGCAGCTCCAAATCCATATAACAATGATGAAAAAAGGTAATCATAATTTTTCAATTATCAATTTTCAATTTTCAATTATTGCCCTCCTCCTGCTCGCATCATGCGGCAAGGGCAAGTTTCATGTAGAGGGACACATCACAGAGGCAAAGGACTCTGTGCTGTATTTCGAAAACATGAGTCTTGACGGTCCCGTAGTGGTCGATTCCGTAAAGTTGGATGCTGACGGGGCATTCTCTTTCTCTGGCGACCGTCCTGAGGCACCAGACTTCTACCGCCTGCGCATCGCCAACGGCATAATCAACATTTCTGTCGATTCCATCGAGACTATCAGCGTTAAGGCATCCTACCCCACCATGTCAACACAGTACACGGTGACGGGTAGCGAGAACTGCAGCAAGATAAAGGAACTCGCCCTCCTACAACAGCAACTCCTGGCACAGGCAATCGCCATCAGCTACAACCCATCACTGGGAGCACAGCAGACTGGCGACAGCATAGCACACATCGTCGAGGCGTATAAGGACAACGTGCGCAAGAACTACATTTTCAAGGAACCGCATAAGGCATACGCCTACTTCGCCCTCTTCCAGACTCTCGGCGACCAACTGATATTCAATCCCCGCGAATCGGAGATGGACGTTAAGACCTTTGCCGCCGTTGCCACCTCATGGGATACCTTCTACCCAGAGGCTCTGCGTGGCAAAAACCTCCATAACATCGCCATCGAGGGACTGAAACAGGTACGCATACTCAGGGCAAAGGAACAGCCATATCAGATTGACGCATCAAAAGTAGCGGAGGTGTCGCTCATCGACATACCTCTCACTGACAACAGGGGCAAACAGCGCTCCCTCACCGAACTGAAAGGCAAGGTGGTGCTCCTCGACTTCCATGTCTTTGCCTCCGACAACAGCACGGAGCGCATCATGATGCTTCGCGAACTGTATAACAAGTACCACGCACAGGGACTGGAGATATATCAGGTTTCGCTCGATTCCAACGAGCATTTCTGGAAGACACAAACTGCTGCCCTGCCATGGATAAGCGTGCGCGATGCTGATGGCGCACGATCCAGCTATCTGCAGCGATACTTCATACAACAACTGCCCTCATACTTCCTCATCGACCGCACCAACTCCCTCTATAAGCGAGGCGAACAGGTCAGCGACATAGAGGCTGAGATAAATACCTTGCTCAACAAGTAATGCAGGATTCAAATAAAAATAGCACTATACAGTATTCCTCCCTCTCTTGGGAGGGGGATGGGGGGAGGTTACTCCTCTTTGACTTCGGCTGTGTCATAGTAAACCTTGACAAGCAGCGATGCGTCAACGCACTCTACAAAGTGGGGTGCGGAGCCATAGCTGGATATGTCGATGAGCATCGTTCGGAAGATCTTTTTCACGAGATAGAATTAGGCGGTGAAACCGCAGCTTTCTGCGACGAGGCACGACGTCAGTCCTCTTTTACCGACAACGACGGCGTACATCACCCATGCACCACATCCGACGAGGACATTATATG
>JAGCPC010000046.1 GCA_017642485.1 Prevotella sp. | reverse complement strand
TGAGGATGGATAAATTGACGAATTGAGGTTTAACTACCAACTGCAAAACTGTTAACTGTCAACTGTCAAAAACTCGTTGACGACTTTGACGACTTTGACGACTTTGACGACCAAAGTCTTATAGAAAAGAATTAATGGATTGTCTTTTCCTGATTTTGGTTGACATCATTCCTGACTTTGTTTTCGGCCAAAATGGGCTGATTTTGAGAATTATGGGGCAAAAATATCACTTTCGCGCCAACTTTCTTGCACAGTTCAAAATAAAGTTGTACCTTTGCAGGCGCTTTTGTAAAAAGAGCATCGTGAGCCAATTTAGGCAAACATGAAAACCGTAACCGCTGGCGCCGACCAAGTTGCGTACTAATATTCAACGTTATTTAAACCAAATTTTTCAAAGAAATGGATTTAATCAAAGTTGCTGAAGAGGCATTTGCAACAGGCAAGAAGTTCCCAGAGTTCAAGGCTGGTGACACTGTAACCGTTGCGTACAAGATCATCGAGGGTTCTAAGGAGCGTATCCAGCTCTACCGCGGAGTAGTAATCAAAATCTCTGGCCATGGCGACAAGAAGCGTTTCACAGTGCGCAAGATGTCAGGCACAGTAGGTGTGGAGCGTATATTCCCTATCGAGTCACCAAACATCGACTCTATCGAGGTGAACAAGGTGGGTAAGGTACGTCGCGCTAAGCTGTACTACCTCCGTAACCTCACTGGTAAGAAGGCTCGCATCCAGGAGAAGCGTGTCGTAGCTGCCAAGGGTGAGTAAAGACCCTTCAATCCTCTCTATTGAGGACTAGGCATAAAGCTCCTAAAATGGTGGTTTATAGCCTGGTAGAAGGCTAAGATGAAAAAATTGTAAGGCTAAAAGCAAAAAAAAAAGTCCAAACATAGTTTGTTTGGACTTTTTTTTGTAACTTTGCAACTATGAAGATACTGCTCACAGGAGGCGCCGGATATATAGGCAGCCATACGATAATAGAACTCGACAAAGCCGGACACTCGGTAGTGGTGGTTGATAACCTCGTCAACTCCAATCCTATAGCGCTGCAGCGCGTGGCAGCAATAATAGGCAAGGAGGTGTCATTCTATGAGGCTGACGTGAGGGATAAGGCTGCTATGGAGAGGGTGTTTGCGGAGAACTCGTTTGACGCTGTGATACACTTCGCCGGACTGAAGGCGGTGGGCGAGAGTTGCGAGAAACCGCTGGAGTACTATGAGAATAATATGAACGCTACCTTTGTGCTCCTTGACGTGATGCGCCGTAATGGGTGTAAGAACATCATATTCTCATCGAGTGCCACTGTATATGGCGACCCTGCCGTGATACCTATCACAGAGGACTGTCCGAAAGGACACTGCACCAACCCCTACGGACAGACGAAGTCGATGCTCGAGGAGGTGCTCATGGACGTGCAGAAGGCCGACAAGGAGTGGAACGTGGTACTGCTCAGATACTTCAACCCCATAGGGGCTCACCCATCGGGTACGATAGGAGAGAATCCTAACGGCATACCCAACAACCTTATGCCGTACATCACACAGACGGCAGTGGGTAAGAGAAAGGAGCTGGGAGTATTTGGCAATGACTATGATACTCCTGACGGTACGGGTGTGAGAGACTACATACACGTTTGCGACCTGGCTGCAGGACATGTGGCTGCACTGAAGGCGATAGAAGAGAAGAAGGGTCTCGCGATATACAACCTGGGTACAGGACATGGATACTCGGTGCTCGACGTGGTCAACGCCTTTGTAAAGGTCAATGGCGTCAACGTGCCATACGTGATAAAACCACGAAGGGCTGGCGACATCGCAACATGCTACTGCAACCCCGCCAAGGCCAAGGCGGAACTGGGATGGGTGGCACGCTACGGCATAGAGGAGATGTGTCGCGACTCGTGGAACTGGCAGAAGAACAACCCAGAGGGGTATTGATAGTTCGCAGTTGGTAGTTGGTTGGTGAGAGATAAAAGATGATAGATAATAGATGAGATGAAGTATAATCTGTTCTCTATAATCTGTAATCTATTCAACCTGCTGCTGCCACGCTACTGCGCCGGATGTGGGACGAGACTGACGGCAGAAGAACAGAAACTGTGTCTGGGATGCCTCGTGAAGATGCCACGCACGTGGCTGTGGCGCTCGCCTGAGGATAATGCGCTGGCAAGGATATACTGGCGACGCACTGGCAATGTAGAGGTGGAGAGAGTGGTGGCGCACTTCTCGTATATATCTGACGGGATAGTGAGCAACATCGTAGCGACGCTGAAGTACCGAGGCAACAAGATGTTGGCACGCCACATGGGACAGCTGATGGCTGAGGAACTGAAGGCGACGGGGGTATTTGACGGCATAGATTGCCTGGTAGCGGTACCCATAACACTACGGAGAAGAGTGACAAGGGGGTACAACCAGGCTGAACAGCTGGCAAGGGGAGTGAGCAGAGTGACAGGACTACCCGTCATTAAGAAAGTGTTGAGGAGGGTGACGTTTGAAACATCACAGACCTACCTCACTGGACATGAGAGAGAGGAGAACGTCGCAAGGTCGTTTATGCTCGATATGAGGCACGCCCACAAACTGCAAGGCAAGCACGTAATGCTCATAGACGACGTGATAACGACAGGGGCAACGACAAGGGCATGCGCCTCACTGCTCGCCGAGATACCCGATGTGAGGGTGAGCATACTCGCTCTGGCTACGGCACAGTCGAACGGACTGAGAATAGTAGTTGACAGTTGAACGCTCGCATTAAGAGGGTCAGCGAAGCTACAGTTGACAGTTGTGCCTCGACAGGAAGATAAAAAAGAAAACAAAATAACAATAAATAAATGAAGAAAATAATCAAGACATTGGCACTCGCCACAGTCATCGTGATGGCGATGTCGGCATGTAAGGGCGCTAAGGAGGTGGCATACTTCCAGGATGTGGCCAACAAGGACACGGTGCTGCTGACAGCACTGGCACAGACACAGAGAGTACAGAATGGTGACAAACTGATGATAGTGGTGCACAGCCGCGACCCACAACTCGCAAACCTCTACAACACTCCTATCATAGGCACAAGGGTGGGAATGGAAAACTCTGGTGCACGTTCGCAGTCAACGATGGCATACACCGTGGATTCAAAGGGACAGATAGACTTCCCAGTGCTCGGCAAACTGACCGTGGCAGGACTGAAGCGCGAGGAGGTGGCTGAGATGGTGCAGGCTCGCCTCATCAATGAGAACCTGTGTAACGACGCCGTAGTGATGGTGGAGCGCGACAATGCGTATGTAAACATACTGGGAGAGGTGGCACGCCCAGGACGCTATGCCATGACAAAGGACAATATGACGGTGCTCGACGGACTGGGTATGGCAGGCGACCTCGCCATACAGGGTAAGCGCGTCAACGTGATGCTCATACGCAATGGTGAGGGAAAGGCCAGCACATACCAGATAAACCTCAATGACCTGAGCAAGACGGTAAGCAGTCCTGCATACTACCTGCAGGAGGGCGACGTGATATATGTGGAGCCAAACAACTACCGCAAGCGTCAGACTACCGTCAATGGCAACAATATGCTCTCTACGGGATTCTGGATATCAGTGGCATCGCTGATAACATCAGTAGTGAGTCTCGCTACTCGATAGAGTGACACCACACCTTATATATATAGTAGATAACGTACATAGACACGCATATAGACAAAAAATGGAGAATAACAATACTCAGAATAAAACAGTAACTGTACAGGAAGGTAGCAATACGGTAAACCTGAAGGACCTGTACAGTATATGCCTGCAAAACTGGTGGTGGTTTGTGGTATCGGTACTCGTATGCCTTACCATAGCATCGTACTACCTGCTCACTACACCTAAGACCTACTCGCGTAAGGCAACGGTGATGATCAAGGAGGACAACAATCGCAATACGCGTACCTTCGCAAGCCAGTTGAGCAATATGGGTTCGATGAACATGTTCAATGCCACCAGCGACGTCAACAATGAGTTGATATGCTTCCAGAGCCCAGCTCTGATACTCGACGTGGTGAAGCGTCTGCACATGGACTACAACTATACGAGGAAGGGATTCTTCCAGGACGTGACACTGTATGACACCACACTGCCAGTGACGGTCAACATACCTGGACTGCTCGACAGCCAGGGAGTGACATTCACCATGACCCTCAAGGGTAATGACGTGGAGATAACAAAACTCAAGTCGGTACGTGACGGCAAGAAGATAGAGCCCAGCGAGACGTATAAAGGCACGGTGGGAGGTGACGTGAAGACTCCTGTGGGCACCATAGAGGTGAGACCTACGGCATACTTCACCCCCAAGACGGAGAAAAACGAGATACAGGTGACAAGATATCCTATGCTCGTAGCTCTCGGCAAGTGTCAGGGTAAGCTCAATATCTCTATGAGCAACAAGATGTCGGCTGTGCTCGACATAGCATGCAATGACGTGAACAAACGCAGGGCCGAGGATATCATCAACACACTCATAGCCGTATATAACGAGGCATGGGTGAAGGATAAGAACCAGATAGCCGTGGCTACCAGCAACTTCATCGGAGAGCGACTCAAGATGATAGAGCAGGAACTGGGCAATGTAGATAACAGCATATCGGCATACAAGAGCCAGAACCTCATGCCTGACCTCGCACAGACGACATCGCTGGCGATACAGCAGGCTACCATGTCGGACAACAAGGCTCGTGAGTACAACAACCAGCTCTACATGGCACGATATATCAAAAACGCACTGCAGAGCAACGGATCGAAGCACAGCCTCATGCCTGCCAACACAGGGATAAGTGACGGAGCTGTGGAGAGGATGCTGCAAAGCTACAACACTATGGTGCTGCAGAGAAACAGCCTGGTGACCAACAGTTCGGAGAGCAACCCCCTCGTGCAGGACCTCGACAAGCAACTCGAGAGCATGAAGGCATCAATCATCAGCGGACTCAACAACACGATAACAAATCTCTCAACGCTGCTACGAAGCGAACAGGGCAATGCTGCACAGAATACGGGCAAGATAGCTCAGAGTCCTGTACAGGCAAAGAACCTCCTCTCTATAGAGCGCCAGCAGAAGATCAAGGAGAACCTCTACCTCTACCTGCTGCAGAAGCGTGAAGAGAACGAGCTGAGTCAGGCATTTACGGCATATAACACACGTATCATAACTCCTCCTATGGGAGGCAATGCTGCTACATCACCACAGAAGGGTAAGATACTGGGCATAGCACTCATACTGGGACTGCTCATACCAGTGGCTATACTCTATATCCGTGAGATGCTTAATACCACCGTACGTGGTCGCAGAGACCTGGAAGACCTCACAGTGCCATATATCGGTGAGATACCACAGTACCAGACCAAGGAGATGCAGAAGAAGAACAGATTCCGTTGGTGGCGTAAGGTGGACAACTCACTGGGATACAAGATACTTGTAAAACCACGTAGCCGTAACATAATCAACGAGGCATTCCGCGTGATAAGGACCAACCTCGAGTTTATGATCAACAGTACGGGCAAGGATACGAAGGTAATCATGGCAACGAGTTTCAATCCAGGATCGGGTAAGACATTCCTGCTCTCAAACATCGCAGCAAGTTTTGCCATAAAGGATAAGAAAGTGGTGGTGATAGACCTCGACCTCCGTCGTTCCAGCATGGGAGAGTATGTGGGCAACCCTTCAAAGGGTATAGCCGATTATCTCGCATACAAGACAGACGAGTGCCCTGTAGTGCCTGTTCAGAGTACAGACAACCTGTCGATAATACCTGTAGGCTCTATACCTCCTAACCCCACCGAACTGCTCTACAACGAGCGTCTGGAGGAGCTTATCGCCAAACTGCGCGAGGAGTACGACTACGTATTTATAGACTGTCCACCAGTGGATATCGTTGCCGATACCACCATCATAAGCAAGTGGACAGATATGAGCATATTCGTGATACGTGCCGAACTGCTCGAGCGTGAGATGCTGCCGATGATACAGTCTTACTACGACGATAAGAAGTTCAATAACATGACAATACTCCTCAACGGCACCTCCAACGGCCACGGTCGCTACGGATACCACTACGGATACAGCCGCTATGGCAGCCAGGGCTACGGCTATGGCAAAAGCAATGGCTACGGCTATGCTGTAGAGGATGATGAGGAATAGTTGACAGTTGATAGTTGACAGTTCACAGTTATCGTAGTCACGAAGTGACGTATCGTAGGGCTGTAAGCCCGTTTCGTAGCGAGGCGTTTCGTTTTCGTACGAGCGAAGTGAGTTAAAAAGATGTTCTTCTGGAATTCATCCATAAAGGTTTCTGACAGTGGAGTGCTCAAGGGCTACACTGACTACCATTGCCACCTGTTGCCAGGTGTCGATGACGGTGTGCAGAAACATACTATGACCATAGACCTCCTCAACCTCATGATGCAACATGGGGTAGGGGAGGTTTATTTTACTCCCCACGTGATGGAGGATATGCCCAACACCCCCGAGAGTCTCGGCAAGGTGTATGACGAGGTCAAGCAGATGATAGCACAGGAGCCATGCCGAGAGATGACGATACATCTGGCGGCAGAGAATATGCTCGACAACTATTTTGACATAGCACGCGCAAAGCAGTTGCCACTCCCTGATAATCACCTACTCGTGGAGACAAGCTACTTCACACCGCCATACAACATGGAGGGGCGTTTGCAGGAGATAATGGCGAGTGGCATATACCCCATGCTGGCACATCCCTGCCGCTATCAGTATATGGGGGAGAAGGACTACGAGCGACTGCGAGAGATGCGCATACACTTCCAACTCAACCTGCCTGCCGTAAGCGGACTGTACGGCACTGAGGTACAGAAGAAATCTTTCTGGCTCCTCGACCACCACTACTACAGTATCACGGGTACCGATACCCACTCGCTGAAGCAGTATCAGGCATTTCTCGATACCAAACTGCCACGCAAACGCGTCAAGCAAATCGAGGAACTCTTGGGTAGTTAGTAATTAGGAATTAATAATTAGAAATTATAGTTTGCCATAACGATTTTTCAATTTTCAATTAACATCAATGAACTATCGTGCAAATGAGAGCAGAGTAAAGCTTGCTTTAACTATGCCGAGTGCAGCCGATAGTGCATGGTAAAACGGAGTTTTAACATGAAGGGAATAGTTTTAGCCGGAGGTAGCGGCACACGCCTCTATCCCATCACCAAGGGCATATCAAAACAGTTGATGCCTATCTACGACAAACCGATGATATACTATCCAATATCAGTGCTGATGTTGGCTGGCATACGTGAGATACTCATCATCTCCACACCTTTCGACCTGCCAGGCTTCAAACGTCTGTTGGGCGATGGTTCTGACTATGGTGTGCATTTCGAGTATGCCGAGCAACCCTCGCCAGACGGTTTGGCACAGGCTTTCACCATCGGCAAGGATTTCATAGGCGACGACTGTGCCTGCCTCGTTTTGGGTGACAATATCTTCCAGGGTATGGGTTTCACCAAGATGCTGCGTGAGGCTGTTCGTACAGCTGAGGAGGAACACAAGGCAACCGTCTTCGGCTATTGGGTAAACGATCCCGAGCGCTACGGCGTGGCTGAGTTTGATAAGGAGGGCAACTGCCTATCCATCGAAGAGAAACCTGCAAAGCCAAAGTCCAACTACGCTGTGGTGGGCTTGTATTTCTACCCCAATAAGGTTGTTGATGTAGCAAGCAAGATACAGCCATCGGCACGCGGAGAGTACGAGATAACGACCGTCAACCAGTGGTTCCTGAGAGACAAGGAACTGAAGGTGCAGACCCTCGGCAGAGGCTTTGCTTGGCTCGATACAGGCACCCACGACTCCCTCTCTGAGGCTTCCACCTACATAGAGGTGCTCGAGAAGCGTCAGGGCCTCAAGGTGGCATGCCTTGAGGGCATAGCCTACCGCAAGGGATGGATAGACGAGGCAAAGATGCGTGAACTCGCTCAGCCTATGCTCAAAAATCAGTATGGGCAGTATCTGCTCAAGGTAATCGACGAGGTAAAGCGCTACGGCAACGATAATTTGGACTAAAAGGGCCCTCTAAATCTCCCTTAAAGGGAGGCTTGTCGCGACTACGACATGTAATCATAATTTTCATTTTTTTATCTTCAATCTTCAATTATATCCGTGAAGAATATTGTTATAGCAGCAGGCTACGCCACCAGGTTGGGAGAGTTGACTAAGAACTTCCCCAAACCATTGTTGAAAATAGGTGAGTCAACGATACTCGGCAGGATGCTTGATGATATCGACCGCATTCCCGACATCGATGAGCACATAGTGATAACAAACCATAAGTTTGCCTCCATCTTCGAAGACTGGGCAAAGGAGCAACACTACTCCAAACCCATCACCATAGTCGATGATGGTACGGAGACCAACGACACACGTCTTGGTGCCGTGTGTGACCTCCTCTTTGCTATGGATAAACTCCATATCGATGACGACCTCCTCGTGGTGGCAGCTGACAATCTGCTCTTCTTCACTTTCAAGGACTTTGTCGATTTTGCCAAGAGCAAAGATGCTTCATGCATCATGTGTCACGAACAGCCGTCCATCGAGAAACTCCAGCGCACAGGTGTGGTGGTGCTCGATGCCGACAACAAGGTAGTCAATATGGAGGAAAAACCCCAGGAGCCAAAGTCGTACTGGGCTGTGCCACCTTTTTATATATATATGAAGAAAGACCTCGACCTCGTGCGCCACTCTGTGGAGAACGGCTGTGGCAAGGATGCCCCTGGCAACCTTGCACACTATATGGTTGACAATGCCACCATGTATGCCTGGCCTATGAATGGCGGTCGCTTCGACATCGGCAGCCTCGATACCTATTACGAGGCGTGTGAGAAATATGGAGTAAAAAACGGTTAAACATTATAACGTAATGGAAGAACAGTCCTATCAATATCATATTTTCGCCCCTTATCGTGTGTGCCCTTTGGGTGCTCATGTTGACCATCAGCATGGTCTCGTAACTGGTTTCGCCATCGACAAGGGTGTTGACCTGTGGTTCAATGTCAGGGACGATGCTCAGGTCAATCTCGTAAGCAAGTCCTTTGAGGGAGAGGTGCATATCGACCTGATGCGCCGTACCGAGATACGCGAATACACCTGGGGCGACTACGCACGTGGCGCCAAGTATGCCCTGCGCAAGCGTTTCGAGTTGACACATGGCATCGACGGTTTGCTTCAGGGCAGCCTGCCAGTTGGCGGACTCAGTTCCTCTGCTGCCGTTCTGATAGCTTATGTCATGGCCTATGCAAAGGCTAACGGTATCAAACTCCAACCTTTCGAAGTAGTGCAGATAGCCTCTGAGGCTGAACGTGAGTACATAGGTCTCAACAATGGTTTGCTCGACCAGAGTTGTATTGCCCTGAGCAAGAAGGGCCACCTGCTATTCCTCGACTGCGACAGCAACGATTACCGCCTTATCCCTAAGAACCCCAATATGCCCGAATTTGAGATAGGCATATTTTTCTCTGGCCTCACACGTTCACTCGTCAATAGCGACTACAACCTGCGTGTATATGAGTGTAAGACGGCAGCGTGGAATATCCTTGCATATCAAAACCAGCCCCTCAAGACCTTCGACAAGACCTACCTGCGTGACATCCCCAAGGAGCAGTTTGAGAAGACTCGCGACATGATGCCCCTGCGCTTTGCCAAGCGTGCCGAACATTTCTACTCCGAGTATCGTCGTGTGCGTCAGGGTGTTACGGCATGGGAGAGTGGCAATCTGCAACTCTTTGGCAAACTCAGCTTCGACTCCTGCGAGTCGTCCATGAACAACTACGAATGTGGTTCGCCAGAGCTCATCTCCATCTACAAGATTATGCGCCAGCTCCCTGGTGTATATGGCGGTCGTTTCTCTGGCGCAGGTTTCAAGGGCGCCGTCATCGCTCTCGTTGACCCACAGCACAAGGCTGAAATAGAGAAGGCACTCACTGAGCAGTATCTCGCACAGTTCCCTGAGTACGAGCAGACCTTCAAAGTCTTCTGGGTAAAGCCCGACGAAGGAGCGAGATTTGTGTAAAAGACCCTCTCAGAATAGTCAGAGTATTCAGAACAATCAGAGTAATCAGAAAATCAGAAAAAAAAGAAGAAATGCTACAATACAACGTAAATCTTGAAGGCAAGTGCATCCTCGTGACGGGTGCTGCTGGCTTCATAGGTTCCAACCTCGTGAAGCGCATATTCACTGACGTGAAGGACGTCAAGGTCATCGGCATAGACAGTATGAACGATTACTACGACGTAAACATAAAGAAGGAGCGCCTCAAGGAGCTCGAGCAGATAGCCACCATGTCTGCATCAGCGACCACCGCAGCTGCTCCAGCGACCACAGAGCCCGACCGTTCTCGGGCGGGAGAAAGGTGGATCTTCATCCAGGGCAACATAGCTGACAAGGCGCTCATCGACCAGCTCTTCGCCGACTACAAACCCGCTGTGGTAGTAAACCTCGCTGCACAGGCTGGTGTGCGCTATTCTATCACCAATCCTGGTGCCTATATAGAGTCCAACCTCGTGGGTTTCTACAACATCCTCGAGGCTTGCCGTAATAATGAGGTGGAGCATCTCGTCTATGCCTCTTCCTCATCCGTCTATGGCAGCAACAAGAAGGTGCCTTACTCCACTGACGACAAGGTGGACAATCCCGTATCGCTCTATGCAGCCACCAAGAAGAGCAACGAACTCATGGCACATGCCTATTCCAAACTCTACAACATTCCCTCCACGGGTCTGCGTTTCTTCACCGTCTATGGTCCTGCCGGACGTCCAGATATGGCGTACTTTGGCTTCACCAACAAACTGCGTGAGGGCAAGACCATACAGATTTTCAACTACGGCAACTGCAAGCGTGACTTCACCTTTGTTGATGACATCGTCGAGGGAGTGGTGCGCATCATGCAGCATGCCCCTGAGAAGCAAAATGGTGAGGACGGGCTGCCTATACCACCTTATAAGGTGTACAACATCGGCAACAACTCGCCTGAGAACCTCCTCGACTTCGTCACCATCCTCCAGGAGGAACTCATAGCAGCCAAGGTGCTGCCTCAGGACTACGACTTCGAGGCACATAAGGAACTTGTGCCCATGCAGCCGGGTGATGTGCCTGTCACATACGCTGACACCACACCGCTGGAGCAGGACTTCGGTTTCCGTCCCGCCACGCCTCTGCGTCAAGGTCTCCGCGCCTTCGCCCAGTGGTATGCACAGTATTACGGCACTATATAGCCATCGTTCTCCTTGCGTCAGCGAGGGGCTTGTAGCGCAGCGTATCGTAGGGGCAGCGCCCCGTATCGTAGTCGCTATAGCGACGTATCGTAGTCACCTCAGGTGACGTATCGTTTGCATTTATTTCTATCTGGGGAAACCCCTCCGTTTCTTACTTTTGGTAGCAGGTCCTCAGAATTTATCTAATAATTAATAACATAAAAAGTATGCGAGTAATTATCGAACCAACCTACGATGCCCTGTCAAAATGGGCTGCCAACTATGTGGCAAACCGTATCAAGGAAGCTAACCCCACACCAGAGAAGCCTTTCAAACTGGGCTGTCCTACGGGTTCTTCACCTCTCGGTCTCTACCGTGAGCTCATCAAGAAGTGCCAGGCTGGCGAAATCTCTTTCCAGAATGTCATCACATTCAATATGGACGAGTATGTCAAGCTCCCTGAGGACCATCCAGAGTCATACCACTCTTTCATGTGGACCAACTTCTTCAACCATATCGATATCAAGAAGGAGAATGTGCATATCCTCGATGGCAATGCCGAGGACCTCGTCAAGGAGTGTGAAAACTACGAGAAGGCTATTGAGGCAGCAGGCGGCATAGACCTCTTCATGGGCGGCGTAGGTCCTGACGGTCACCTTGCTTTCAACGAGCCTGGCTCTTCACTTGCCAGCAAGACACGTATCAAGACCCTCACCACTGACACCATCCACGCCAACAGCCGTTTCTTCGAGGGCAACCTCGACCTCGTGCCAAAGCAGGCTCTCACCGTAGGCATCGGCACAGTGATGGCAGCCAAGGAGGTGCTCCTCGTTTGCAGTGGTCACAACAAGGCTCGTGCCCTCAAGCACTGCATTGATGGCTACATCTCTCACAAGTGGACATCATCCATGCTCCAGATGCACCCCCACGCTATCGTGGTGTGCGATGAGGCAGCCTGTGACGAGCTCACCGTGGGCACTTACAAATACTACCTCGATAAGGAGAGGGGAAATCTCTAAGAAAAGAATAAAGGCGCTCAAACGAGCGCCTTTATTCTTTTATGCCGTAACCATCTCAATGACCTTATCCACAGCGGCTTTCAGTCCGTCAGGGTTCTTGCCGCCAGCAGTAGCGAAGTGAGGCTGTCCGCCTCCGCCGCCCTGTATTAGTTTGCCAGCCTCGCGTACTATCTGTCCGGCGTTCTTGCCGTCCTTCACGAGGTCGTCGCTGAGTGCCACGGTGAGGTTTGGTTTGCCGCCCTGTGCACAACCTATTGCCACTACCAGTCCCTCTGGGAACTGTGCACGCAGCTGGAATGCCATATCCTTGGCAGCCTGTGCGTCGATGGGCAGCACTCCTGCCATCACCTTCACACCTCCCATGTCCTTGGCGTTCTTTATCAGCTCCTCCTTGTACTGTCCAGCCTTCTGCGCCTTAAACTCGTCCACCTGTGCCTGCAGCTCCTTGTTCTCGGCTATTGCCTTTTCGATGGTCTGCATCAGGTTTGGCGCATTGTTAAACAGTCCCTTCAGGTCATTGATGAGGTCCTGCATCTTGTCCAACATCTCATCCACCTTGGCACCAGTTATAGCCTCTATACGGCGTACACCTGCAGCTATCGAACTCTCCGATACTATGCGTACCATACCTATCTGTCCTGTTGCCTTGGCGTGACAACCACCACAGAACTCCACTGAGTTGCCAAACTTCACCACGCGTACCTTGTCGCCGTATTTCTCGCCGAAGAGTGCGATGGCACCCAGTTGCTTCGCCTCCTCTATCGGAGTATCGCGAAATTCCTGCAGCGGTATGTTCTGCCTTATGCGGTCGTTGACTATATGCTCCACCTCGCGTATCTGTTCCGCTGTCACCTTTTCAAAGTGTGAGAAGTCGAAGCGCAGTCCCTCGGCAGTCACTAATGAGCCCTTCTGCTCCACGTGGTCGCCCAACACCTCGCGGAGTGCCTGGTCCAGCAGGTGCGTACAGGTGTGGTTGCTCTCTATGGCAGCACGACGGTCGGTATCCACGCATGCCATAAACTCTGCCTCTACGTTTTCAGGTATCCTATCGACGATGTGTATTGCCACACCGTTCTCCTTCTTGGTGTCGAGCACCTTTATCTCTTCGTTCTCCGAAACGAGCACACCTGAGTCGCCTACCTCGCCGCCCATCTCGCCGTAGAAAGGTGTCTGGTCGAGTATCATCTCGTATGCTGTGCCCTTCTTCTGCTTCACCTCGCGGTACTTCACTATGTGGCATGGGTATTCTGTGTAGTCGTAGCCTACGAAGGTTGAAGCCTCACCCTCTGCATTCTCGGAAGTGCCACTTCCGAGATTAGCGGGGGTCACCCAGTCTCCCAGCTTCACCTCAGCAGCGTTGCGGGCACGGTTTTTCTGCTCCTCCATACACTTATTGAAACCCTCCTCGTCGAGTGTCATGCCCTGTTCACGGCATATCAGTTCGGTGAGGTCGAGAGGGAAGCCGAAGGTATCAAACAATGTGAACGCCTTATCGCCGGCTATCTCCGTCTTGCCAGCCGCCTTCGCCTCGTCTATCACCTCCTGCAGCATCACGATGCCCTTCTCCAGTGTACGCAGGAATGAGCTCTCCTCCTCCTGCATCACCTTCATGATGAGTTTCTGCTGAGCAGGCAGTTCGGGGAATGCATCGCCCATCTCCTCCACCAGCGTAGGCACCAGTTTGTAGATGAATGCTTCCTTCTGTCCGAGGAAGGTATATCCGTATCTCACTGCACGGCGCAGTATGCGACGTATCACGTAGCCCGCCTTGGCGTTCGATGGCAACTGTCCGTCAGCTATGGCAAATGCTATAGCCCTCAGGTGGTCCACTATCACGCGCAGTGCTATGTCCTTCTTCTCGTCCTCGCCGTACTTACAGCCCGCCATGTCAGCCATCGCCTTGATGAGTGGCTGGAATACGTCAGTATCGTAGTTTGATGTCTTGCCCTGCAGCGTGCGCACCAGTCGCTCGAAGCCCATGCCCGTGTCTATCACCTTCGCAGGCAGTCCCTCAAGAGAACCGTCCGCCTTACGGTTGTACTGCATGAATACCAGGTTCCATATCTCTATCACCTGTGGGTGATCCTTGTTTACCAAGTCCTTGCCAGGCACCTTCGCCTTCTCCTCTGCCGAACGCGAATCGACGTGCAGCTCCGAGCAAGGTCCGCAAGGACCAGTGTCGCCCATCTCCCAGAAGTTGTCGTGCTTGTTGCCGTTTATAATATGGTCTTTGGGCAGGAACTGTTCCCATATCGCTGCAGCCTCGTCATCGCGAGCCAGTCCCTCGTCAGGTGCTCCCTCAAATACGGTGGCGTACAGGTCCTTCGGGTCTATCTTCAGCACATCCACTATGTACTCCCACGCCCATGATATAGCCTCCTTCTTAAAGTAGTCGCCAAACGACCAGTTGCCCAGCATCTCAAACATCGTGTGGTGGTACGTATCATGTCCCACCTCCTCGAGGTCGTTATGCTTGCCTGACACTCGCAGACACTTCTGCGTGTCCGCCTGTCTGCGGCACTTTGGCGTAGCATTACCCAGTATGATGTCCTTAAACTGGTTCATACCCGCGTTGGTAAACATCAGTGTAGGGTCATCCTTCACTACCATCGGTGCCGATGGCACTATCAGGTGCTCCTTGCTCTCAAAGAATCTCTTAAACGATTCACGTATCTCTTTTGCAGTCACGGTCTATAAAATTGAAAATTGATAATTGACAATTGATAATTTATTACATACAAGGTGCAAAATTACAAAAAAAGTATAAATTGAGCAAACTTTCAACCTTCAACTTTCAACTTTCAACTATTTATTTGTACCTTTGCCCTCGTAATTCGTTAATTTGTTAATTTGTCAATTTGTCAATTCGAAAATGTCCGACAGCATCATCATCATCCCCACATACAACGAGAAGGAGAACATCGAGAAAATCATCCGCGCCATCTTCGCCCTCCCCAAGGCGTTTGACATCCTCGTCATCGATGACGGCAGCCCCGACGGCACGGCAGAGATAGTGAGAAACCTCTCCCTAACCCTCCCCCAAGGGGAGGGAACCCCCACCGATGGCGAGACACCTCCCCTGCAGGGGGAGGACGGGAGGGGGCTTTATTTGCTCGAGCGTTCAGGCAAACTCGGTCTCGGCACCGCCTATATCATGGGTTTCAAGTGGGCGTTGGAGAGGGACTACCAGTACATCTTCGAAATGGATGCCGACTTCTCCCACGACCCCAAGGACCTGCCACGCCTCTACAGCGCCTGTGCCGACGAGGGTTATGATGTGGCGATAGGCTCACGCTATGTCAGTGGCGTCAATGTGGTCAACTGGCCCATCGGCAGAGTCCTCATGTCCTATTTCGCCTCCAAATACGTCAAGTTCGTCACTGGTTTCAATATCCACGACACCACGGCAGGCTTCAAGTGCTACCGTCGCCGTGTGCTCGAGACCATCGAACTCGACAAGATACGCTTCAAGGGCTACGCCTTCCAGATAGAGATGAAATACACCGCCTATCGTATTGGCTTCAAGATTAAGGAGGTCCCCGTCATCTTCGTCAACCGCGTAGAGGGCACCAGCAAGATGTCTGGTGGCATCTTCGGCGAGGCCTTCTTTGGCGTCATGCGCCTGCGTCTCGACGGCTGGTTCCGCAAGTACCCCAAGTTGCCAGCGCAGTGATACCCCTCCGACACACACACCCCCGACTGTTATTACTATCCATCCTGATAACGTCCTTTAGTCTTGCCTCCACAGCGCAGGACCCTACCATCGTATTCACACCCCAGTGGACAGCCCAGGCACAGTTTGCAGGCTACTACGTAGCCGAGGCCAAGGGCTTCTATCGCGAGGCAGGCGTCAAGGTGCGCATAGAGCATCCCTCCGCCACGCAGCCCGCCATGATGCGCCTGCGTCGCAATGAGTGCCAGGCCACCACCATGCAGGTTTGTCAGGCATTGGAGATGGTTGACGACGGCCTGCCCTTGGTCAATATCCTGCAGACCTCTATGAATAATGCTATGGTCATCGTCTCAGCCCGCGACACCAATCCCCTCAAGCAGCGAGGTGCCCGCGTGGGTATATGGAGCGTCGGCTTCGGCCAGCTCGCCATCTGTATGAGCATCAAGGACCACCTCGACTATCGGTGGGTGCGCTTCGCCCAGAATGTAAACCTCTTTGTGGCAGGAGCACTCGATGCCACCCTTGCCATGAGCTACAATGAGTACTACCAACTCGTCCAGGCTGGCATCAAGATGACCGACCGTAATGTGTACCGCTTCTGCGACCACGGCTACAATGTGCAGGAGGACGGTGTCTATATGACCCGCTCTTACTACAACAGCCACAAGGAGCAGGCCCAGCGCTTCGCCCAGGCCAGCCGCCGAGGGTGGGAGTGGGCAGCTGCCCACCCCCAGGAGACCCTCGACATCGTCATGCGCTATGTGCAGAAGGATCACATCGCCACCAACCGCGTCATGCAGCGCCTCATGCTCAAGGAGGTGCTCCGCCTGCAGGTCGATCGTGAGTCCCACAAGCGCGAGTTTCGCCTGCGCCCCGACATGGTGCGCCTCGCCAGCCGCATGATGCATGACAACCGTATGATCAGCCGCGAAGTGCAGTATGATGAATTAGTCCCATAGTTAAGGTTATCGTTAAGGTTATCGTTAAGGTTATCGTTAAGGTTAACGTTATCGTTATCGTAGCGCAGCGTATCGTAGGGGCATCGCCCCGTATCGTAGGCCTTTAGGCCGTATCGTAGCGCAGCGTATCGTACGAGTGAAACGAAGTTTCAGAAGTCCAATGAAAATCATCACCTACATACGTCGTAAGCTCTCAGTGCGCGTCAGTCTCTGGGTAGTGTTCTTTGCCGCCGTCATCTTCAATGTCGCCCTGGCATTCTTCTTCTACCAAGCCCGTGAGGCAGTGCGTCAGGAGGCCATCAGCCACGCCACGCAGATACTCGACAAGACCTCCCTGCGTGTCGAGGGCATCCTCAATCGTGTCGAGGTAGCCAGCCACATGACCAAGTGGCTCGTAGAGCGCCATCCCGACAAGGCCGACTCCATGTTCGTCTATAGTCGTGGCATGCTGCGCAACAATCCCGACTTCTACAACTGCTCCATAGCCTTCGAGCCCCACTACTTTAAGGACAAGGGGCGCTATTTCTCCGCCTACACCAAGTATGTCGGCGACACCATACGCACCATACAGGGCGGCAGCGACCTCTACCAGTATTTCTTTGCCGACTGGTATCTCATGCCCCAGTTGCTCAATAAGCCCTGCTGGACCGAACCATATATGGACCTCGATGTCGCCACCAATACCAGCGAGATGGTCACCAGCTACTGCCAGACCCTCAGCGACCATGACGGCCGTTTCATCGGTGTCATCAATACCAGCCTCTCCATCACGTGGCTCTCCCACACCATCTCCACCGTCAAGCCCTATCCCCATTCCTACAGCATCATGATAGGCCGTGGCGGCACCTATTTCGTCCACCCCGACACTACCAAGATCACCCGCCAGACCATCTTCACCCAGACCATGGAGCAAGCCGACACCGCCCTCAGCGCCCTCGGCTATGCCATGACCCACGGCCAGGAGGGTATGAAGCGTATGACCATCGGCGGCGAGGCCAGCTACGTCTTCTATAAGCCACTCGGCAAGACAGGCTGTTCCATGGCCATCGTATGCCCCGAGAGCGACATCTTCGGAGGCTTCGACCGCCTGCGCAATAGCGTCAGGATTATCTTCGCCGTAGGACTGCTGCTCATGCTCTTCCTCTTCATCCGTATCATCACTCACGAACTCCGCCCCCTCCGCCGCCTCGCCAAGGAGGCCGAGACCATCGCCTCAGGCCATTTCGATGCCATCCTCCCCGACTTCCAGCGCATCGATGAGATAGGACAGCTCAGCCACTCCTTTGCAGGCATGCAGCAGTCGCTCGTTCGCTATATCGAGGAGCTCAAGGACACCACAGCCCAGAAGGCATCCATCGAGAGCGACCTGCGTATCGCCAGTGGCATACAGATGGGCATGCTGCCCGAAAACTTCCCCACCAAGGCTGAGCGTGACGACGTGCAGCTCTACGCCTCCCTCACCCCAGCCAAGGAGGTTGGCGGCGACCTCTTCGACTTCTATTTCCGTGACGACAACCTCTATTTCTGCATCGGCGACGTCTCAGGCAAGGGAGTCCCCGCCTCGCTCTTCATGGCCGTCACCCGTTCCACCTTCCGCACCGTCTCAGCCCATGAGTCCATGCCCCATCGCATCATGATGACCATGAACAGCACCATCGCCGACCTCAACAAGACCAACATGTTCGTCACCCTCTTCGTCGGCGTGCTCCATCTGCCCACCGGCACCCTGCACTACTGCAATGCCGGCCACGATGCCCCCCTGCTCATCAGCACCGATGGCGTCAGCACCCTGCCCTGCGATTCCAATATCCCCGTAGGTTTCATGCCCTCATGGCAATACACTCTGCAAGAGTCTCCCATCGCCCCAGGCACCACCATTTTCCTTTTCACCGACGGCCTCGCCGAGGCTATGAATAGCCACTATGCCGAGTTCCAGCTGGAGCGCATCCATGACGTAGCCTCCCAGGCCCTCGCCCATGGCAGTTACGAGCCCCGTCCCCTCATCAGTCAGATGTCCACCGCCGTCCACCAGTTTGTAGGCGAGGCAGAGCAGAGCGATGACCTCACCATGATGGCCATACAGTACCTCTCCAAGGGAGAGTGACCCTGTTCCTCCTTTTCTTTTCTTATGCAAACCCTACCTTGCCGCGCACGTTCTTGTCCCACTTGAAGTGTGCCACGTCCTGTGCTGTCACCATGCGCTCGCCGTCCGACTGTGCCAGGCGCAGTTGCGTTATGTGGGCTATCGTCTGCGACAGGTGTTGCATGGTGCGAGCATTGACGGGCGATGCCTTTGTGTCGCTCGCCTTTATGTTGTCTATGTATTTCTGTATTACGGTCTTAGCCTCGGGTTCTATGCCTATGTTATATTCATTGTTGAGCAGGTAGGCGAGTATGTCGTATAGCTCAGTCTTCTTGTAGTCGTCAAATACTATGGCGTTGCCATACGATGCTATACCGTGCGTGGCGAGGTTATGAGCTATCATGTCCTCCGAGTCCTCCGCCTGTGCCACTACGAGGGCTGCCGTCTCGTCGTTCTCACGTATCTTGTTCTGTATCCACATGCGCAGGTGTTGCATGTTGAAGTTTGATACGTTGGGTGCATCCATATCGAGAAATAGCAGTCCGTCGCTCGCCTTCTTGATAGCCTTCTCCAATACCTGATAGGTGTCGCTGCCCAGCAGTTCCTCGGCATTGACGCATATCGTGTGTCCGCGTTTCAGTATGCCCAGCCCATGCAGCACCTTGCCCAGTATCTCTGCCACGGTGCTCTTTCCTGTGCCCGTCTTGCCAGTGAAGTCCCAGCACAGGTTTTGCGGCGATACCTTGAGTATGCCCTGCTGGTGGCTTGCCCTCGATACGGTGACGAAGTCATGCAGCGCCCTTTTTACATTGTGCAGTCCTACCAGTTTGTCGAGCCTCTCCATTGCCTCCGTCAGTATCACGTCATCTATCTCCTGTGGCTGTCGGCCTATCTTCGCTGCATCAGGTATGTCGCATTCCTCTATCGTCGTCATGTCTTCGAGTGTCATCGTGTCTGCATCCTTTTCCAGCAGTCGTTTGCTCATCGACGGTATGATGTGCGACTTCACCAATCGTGTCACAAATCGTCCGTTGCCGAAGTGCTCATCCTTGTTCTCGTATGAGTGTATGATGTATCGTGACATCTTCCTCTCCGCCTCGGCAGTGAGGGTGTAGTTCTCCTCCTTCAGCACGTTCTTGCCTATCTGCATCAGCTGGTCGGGGGTGTAGTCCTCGAAGTGGAATATGTATGGGAATCGGCTCTTCAGTCCAGGGTTCGACTCCAGCATCTTGTTCATCTCATTGGTGTATCCCGCAAGTATTATTATCATGTCAGTCTCCTCAGCACTGAGGTATGTCAGCAGCGTCTCTATCACCCTCATGCCAAAATCCCTCTTGCTGTTGGGGTCATCCACCAAGCTGTATGCCTCGTCTATGAAGAGCACTCCGCCTGCTGCCGAGTCGATTATGCGCAGCGTCTTCTGCTCCGTCTCGCCTATATATTCGCCCACCATCTTCGAGCGCTCCGTCACCACCATGTGGCCTGATGACAGCACCCCTATGCTATGGTATATCTCGCCCACGTATTTCGCTATCGTCGTCTTTCCCGTTCCAGGGTTACCCGTAAACACCATGTGCATCGGCGGCATACTGTTGTATATCCCCTTGGCGGCTCTCATCTTGTTGAGTTTCACCAGTGCCGTGTGGTCAACAATCTGTTTCTTTATGTTCTCCAGTCCCACCAGGTTCTCCAGTTTCCTTATCGCCTCCTTAGCATCGGGTACCCTCATCTCGGGCAGGTCCTCAGCCATTATTATGCATAGTTTCTCCTGTCGCTCGCCCTCCTCGAGTCTCATCACCCTCTGCGCCATGCGTGGCACTATCTCCTTGTCAAAGAGTTTCTTCAGGTACGTAGCATTCTGAAATCGTGCCCCTCTGCGCTTGTATGTCTCACCCAGAAATGTCAGCAGCTTCTCCTCCGCCTCGGGGGCAAAGATATAGTCGTGTTCGTTGGCATAGTCCGTCATGTACTGCATCATGTTCTCTGCCGTCATGTCCTCGAAGTGAAATATGTTGGCAAAGAGCTGGCTCGCCTTCTCGCTGCCCATGATGAGTTCCATCAGCCTGTTGCGCTTGCCTGTCAGCACCACTATGGTGTTTTTCATCGTCGGTATCTTGTCGCAGAGCATCTCTAAGCCGTTCTTACCGCCTATGTTGCCCTTCATGCCCAGGCTCTCAGCGTTCCTTATATATATAAACTTGTTGTCGCCACACTCCTCCCTGATGGAGTTTTCAAATCCCACCTGCGACTCAAACATATTGTTGGCATCCCTCACAGCATATTCCTCTATCTCCAAGGGCTCCCTTATCAGGGCGAAAATGTCGTCGGCAGCCGCCTCCTTGCCCACGCCCTCGTTGCCCGTCAGCACGTAGTGGCGCAGTATGTTAGTATTACTCAGACTACGGTCCTCCCTCGCCTTGTTAAACAGCAGTGAGGCTTTCAGTTCCTTGAGATGTTCCTTAAATTCTGTTGGTGCAAAGGTTGAGAAATTCATATATCTTGACTACTTAACGACTGACTACTTAACTACTTCAGAAAATTTAGGTTTTCTGCAAAGTTAAGTATTTTTTTTTGTAACATAAAAATTTTTGTGCCATTAAATTATCGTTATTCAGATATTTTCATTATTTTTGCATCACAAACGTATATCCACCATAGTCGAAGGTATTGTCTCTAACTTCTTTAACTCCTGATAGCTAAAAAATAAACATGTCCACCCCATCAGAGTCCTTCAGCACTTTCTACGAGTCCAGCGCATCGCCGGAAGAGTTGTCCGCCACATACTGGAACGATATCAAGCGTCGCCACCTCGGCCATGAGGCATACCGTCACGCCCGCCTCGCCGTCAGTGACGAGGCCAATCCCATGGCGCTCCTCCGTCTCGGCAGGGTGCTTTACTTCGGCGTCGGCACCAGGCGCAATGCCAACCTCGCACACTACTTCTACAAGCAGGCACTCCGTAGGGGTGTCACCCAGGCATGGCAATACATCTTTGAGACCTATGCCGACGGCACGCGCCATATAGCCTCCGACTTCGAGAGCGAGAGGGGCGAGGCCACCACCTTTCCCGCTGCCGTCAGGTCATACTATCGAGATATCCTGGAGCAGGCACGCCAGACTGGCAACTACGGCATCCTCTCCGCTATGCGCAGTCACATCAAGATATTCTATCCCGACTACGACAAGCAGACGGGCATCAGCGATTTCCTCAACGGCCGTGACACCCTCCATGCCCAGCTGTTCTATTCCCTCAGCACCGTACACAATGAGAAGGAGCGCCACCACGCCCATATCGACGACTTCATGCGCCAGCTCTGCCGTCCACTTACCGATGATGCCACCCTTACCCGTAGCATCGACGCTATGGACGTTGATGACGTCCTGAGGCATGACGAGGGCGAACTCTACCAGGCGCTGCTCCATTTTGAGGTATCCCATGCCGCGCTCCAGAAGCGTCGCGGAGTAGAGGATGTCGATATCCCGCTACCCTCCTTGCTGCCTTATTTCCCCTTCATCCCCATGGAGACCTTCTCCATGCTCAGGAGGCAGATACTACGCTGTCTGCTCACAGCCCTCGATATCGACCCCGACCTACGCCAGGAGTATCTCTCGCATCTTCATACCGACGAGTATCTCGTCCAGATATGCGAGAAGGAGCAGGACGAAGATATGCAGCTCCTCCTCCTCTCTTTTGTAGAACTGCAGATCGACATCGAGACGATACAGCTCGAGTACCTCACCCTCTACCGCTCCTACAGGGTAGGCAACTATGAGAGGCTCTGCGACTACCTCAATGACTACGCCAGCACTCTCACCAATGCCGGCGTCACCCACCATCTGCCTGTCTTCACCCCCGACAATCTCCCAGTGATAGATGCATAGCATCTGCATTATACCATCTCTTTTGAGGAAAAAATAATATCGAAAGTCATGACTTGAGAGGTGAGTTTCTAAAACATATCCTTTTAGCCCTTAAAAGGATATGTTTTAGCTCCTAAAAGGATATGTTTTAGACCCCCAAAAGATATCCTTTTCGGAACCCCATGTTATCCTCTTGATTTTGAATACGTTGCAATGTCGGTAATATGTGCAGATATACTGTATGCATTTCCCTCACCTCTTTTTTTGCATATATACGATTGGAATGATTTGAGCTAAATATTGCGCGCAGACATTTTTTTTCATGAAAATGCTGTTTGTTTGCAACATTTTTATTATCTTTGCATCCGAAAGTCGGGTATAAAATGTGTGTAAATACACAAAAAGTCGGGTATAAAATGTGTATAAATACGCAAAAAGTCGGGTATAAAATGTGTGTAAATACGCAAAAAGTCGGGTGGAAAATGTGTAATTATGTATAAACGTAAGATAGAAAATACTCTCCAATCATGGTTGGATACTCCCTCTCATAAACCTCTTGTCGTGAAGGGCGTGCGTCAGTGTGGCAAGACAAGCAGCGTGAAGGATTTTGCTTATAGGCACTTTGAAAATGTAGTGTATATAGATTTTCGCGAACATCCTGACTACAAGATTTTCTTTACTCCGAATCTGGAGGTGGATGCTATCATCATGCGCATCACAGCGGCTATGCCAAACGTTGTAATAGAGGCAGGGAAAACCTGTTTCATCTTTGATGAGATACAGGATTGTCCGCTTGCGAGAGGTTCCTTGAAGTATTTCTATCTGGATGGCAGGTACGAGGTGATGTGTACAGGATCTTTGCTCGGCGTGAATGGCTATAAAACCTCGGAAGAGAAGAAAGAGGAGGAGGAAGCCTCGATACCTGTGGGCTTTGAAGATATAGTCGATATGTACCCCATGGATTTTGAGGAGTGGTTGTGGGCTAATGGTATAAAGGATATGCACTTTGATTATCTGAAGAAGTGCCTGCGTGAAGAGACTCCGGTGGAAGAAGCCCTACACAGTCGTTTCCGTGACTTGCTACATCAATACGTTGTGGTGGGGGGTATGCCAGAAGCTGTCTCTACCTTTATGAAAACGAAGCAGATCAGCAAGGTGCTCAGTGTTCAAAGGCGCATAATCGATGAGTACAAATCAGACATGGTGAAGTATGCTCCTGCTGCTGATAAGCCTCGCATCAGGGAGTGTTTTGAGTCTATTCCTGCACAGCTGGCTCGCGAATACAAAAAGTTCAGCTACTCTGTAGTTCGGTATGGGGGCAGAGGACGCGATTATGCTGGAAGCCTTCAGTGGATTGAAGATGCTGGTATCATACGGCGCTGCTATAATACGGAAATAACAGAACTGCCACTTGACGGACACAGAATCAAAGGTGAGTTCAAGGTGTATATGGCAGACGTTGGTTTGCTCGTTGCTATGCTTGAAGATGGTACCCAGTCAAGTATATTGCAGGGAGACCTGCTCAGCTATCATGGTGCAATCAAGGAAAATCTTGTGGCTGATATCCTCGGCAAGATGGGTCGCAAATTGTATTACTATCACAAAAACGGGGGCATAGAACTGGATTTTCTTATGCGTTATAAAGGGAAATGCACTCCTGTAGAATGCAAGGCTACTACGGGCAATGCCAAATCAATGAGTACAGTCATAAAACACCCTGAGAAATATCATGTCACAAGCGCCATGAAACTTGGCGACTACAACGTAGGAAGAAGTGACCAACTGCTGACCCTCCCCATGTATATGGCATTCCTGCTGACAGAGGTATAAGGATGGCAGAATAATCCGTTTCCGATTATGAAAAAATACAAAGCAATACTTGCAATCGCCTTTGCTGCTACGCTGTTTGCGGCATGCAGCACGCTGACAACGGCGGAGAAGGCCGAGAGAGAGGCTAAGACCGCCCAGGCGGTGGCGGCGGCACTTAACGACCGCCACTACACGGTGGAGATAGAGTGGATGTACCCCATGAGCGGCAGGGCACGCAATGTGCTCTCCGACTTCATGCTTGAGGTGAGGGGCGACACACTGGTGTCATACCTCCCTTACTTCGGCAGGGCATACAACGTGCCTTACGGAGGAGGAAAAGGCATGAATTTCGTAGCTCCGATAACCCACTACCACTCTGCTAAGAGTGGTCATGATGCCACAGAAATCACTCTTATAGTGGATAATGACGAGGACATACTGCAATATCGTCTGAAGATATTCTCTAATGGCAAAACCAACATAGACGTCGAATCCCGAAAGAGGGAATCCATCAGTTACAGCGGCAGCATGGTGCTGAAGTAACCCCATATAACCATTCAGAAGTCTAAGTTACATGTATTTGTGGAATCGGATTAACGACAACAAAGACAACACAATAGAAAGATGTACCAGACAATGAAAAATGATTACTCATTTTGTAAAATCAAGCAGTTTTTGCATTCCTGCGGTCGCAATGGTGAAGCCAGTACCACAGTGCAGTGCTGAGAAGACCGCGTTCCGCTGAAGGCACATGGTGCATGTGCTTGCTGATAGCGAGGTGCTCCTCATTGCTGAGGGTGAGCCCCAATGCTTCGAGCAGTCTCACTGAACGCAGACCATGACGGTGGTGCCCTATGTCATCATATTCCTCAAGGTGGGTGGTGCACAGGTCGTGTAGCAGTGCCACAATGCGACAGCTTTCGTCAGGCAGTTCGGGTGCCGATGCCCTCATTTCCCAATATACCCCCAAGGAGTGATCTGCCAACCCACCCTCATAATGATGATGATGGTGGCAGTGGGTAGTGAAATAGTCACTGCGTTCTAGATAGGCAATCACATTATCCATCCCCTTGCGGTTGATGTCGCTAAGTAACGATATAACCTGTTGTTTAGTCGAAATACCAGTAGAACACATCTATGAAATATCTAAATCCGTAAAACACTAACCATCCCACTATGAATAATGCAAGCCCCATCAGACACATGAACTTAGGGCTTTCGATAATATCATCGAATACAGACTTAGAAAAGAGCCAACGTCTGAAACCCTTGTCTATGTGCTGAGCCATGCCTGTGCGGAAGTTGAATACGTATATGGGTCTGATGCGCCATGGGTGGTTATAACGATTCTTCCAGTCGAACATGCAATATTCCCAGTAGTTGTGGTTGTAGTTCCACCATTCACCTGTGGTGTAGCCTTCGCGCTCTGCATAGTCGTTGATAATGGAATGGTGCCCATAAGGCCCCGTATTATCGTGGATAAAGGATGGGGCCAAGCGATAGTTGAGAATCTTGCCAAGAGACACTCGACACACTATCATGACGGGGTTGTTGTCGCTCAAACGATGACAGTCGTATGCGTAAGCCTCTGCAGTGCTTATGGCAGAACCAAAATAAGCTCCTGCACCAGCCCATCCGTAGCGACTTGAGCAGAATGTGCCGTCAGTCCAGCTGCAATATTTCCCTTTCAACCAATCATTGCCCACTATCGACTGTGCAGCACTCAGGTCAGTGCCGTGATACATCGTGACGGTAGGAATGAAAATGTCTATTACCGTCCATACCACAGCCTCAATCACCACGAGCAGGCCCTGAAAAATGGGATATTTCAGTATGCGATATGGCAGCATGACAATCCACAACAGAATGCTGTCCTCCCCCTCTTTCTCATCGCTGGGAGAAACGACTTCCATGATGAGATCGTAGAGTTCGGAGATGGTATATACGATGATATTGTAATACACCGCATTGATGAACCTCAGTGGAGTGATGAGGATATATAGGATAATCTCTATGGGGTACAGCCAATCGCGCACCGCATCCCTTGTGCCTACGCTCACGTAATCCTTAGTGAAATAACGCCACGGCTCCATCAGTATCAGTTGTATGCGGTTCAATAGCCAGAACGGAAAAGATATGAGCCTATATGCAAAATCAAAGATATTCGCATATCTCGCCCCCAATGCCTGCATCACAATGCGCAATCCGAAGAACACGGCAAACCAAAATCCGATGTTCGCCCCAAGGTTGGCATTATCGAAGAGTATCCAGCCCGCCAATGCTCCGATGCCCATGCACACCCCCACGAACACCGCTATCGCTATCAGTTCATTCCTGAAAGCGTAGATAATCATCGCCAGTATTATGTAGAATATGATGGTTAGTATGGACATGCAGTTTCTCTTTAGTTAAGCAGCCGCTGCAAAGATAAGAAAATTTTCTGGGAATGCAATCAAACGCATCGATAAAACATACTTTTTCCTTTTATGGAAAAAATATTTTTCCATTGTGCACGCGCACAGGGAATTAGGATCTCAAAAAACTAAAGAAAGCATTTGTGTTTTTAGAAAAAAAATGTACCTTTGCGATTAGCTGTGTAATTTATACAACCTCATATGATGACAAGATTTCTTCTCCTTATAGTTTTGGTTTTTGTTCAGAGTGCAAATTATGCCCAAGTATCTAATAAGATAAAAAAAACATACAATAAGGGACTTGCATCTTTTAACAGTAAAGAATATGATAAAGCCTTAAAGTATTTTCGTAAGGCTGCAAATGCCAACTACGATGAGGCACAAAATGCTCTTGGCTATATGTATGACTATGGTACGGGAGTAGACAAGGATGATAGACAAGCCGTATATTGGTATAGAAAATCAGCAGAGCAGGGAAATGCTCGTGCACAATCAATTCTAGGTTCAATGTATGATAATGGCACAGGAGTAGAGAAAGAAGAGAAGCTAGCGGTTTATTGGTATCATAAAGCTGCTGAGCAAGGTGATGTTGTGGCTCAGAATAATCTTGGAGTGATGTATGAAATGGGACATGGTGTAGAGCAAGATTATGAGCAGGCGGTGTATTGGTATCAAAAAGCGGCTGGCCAAGGAAATGCTGTTGCACAATGTAATATAGGAAGAATGTATGATTGGGGGCGTGGAGTAGAGCAAGATTATATGCAAGCAGCATATTGGTTTATTAAGAGTGCTGTGCAAGAGAATGCTGAAGCACAATGTG
The DNA here is from genome assembly GCA_017642485.1 of Prevotella sp. Taxonomy (GTDB): domain Bacteria; phylum Bacteroidota; class Bacteroidia; order Bacteroidales; family Bacteroidaceae; genus Prevotella. The sequence goes on along the minus strand of JAGCPC010000046.1, from coordinate 49,762 downwards.
ATATTGGTGGAATGTATTATGATGGAAGAGGAGGGAAACAAGATTATAGCCAAGCTTTGTATTGGTATAGAAAGGCTGCTGAGCAGGGACATTCCAAGGCACAATGTAACCTCGGATGTATGTATGATAGAGGCGATGGGGTAGAAAAAAATGACACTTTGGCAGTATATTGGTATCATAAAGCTGCTGAACAAGGAGACACTAAAGCACAATGTAACCTTGGATTTATGTATGATACAGGTATGGGAGTGGAAAAGAATGATACTCTCGCTGTGTACTGGTATAAAAAATCTGCAGAACAAGGATATGCGCAGGCACAGGACAATCTTGGGGTGATGTATGATACAGGTCGAGGGGTGAAAAAAAATGACAACTTGGCTGCATATTGGTATAATAAGGCTGCTGATCAAGGCTTCGCTAAAGCTCAGTATGGTTTGGGAAATATGTTTTTAAAAGGTCGAGGGGTAAAACAAGATTACTCAAAAGCTTTCTATTGGACTAGTAAGGCAGCAAATCAAGGTTTTGCTCTCGCTCAAAACAATCTTGCTTATCTGTATTATAATGGTTTAGGTGTTACAAAGGATGAAAAACAAGCAGACTATTGGTTGAAAAAGTCTGAAGAAAAAGATGAGATGGCATCCAGTTCTTGCAAGTCACAAAGTGACAATACTGCACAAATTATTAGTTTGAGTACAGAATCGTCTGCAATTTCTTCTAATAATCCATTGTCTTCCATAAGTTTATACATAGAAAAACGTATAGCATTAATCATTGGCAATTCTGATTATGATGTACGTCTGCCAAATGCGGAGAAGGATGCATCGGCATTGGTTAAGGTGCTGTCAACATTAAACTTTGATGTTGTACCTTGTATGAATAAGGAGTTGCGCGATATGAAGGAAACTATAGCTGATTTTTGCGAAAAAGCAAAGGGATATGATATCGCACTTATATATTATTCAGGACATGCTGTTCAGGATGATGGAGTAAACTATCTTATACCAGCTCGTCCTAAGAGTGTGTTAAATTCAGCAGAAATGGAGGATAAGTATGTTCTATTGTCATGGATGATAAGAAGTCTTCAAAAATCGAATGTTGGCAAGAATATAGTTATTCTGGATGCTTGTCGTGACAGACCTAGTTTTGTCTGTCCAACAAGAGGAGCACAAGGAGGTTTAGCCTCTGTGAGTGAGCCAATAGGTTTTCTCATAGCTTATGCTACTCAGGCTGGTATGACAGCCAGCGATGGTACAGGCAATAATAATAGCCCTTATGCTACAGCCTTGTTAGAGGAGTTGAAGAAACCGAAACAGACTGTTGACCAAATTTTCATCAATGTACGCGAGAGAGTCATGGAACTCACTGATGATGTTCAAAAGCCATTCTATAAGAATAATCTTAACGAAAAAAGAAATAATAAGTTCTATTTCAATCTTGGAGTTAAGAGGTATTAGATACAATCTATAAAGCATTACAAAATATGAGAAAAATACTATATCTCATTCTATTTTTTCTATCATGTAGCCTAACTTATTCCCAAAAACCCGATAAATCAAAAAAAATATATGATGAAGGCATAGAATATCTAGAGAAGGGTGATACTGTAAAAGCTATTAAGTATATTCAGAAGGCGGCTCGTGCTAATAACTACGTCGCACAACGTCTTATGGTATATAGTTATCTTAGTGGCTTAGGAGTACCACAAGACATTAAAAAGGCTGAATATTGGGCAAAAAAATATGTAGAAGGAACTCTATTAGATTATCGTACTTTTATAGGTTATTTATACTTTAAATATGACCTTCATAATTCTCATGAAATAGACTACTTAGAAGCTGCGTATTGGCTTAAGGAACCTGCAGAACAAGGAGATACATTAGCTCAAAGGATGCTTTCTAAGTGTTATAATAATGGAGGAGATTATAAAAGAGCAGAGACTTTAATCTATAGTTTTGCAGAGCGAGGGGATGTTTATGCTCAATATGATTTGGGGATGATATTAGAGAATATGTATGAAACCGATACAAAGGGTCTTGTTAATATTAAGAATAAAGAGCAAGCAGTTTATTGGTATAAGAAAGCGGCGGAGCAAGGGTATGTTATGGCTCAGTCTCATTTAGGTTTCATGTATCAAGATGGAAAAGGAGTGGCTAAGGATGACAAATTAGCGATATATTGGTTTGAAAAAGCAGCAGAACAGGGACATTATGGTATTCAATTACATTTAGGTGATTTGTATTATCGTGAAAATGAGATGCAAGATTATGCCAAAGCTGCATATTGGCTGGAGAAAGCTGCTAAGCAGGGTAGTGCTTATGCATCGGATAAATTATGTTTAATGTATGTTTTGGGTAGAGGCGTCCCAAAGGATTTTGAGAAAGCAAAATTCTGGAAAAGCCAAGCTGATAGTTTGATTAGTACAGGAGATTCTTTTTATAAAAGAAATAAAACAGTCTTTAAACAGCCCGAAATGAAATATTTTTTGTCAGGAGCAACTCAGAATTATAAGATGGAGAAACGTATAGCTTTGGTTATTGCCAATTCGGATTACGAACAACCTGTACCATCAGCAGAAAAAGATGCAAAGGCTTTGATAAAAACATTGTCAGGTCTTAATTTTAACGTCGTTCCTTGTATTAACAAAGAAAAGATTGGGATGGAAGAAACTATTGCGAGTTTCTGTGAGAAAGCAAAAGGCTATGATGTTGCACTTATTTATTATGCAGGACATGCTGTTCAAGAAAAGGGCGTAAACTATCTCATTCCAGCTCGCCCAGAAAAAATATTAAATTCTGCTGATATGAATCGTAAGTATACAGAATTATCATGGGTAATAAATAGCCTCGATTCTTCGGCGAAGAAAAAGATTGTGATAATTGATGCTTGTCATGCAAGGCCAAGGTACGTGTCGCTTATTCAAAAAGGAAAAGATGGTTTGGCTCCAATGAGAGAGCAGAAAGATTTTGTGCTTGCCTTTCCTGCAAGGTTTGGTAAGACAGTTCAAGATCGGAATGCAGAAGGAAGGAGTCATTATATGTCTGCTCTATTGGAAGAATTAAATAAACCTTATCAGGATATAGATGAAATATTTCGCAATGTACGTGATAGTGTTATTAAATATACAAATGGAGAACAAGTGCCTTATTATATGAATGCTCTTAAAGAAGGTAGAGGGAATAAGTTCTATTTCAATATTAAGAAGTAATATTATAGTCATTATTGTTAATGTTTACTTTACAATGAAGAAACAACTCATTATACTAGCATTATTTTGTATTTGTCTCACTATGTTTTCTCATGCATCGGACAATATAAAAAAAATGTATGAGAAAGGTCTTAAATGCCTTGATAATAAAGAATATAGTGATGCGTTAAATTATATACAAACAGCAGCTAATGCAAATTATCCAGATGCCCAAGGTTATTTAGGTTTTATGTATGGTACAGGTGAGGGGGTAGAAAAGAATGATTCAGTCGCTAAATACTGGTTTCAAAAGGCTGCAGAGCAGGGAAATGCTATGGCGCAGTATAATCTTGGAGTAATGCACGAACATGGTTATGGGGTAGAAATGAGTAAATTTGAAGCAGGGTTATGGTATAGGAAAGCAGCGGAGCAAGGTTATTCTAACGCTCAGACTGGTCTTGGATATATATATGAGACATATTTGAGTAATAATGAACGAGCCAGATATTGGTATCAAAAAGCGGCAGAGCAAGGAAATGCTGCTGCTCAAAATAATCTCGGGAAGATGTATCAGAATGTTTATGGAGTAGGCAGGAATGATTCACTCGCAGAGTATTGGCTACGAAAGGCTGCTGAGCAAGGATATTCTGTTGCTCAGGCAAGTCTTGGTTATCTGTATAGTCAAGAAAAAAAGGACTCTTTGGCAATGTATTGGTATCAGAAGGCTGCTGATCAAGGAGATGCTATGGCTCAGAATAATCTGGGAGTAATCTATGACAATGGATATGGAGTAGATGAGAATGATTCACTCGCACTGTGCTTATTTCAGAAGGCTGCAGAGCAAGGAGATGTTACGGCGCAGAATAATCTTGCAAACATGTATGCTGATGGTCGAGGAGTCGAGAAAAATGATACTCTTGCAGTATTCTGGTATCAAAAGACTGCAGAGCAAGGAGATGATATTGCGTGTTATAAGTTGGGTAATATATACGCAAGAGGAAGGGGCTTGAGGAAAAATGACTCGTTGGCAGTGTACTGGTATGAGAGGGCAGCAAAGAGGGGAATTTATAGTGCTATGGATAGCTTAATAATAATATACGAAAAGGGTATAGGAGTTCCAAAAGATATAGAAAAAGCTCAATATTGGAGAGATGAATATGAAAAAGATAATTTTGAACCAATAGAAGGTTATTATCCAGAAGAAAAACGTATAGCATTGGTTATTGGTAATTCTGATTATGAGAAACAACGATTACCGAACGCAGAAAAGGATGCATTAGCACTGCATAAAGTCCTAAGCAATCTAGATTTTGTAGTAGTAGCATGTATGAATAAAGATAAAAACGACATGGAGAATGCAATCTTAGATTTCTGCGCTAAAGCAAAAAAATATGATATTGCATTAGTATACTATGCTGGGCATGCAGTTCAGGAGAAAGGTATTAATTATCTCATTCCAGTGCGCCCTTCAAAAAAGATAGATAATTATGATGATTTAAAAAATAGTTGTATTGGTTTGCCTTTAGTCATAGATAGTTTAAATGGAACTGGTAACAGGAAGAATATAATCATTCTTGACGCATGTCGTGATAGACCAAGTTTCGTATGGCAGGATAGAGGTGGGCAAGGAGGTTTAGCTCGAATTAGCGAACTCGAAAACTATCTTGTGGCATTTTCCACTTTAGCAGGTGAAAAAGCCAAAGATGGCACAGGGCAAAATAATAGTCCTTATATGACGGCCTTATTGGAAGAACTAGAGAAAAAAGGGCAAAGCGTAGATGATATTTTCACTCATGTACGTACAAAAGTTATGGATATGACCAAAATGGAACAAATTCCGTCTTATTGGAATAATTTAAATGAAACGGATAATAAGTTTTACTTTAACAAATGAAATATATGTGGTGTAATCCCTTTAATCGTAATATAAAAAAGAAAGCAAAAGTTGCGTGGTCTGTTGCGATTTCCCTCCTCATTGCGGTTGTTGTAATGGTGTTTAGCGATGTGGAAATTCCAATCAGTTCAGATAAAACACAGCTACAGTGGTTTAATAAACTGGCACCACAGTGTGAGTCCGCTCAAGATAGGGCTTTCATGCGTGATTCTATGCTGTTTATTGACGTACACTATGATAAGGTAATGGCATTGAAGATGGCCTCTGATACCATTCCTGATGGTTATGAACCTATTACTGACAGACTATTACTGAAAGAATTTCTTGACAGCCTTAACTCAAGGAAGAATTATAAGTATATCGTTCTCGATGTGTTCTTTGAGAAAAGTATAAGACAGAATGGGGATACTGCGTTGTTTAACCTTATTGCTTCAATGGATAATATAGTTATACCTTATCCAGGTGAGGGAGAGTTGGCAGATAATCGTCTTAAGAACAAGGCAGGTGTGGCCATGTACGGAACTACGTTCTTGGAATCTGATTTCGTAAAGTATCCATACTTTTTAAAGGGGGAAAAAAGTATGGCATCAAAGATGTATGAGGATTTAACTAAAAGAAAAATAAAGTCATACGGTTTCTTACATTTCGATAAGTTGTTGGTAAGAAACAGTGCAATTTTAACATTTAGGTTGCCTAATAACAAGCAGTACGTCTCTAGATTGTCAGTTGTGCTAGGTAAAGATAGCATTCATAATAACACAATCTCTATGTTTGAGTCTTATGAGGACTACACCAAGGATAAGTATATACTCATAGGTGATTTTGAAGATGACAGACATGCAACATATCAGGGAACAATGACAGGCACGATGATAAACTTTAATGCTTACCTTTCAATGATGGATGGACATCATAGATACTCTATAGTTGCTTTCATTGTACTATGGGGTGTCTTATTCTGGTTCACCTACAGAATACTCGAAAGGACGTACGAGTCAAGTTGGTTCATATTCCAATACCCATTTTGGCTTGGATTTATTTGCTTTGTGCTATATAGGTTTAATGAGGTGTATGATGTTTTGCTTGCCTCTCTCTTACTGTATGTTCTAAAGGTGTCAGTTGACCTCTATGACAATAAGGATAAGATTATAAAGAAACTAAATGAATAACCTAAACTCATATAAAAAATGAAAAAACAAATTATTTCACACACAGTGTTATTTCTTTTACTCTCATGTCTCTGTATTAATGAAATGAGAGCAGAGAATTATGTTGTTACTTGGTATAATAACGCCAATATAACTATTGCAGGTAAGAAAATTCGTAAGGGTATGCAATTCTCTGATCTTGCCCCTATCAATTTTAATTGGGCTAATGGGGGAGATGCATTTGAAGTGGTAGAAACAAAATCTAAAAAAGAATTGTGTGTGTGTTATGAGTCTTTTACCAAAAAACATGCACATAATCTTCAGGAGTTCGTAGCAATGGGAACACGAGGAAACTCTAATATTCACTATTCGGAAGAAGTTTTTCCCCTGAGGAAGCAACTCTTATTTGAAGCGTTTAGTGAGAACGATCCAGAGTTAAAGGCTTTTGCTATATGGTATGATGGGGAGAACGAGATAATCACTCCTATTTCATATACAAAAGACCATAAATACTTCGTTATTGATTTGAGGATTTATGCCAAACTCTCTCCCCGTAATGTTAAATTGACAATAAGAGAGACGAATGACAAGATAAATTGGGTAAACGATGTTTATAAAAATATAGACATCATTTACATTCCACACAAAATTAGAAGAAACAAGTAAAATACAACCAGACGTGTCAGAGAAGGTAGGCAGCTATGTCTTCTTAATATTGTTATAATCTCTACTTATGGATTTGCACAACTCACTTGTTCCGCTCTTATAAAGATGGAACATGAGCAAGCGCAGGTATGTGGATGGGTGATACATATTACTATTTTGGGGATAATTCAATAAGATATCCCTTATCTCGGATAAATCGCAAGATCTTAATTCTGTTGACTCTTCACTATCTGCCCATATTCCCTTGTTGTTCTTGAATTCATCAAACGTTAGCTTTAATTTTACGACGCAGGTGATAGCAATGTTATAGATATCGCCTTCCAAATCAATGCTTAATACTCTCAATGATTTTTCGTTGACAATTTCGTTGTATTCGGACTCATGCTCATATTTAGGTTTGTCGGAGATGTCAAATTCTTCAAGTAATGCGCGTCTTACCCATCTTTGGATAAAGTCATTTCTTGTAGTATTTGTATAAGGATCATAAAAGTCATCTTTTTCAAGTTGTTCTCCCAAGGTAGCTGCCCATGTAGCGGGATAATCGTTGTGTTTGTTGCGACTGATTTTGGCTAAGACTGCCTTTCCGTCTTTCGTTTCTATGATAAGGTGCAAGCAGAAACTATTAATGGCAAAATCCCTGTCTTGAGTATAGTCGAGGAAAGCCTTCCTCATTTTTTCTGATATTTTATCGAGGTGGTTGTTGTTAATAACTTGATTAGAAAAATCCAGTCTTCGAAAATAATTCCAACTAAATTGTAGGGAAATCCAATTGGTCTTGATGAGTTTGATTTCTACCTTCCTATCTTTACTATTATAGTTAGGCTCAATTAGAGAGACAGAAAATCTTTCACGATTATTCTTCTTGCGAATACATTTTTGCATTGCTTCGGATTGAGCAAAAAGGTCATAATGACTCTTGTCATAATCGGGTAGCTCCCCATTCCTTGTAGGAAATTGGTATTCAATATTGTCTTCGTAATCTGATATATAAAATGCATCTGGTAACCATCCTGCAGGTTCTTTACTCCGATGAATATTTTTATTGAATCCCCATGAAAGTTCATTTAGCCCGATATTATTAAGAACAGAATCCGTGTGGTTCATCATGATTTTGTAAAACTCGGCAGATGGACTCTGATTTTTATTAATGTAACGAAGAAATCGTGTTGTTATGGCTATTGCAATCGTTGTCGCGATTAATATCCATGTAATAAGAATAGCTGGTTTTTCAAAGGAGAAACAGACATTTGTAAATTCGTAGATTGATTTCGCATCAGTGATAAGATTAATGATGATGCCAGACGAATAGGCAAGCGTTCCTTCGATGAATTTGCGTTCTGCCCAAACAAGCTTTTTATTTATATCCCATAAATTGAATATCATATTCTTGATTGTTTTTACTATAACTTTAGCAGTTGATGTTTTAGGGGCATGTATTTCTTATGTTTTATGGCAATCTTTTCTAAGACTTTGATATTGCATCTACGACGTAGAATTTGTCGCCCACGAGGATGGTGCCGACAAGGCGACTTGCGGATATATGGTTTAGTTGTGCCATAACAGATACTTTCTTGATTAACAATGTGTTGTTAGGTTTGTGTCAGGTACAAAGATATAATGTTATGACAACAAGGATAATAAGAGGTATGACGATGAAGAAGCACCCTCGGGATAGTTGCCTGACGGTTGCTTGCTCTTTTGCCGTTTGACTACCTATGTTCGTTTGATTCTTTTCTTGTTTCATATGTTGGTAAATTAGTAATGTCGTTTTTGAGAAGAGTAGTGGGCTTCATTTCAGCAACCTGTTCCTGAAGCCAGAACATTTCTCTATCCTCTTCCCGTTGACGGCATAGAGATATTTGTCGAAGGTTTTGACATTGGTGGCGTGTTCGGAGAAATCTTTTATTGCGGCAAGGTTTTGCTTGATGGCTCTCAGGGGTGCGCTGGAGGCTCCTGTGAGGCTACTCTCAGTGAAGAGTGCCAGGGGGTAGATGGTTTGGCGTGCTGTGCCAAAGTAATTGTTGAAGGCTGCGAGTTTATGACCTGCCTCAACCATGTAATAATTGGAGATGATGACTCGGTTATGCAGTTTGTCATGGATGGAGGTGTGGGTGTCAAATCCTATCACTTCCATCTTGATAGGGTAGATGCGATGAATGCTTTGTCTGACAATCTCGAGTCCTTTGGTGATGTCGCTAAACTTGAAGGCTGACTTTTCTTTATTGAAAAGTATGCAGACATGATAGTCGCCTCCTGCAAACTGCTGTGGAAGGAGTTGGTCAAGAATGGCCTCTACATTGTCAAAGCCATCGCCGTCTTTGGCTTCTACATTTTTGAAAAGATAACGGTCTGCCAATATCAATGCGTTGGAGGGAAGAGTCTCTACGCTATCTAAGACGGAGTCCCACCCTTTTTCCAGCTGATGAAATTTATTGGAAACGAAGGCATCGTTGACATCGATGAGTGCCGAGGCGTCTGGATGCTCACCGCTGAGGCATAGCACGCCATAGCTCTCTTGAATGTTTTTTGCCTCGTCTTGGCTGATATCAAGGATGTATAGTGAAGATGGATTGTCGAGTAGCTTTTGGGGATGAGTCTTCAGCTCCTCGGTCTGTTTTTGGCTGATGATGATGACTTGCTTTTTGCATTTGTCAAGGATTCTGTATAGGTTAGAGGTCCTTAGCGTGGGCTTCTGAGTCGCTGCAGCTCTAAGCTCTCTATCTATAGTGTCGGTTATTATTACGTTAAACATAGGCGAGTGGATCTCGGTTCATTGTTAGGTTAGTGTTGAGCGCAGAGACAGAGTACTCCAGCAACTATGATGATGAGGGTGATGGCGAGGAAGAGACACCCTCGGGATAGTTGCCTGACGGTTTCTTGTTCTTTTGCTGTTTGACTACCTATGGTTATTTGATTTTCTTTTTGTTTCGTATTTGGGTAAATTGCATTAGGTTTAGTTACGTGTTATTGGTATGTTGCGAATTGAAACGCAATTTTCTCGTTTTGTGTTCCAATTAAGGTTCCATACATCAGCAAGAACACTTAGTTGTATAAGTTTTACAGACTCAGCAGAAGAAGAAAATCCTTCAACTCTCAGACTTACAGTAGTAGGGATATTGGAAACCAGGGTTCTTTGTCCAATATCATCGCTTGAATAAGTTGATTTTATACCAGACTTGATTTTTACATTGGAATTGCTGGCATAGTGTCCCCCATATTTGTTTCCTTCGCTATCATAGATTGTAGTCGATTGATTGCCCCCTGCTCCACCATACACGTTGAATGGAATAATGTCATTTGCGCTTTTATTTGTCATTATGAGGTCAATTATCAGCACATCTCCACTTGCGACACAACGTTTAACTTTTATATTGAAGTCACGATGCTTACTATCGATAAGAATGGGATGGGAGGTTCCGAGAGAATAGTCCGTATAGTTGTTACTCGGCATTCTCGCAGTATTCCCGTTGGAGGAGGTAGAGGAACGACTTGTTGAAGATGCTTTATTGTCAACCCCCAATACAGTTCCTACAACTCCCAAGGTTGTCCTAAGCCATTTAGGAGGATCCTTAGCTACACTGGTAGTCTGAATAAAAAATACAAATAAAATAGTAATGAGAGCAGGATATTTTTTCACAATGACTTGATTTTTTAGTTTCTTGTTATTGGTATGTTGCGGAGTTGAGGATTGTTGCTTCTTGGGGTGTTATACGTCAAACTCCATGCTGGCGCATTTACACTAAGTTGTACCAAGGCAATGCTTTCGACAGAGGTCGGCACTCCCTCTATTCTTAGACTTACTTGTAATGGCACATTCGCAACAAATGTGCGATCGCCTATATCGTTGCTTGAGTAAGTTGACTTTACGCCAGACTTTATTTTGACATCAGAGCCACTGGCATAGTGTCCACCATATTGGTTGCCTTCGCTATCATAAATCGTTGTAGAGTTATTGCCTCCGGCACCACCATACACATCGAAATTGTTAATGTCATATTCTCCAGTGTTTGTCATTATTAAATCAAGAATAACTACACCACCGCTGGCAACGCAACGTTTCACCTTTATATTGAAGTCCGGGTGACGTGACACTATCTTTATAGGACTGGTCTGTGCACTTATCTCATTAGAAACAAGTGTCATGGCAAAGATTGCCAATAGTATTAGTGCGATTTTTTTCATAACAGTATAAATTTTGTCGTATTATTATTTTCTTGTTATAGGAATATTGCGGAGCTGAGTTTTTTTATTATATAGATTCATGTCAAACACTTGAGATTTTATACCTAATTCAACAAGGGCAATATTTTGCGCAGACACTGGTACATCTGTAATCTTAAAACTTACTTTTGTAGGCACACCTGCCAGAAGTTTTTTATTCTCGGCACTTGCGTCATATTTAGGGGCATTTGCGAACTTTACCGTTGCTTTTCCCCATAGATCATTTCCATGATAACTATTACCTTCGTCATCATAGAATTCACTATTTGATGCGTAGCTCCCCCAAATTTCGAAATCTGCATCTTGAGTTCCTGTATTTGTAAATATCATATCAAGGATTACAGTGTTACCACTTGCCGCACACCTCTTAACCTTTATATTGAGGTCTGGGTGTCCAGTCACTATTTCTATGGGACTGGTTTGCGCTACTGCGTTTGATGCGAATGAAAGTGTAAATGTCAGCAGGAATAATGCAAAAATCTTTTTCATAACGATTTGTATTTAATGGTTTATAATGTTTTATCTCATATGGTCTAATTGTGTGCGTGCCTGCTGGTGCCCTTTGGCTGCTGCTTGGCGCAGGTATTTGCGTGCTTGAGTGTTGTCAGTGCCGAGCCACTGCATGCCAAGCTGATATGTGGCATCAACGTGTCCACAGGATGAGGCTTTGGAAAAGTAATCTATAGCAGTGTCCTTGTTGTAGCCGCTATAGTTGTTGTCTATGTATAGCAACCCCATCTGGTAATACCCCTCAAGGGAATTTTGACTCGTTGCCTGCTTGAAGTATTTGTATGCTTGTTGGTAGTTTAATGCACGCATAGACTTCTTACCCATTGCGACAAGGGAAAGTGTAGCATCATTGTCTCTGAGAGTATAGTTTTGCTGTGGGGTAGTAGATGGCTGAGGTTTTACTGGTTGTGGCGTAAATTGTGGAGTGGGCGTGACTCGTATCGCAGGAGTCGTTACATTTATGGTCGTGAACTTAGATGCAGGTTTGTTAGCTAATTTCCAATTGCGCCAAATGTTGTTGCCAATAGCCGAGGTAACAGTGGGCGTTTGACTCTTATTATTATCTACTATTGATTTTCTACTTACCTGTTGGCAAACATAGTCACTTAATTCTCCAAGCGTAACATATCCCTTTTTAGTCTGCAATTGTTCCAATATGAAGTATGTGAACATTCCGTGTCGTTTGTCTTTGTACGGGTAAGCTGTCTCATTACCTTTGGTGGCGGAGAATACCACCACGTTGCCAGAAACGGAATGCTTCTTAGGGGCGATAGCTACACCACGCGACGACTGCATCATACCTCCGTCACGACTTGCACCGCTGAAGCAAGCATCGAGGAACACCATCGTAGCAGCTGACTGCATAGCACCCAGACGTGCATAGAGAGTTTCGGTGCTCAAACCACTCTCAGGCATAATGCTGTGTCCATCCACTGGGAGGAGGAAAGCCTGCCTGTTGGTCTCGTCAGGCATACCATGTCCGCTGTAATAGAAGATGGCACGCGCCTCGCCATTGTAGGCTCTCATCACGTTTTCTAACCATGTTAGGAAATATTTCATGTCATTCAGTGAGGCGTTAGGCACATACTTTATGTTTTTTTCTGGAATGCCGAGTGCCTTCTCGCAATACAACTTGAATGTGGAACCATCATTGAGAGCAAAGGGCACAGTCTCCTCATACTTGTAATTCTCGTTTGAAATAATAACGACGAAGGTGTTGGGATCCTGCACATCATTCACAGGGATATATGAATCAATATCCTTTACTGCAGCATGTGCTACGAATGCGGTCATCAAGAGCATCATGGCAATTATAGCTCCAATTCTTTTCATAGCTTAGTATGTTTGTTTTTTAATTTAGGCTTTAGGAATAACGTATTCGATATACGATGATGCAAAAATAAGAAAAAAAATCAAAACACGTTCATTCGTGAGCCGTTTTTTTTATTTTTTGCTGAAATTTCTTTCTATTTGGCGTGAAAGATGTATTATTTCATACACCTCATGGGTGCAAAGTTACGAATACTTTTTCTTTCCTGCAATAGCGGAAAACCATGATTTTTGACGTGAGGACTTCAAGACGGGATATTATTCAGAGCAACTGCAAAAATAAGAAAAATATCTTAAATAAAATAATGCGGTGGGGCAATTTTTTGCATATTACAGGAAAAAATGACTAACTTTGCATGGTTGGAATAGAAAATAAAGTGTAAATAATTAACTGAAAAAAAATGATGAGAAAGAAAATGATCGTGATGCTGATGATGGTGTCAGCATGTTGTGGAACTGCAAATGCGCAGTGGAGTGAGATACTTGGACAGGTGGCGGGAGCTGCGTCGGGAAATAGTACGCTGTCGAGCCTCACGGGGGTGATAAGCAGCAAGCTGATACCTACGGAGAAGCAGATAATAGGTACGTGGGCATACCAGGAGCCGGCGGTGATGTTTACCTCGGACAACGCGATGAAGAGTGCTGCAGGGGCGCTCGCCAGTTCGTCGATAGAGAAGAAGCTGCAGACGTACTTCGCGAAGGTGGGCATAAAGAGGGGCAACCTCACGATGACGTTTGACGAGAACAAGGCGTTTGCCATCAAGAAGGGTACGAAGAGCGTGAGGACGGGCACATACAGCATCAGTGGCAGCACGGTGACGCTGACGTTTAAGGGTAAGACGACGCCCTGCAAGATCACTCCGCAGTTGGACAACGGCAGCCTGGTGATGGTGATGGATGCTACGTCGCTGAAAAACTTTATGTCGGGCATAGCGAGCTATGTATCGAGTCTATCGACCATAACTACGGTACTCAACGCCTACGATGGCATGAAGGTGGGCATCAGACTGAGTAAACAGTGAGCTGAGGGGGGGCGATAACCTTAACCTTAACCTTAACGAAAACGAAGACGAAAACGAAAACGAAAACGAAGACGAAGACGAAAACGAAGACGAAAACAGGGATCGTAGGCCTTTAGGCCGTATTGTAGTCATCATAGATGACGTATTGCGTCAAATAATTGTGAATTTATTTGGGTATTACGCTCATTTTTTGTAACTTTGCACTCACAAATTGCGAGAGCACCGTGAGCCAGCTTCGCTGACACTCACTATTTGTTTCGTGCGAACGCGTTTGTCAAACGAATTTAAGACATATCACAGAGCGTGAAAATAAAGGATGTAATGGATGCCCTTGACGGTTTCGCGCCTTTGCCCCTGCAGGAAGACTATGATAATGCCGGCCTGCAGGTAGGATTGACAGAGGCGGAAGTATCAGGGGCTTTGTTGTGCATGGAGGCTACGGAACGGATAGTAGATGAGGCAAGGGAGAAGGGGTGTAACTTGATCGTTACGCACCATCCGCTGATATTCCATGGACTGAAGCAGGTGAGCGACGGGGACTACGTGCAGCGCACAGTGATGGCGGCGATAAGGCAGGGCATCACGATATACTCCATGCACACCAACCTGGACAGTGCCGAGGGTGGGGTGAACTACATGATGGCACGCCGACTGGGCATGAGGATGGACTCTATACGCCTGATGGGCGAGCACGAGGTGAACGGAGTGAAAGGCGGACTGGGCATAGTGGGCGAAATGGCTGAGGCGATGACGGCCGAGGACTTCATACGGAGGGTAAAGGAGACCTTCGGCGTGAGGGTGGCGATGACCAACGAACTGCTGGAGCGCCCCGTACGACGCGTGGCGATATGCGGCGGAGCGGGCTCCTTTATGCTACCAAAAGCTGTAGAGGCTGGGGCGGACGCCTTCCTGACAGGCGAGATGCACTACCACGAGTACTTCGGACAGGAGCAGAGGGTGCAGATAGTGGTGATAGGGCACTACGAGAGTGAGCAATATACCATCAACCTGCTGGAGGAGATAATAAACGAGCGATGCCCCGAGGTAAGGACATGCGTGACGGAGGTAAATACGAATCCGATAGTAATTCACAATTCATAATTCACAATTCATAATTAAACAACATGGCAAGAAAAGATCCTAAAGACTTGACGGTAGAGGAGAAGCTGAAGACTCTCTATCAGTTACAGACAACATTGTCGCAGATCGACGAGAAGCGCGCACTGCGTGGCGAACTGCCTCTCGAAGTGGAAGACCTGGAAAATGAAGTGGAGGGACTGAACGTGCGCCTCGACAGGGTAAACCAGGAGATAGAGGACCTCACAAAGGCGGTGTCACAGCGTACTGCTGACATAGAGGAGGCAAAGGCAAGCGTGGAGCGCTACAACAAGCAGCTCAACGACGTGAAGAACAACCGCGAGTATGACACGCTGACGAAGGAGATAGAGTTTCAGACACTGGAGATAGAGCTCTGCGAGAAGAAGATACGCGAGGCTCAGCAGCGCATAGCTGACCGTGAGGCGGACCGCGAGCGCGTAAACGACCAGATAGAGGGACGTGAGCGCGACCTCGATGACAAGCGCAGCGAACTGGACGAGATAATGCAGGAGACTCGTGAGGAGGAGGAGATACTCAAGGCGAAGGCGAAAGACCTGGAGCTGAAGATAGAGTCACGACTGCTCCAGAGCTTCAAGCGCATACGTAAGAATGTACGCAATGGTCTGGGCATAGTATATGTGCAGCGTGACGCCTGCGGCGGTTGCTTCAACAAGATACCACCACAGCGACAGCTCGACGTGAAGATGCACAAGAAGATCATAGTGTGTGAGCACTGCGGACGAATACTCATAGACCCAGAACTGGCTGGCGTAAAACTCGAAACAGCTACGGAGAAGCCAAAGCGTAAGAGAGCGTCAAGGGCTAAGAAGGGGGAAGAGTAGTTAGGAATTAGTAATTAGTAATTATCTTGCGAAGCAAGAACTTAAATAGACTTCCTGCAGAATGGGAACAACAGAGCTTGGTGATGCTGACATGGCCTCACCAAGCTACTGATTGGGCCCCGTACCTGAGGGAGATAACTGAGACATACGTGGCGATGGCGGATGCTATAACACGCTATGAATCAGTGGTGATAGCTACGCCACACCCTATACAGGTGGGGGCGCTGCTGAGCAGCAGACTGACGGCGGAGCAGATGACGAGGGTCTATATCTGCTTTTGCAAGACTAACGACACCTGGGCGCGTGACCATGGGCCGATAACGCTGCGCTCGGAGGATGGCAAACTGACGATGCTCGACTTCCGATTTAATGGATGGGGAGAGAAGTTTGAGGCCGCACTGGACAACGAGGTGACGCGTACGCTGCACAGGGACGGCGCATTTGACACAGAGCAAGGCGGTACACCGCGCCTGGCCGACCATGATGACTTTGTGCTCGAGGGAGGAGCGATAGAGAGCGATGGAAAGGGGACGGTGATGACGACGGAGCAGTGCCTCATGGCACCTCATCGTAACCAACCGCTCAGCAAGGAGGAGATAGAGGAGGAGCTGCTCTTCAGACTGAAGGCTAAGCGAATAGTGTGGCTGCAGCACGGCAGACTGATAGGCGACGATACTGACGGACACATAGACACGATAGTACGCATGGCGCCTGGTGACACCTTATTATATAATAGGTGTGAGGATGAGAGTGACGAGCAGTATGATGACTTCATGGCGCTGGAGGAGGAGCTGAAAGGGCTGCGAACGGCGGAGGGAAAGCCCTACAGACTGATAGCACTGCCACAGCCTGATGCGATATACGACGAGGAGGAACGACTGCCCGCGACATACGCCAACTTCCTGATAATCAACGGGGCAGTGCTCGTGCCGACATACGGCCAACCCCTCAAGGACAGGGCGGCATGTGAGGCAATAAGTGAGGCTTTCCCTGATAGGGAGATAATACCGATAGACTCGAGAACGATAATAAGGCAGCATGGGTCGATACACTGCTGCACGATGCAGGTGCCGGAGTAATCGTACGAATGAAATGAGTTAAAGAAATGAAGATTGGAATATTGCAACAGCATAATGTTGCTGACAGAAAAGAGAATATGATGCGCCTGGCTGAGGGCATAGCTGACCTCGCCAAGAGGGGCGCAGAGTTGGTGGTGCTACAGGAACTGCATAATAGCCTGTACTTCTGCCAGGTGGAGGACGTGGCAAATTTTGACCTCGCAGAGACGATACCTGGTCCCTCGACAAACTTTTTTGGCGACATAGCAAAGCAGTATGGTGTGGTGATAGTGACATCGCTGTTTGAGCGCCGTGCCCCAGGACTGTACCACAATACGGCAGTGGTGATAGAGCAGGACGGCACGATAGCGGGCACATACCGTAAGATGCATATTCCTGACGACCCTGCATACTACGAGAAATTTTACTTCACACCTGGCGACAAGGGTTTTGAACCGATACAGACATCGGTGGGCAAACTGGGCGTGCAAGTGTGCTGGGATCAGTGGTACCCTGAAGGGGCACGACTGATGGCACTGGCAGGGGCGGAGATACTGATATACCCCACGGCGATAGGGTATGCTGCTAATGATACGAAGGAGGAGCAGCAGCGACAGCGTGAGGCATGGACGACAGTGCAGAGAGGACATGCCGTGGCTAACGGACTGCCAGTGGTGGCTGTCAACAGGGTGGGGTATGAGCCCGACCCAAGCGGACAGACGGAGGGTATAGAGTTTTGGGGAAGCAGCTTCGTATGCGGACCACAGGGAGAGATGTACTACAGGGCATCGGACGATGAGGAGGAGAGCGTCATCGTAGAGATAGACCTCGGACATAGCGAGAATGTAAGGCGATGGTGGCCATTCCTGCGCGACAGAAGGATAGATGCCTATGACGAGATACTGAAGAGGTATAGGTAACGTTAACCTTAACCTTAACGTTAACCTTAACCTTAACGATAACCTTAACCTTAACGATAACCTTAACCTTAACGAAGACGAATAATGGCAGAGAAAAAAGTCAGCACGGCTGAACTATATAATGAGCTGATAGCCTCAATGAAGGAGGGCAACTTCGCACCAGTGTATATACTGATGGGCGAAGAGGGCTATTATATAGATAAGGTGTGCGAATATATCACAAACAACGCACTGAAGGAGGAGGAGAAAGACTTTAACCTCACGGTATGCTATGGCGCGGACGTCACAGCAAGGCAGATAATGGACGATGCACGGCGATTTCCCGTAATGGCTGACAGACAGGTGGTGGTAGTGCGCGAGGCACAGGCCATGAAGGATCTGGAGGCACTGGAGAAATACGTGGAGAAACCAGTGGCGACGACAGTGCTCGTGATATGCTATAAGAACGGAAAGATAGATGCTCGCAAGAAGCTGCTCACAAGGGCTAAGACGGTGGGAAAGGTTTTTCTCAGCGAGCCGATACGATACGATAGCGAGATAGTGGCATTTATCAATGACTACCTGAAAAGCGAAGGACGTAATGCTACGATAGAGAGCCGCGCCGCAGAGGTGGTGGCAGCACACATAGGAGGCGACCTGAAACGTCTCGCCTCAGAACTGGATAAGGTGCTGATATCATTTGCTCCTGGAGCTCCACGAAAAATCACTGCCGACATAATAGAACAGAAGATAGGGATAAGCAAAAACTACAATGTTTTTGAATTTCGTGATGCGCTGATAAACCGTGATGCTGTAAAAGCTCACCGTATAGCGAAATATTTTGACGAAAATCCAAAAGCGGGCGGATTATTTGCAATTTTGCCACAGACATTCGTTTTCTTCCAAAATCTGATGTTGGCGTACTATACTCCGAGACCAGCCGACGACTCTGCCATAATGGCACAACTGGGATTGGCTAAACCTTTTCAGGTAAGAGACTATAAAAAGGCGATGAGAAACTACTCCGCAAAGAAAACTCTGCAGATAATAGGAAAACTCAGAGAGGTCGATGCGAGGTCGAAAGGACTCGACAGTGTAAACACACCACCAGGGGAATTGCTCCAAGAATTGGTCTCTTTTATATTACACTGAAAGAACAAAAATGGGGGAGGGAAGTATGGCTGTAGAATAGAGATAAAAATGTAGAATAAAGGAAAAAGGTGTTTCGGAAGAGCTTTCTGGAACACTTTTTTTTGTGATCAGAGGGCAGAAAAAGTCGATTTTTGCCCTATTTTTTTCTAGAATGAAGATTGGAGTAGGGGGTAATTTTTGCCCTCTTTCCCTTGAAAATACTGGCTTCAGGGTGCTTTTTGACGCCCTGAGATTTCGATTTTTTTTAGCGCATAGACAATCGTGCGTAAATTTTGAAATCTCGCTAAATTTTGCCAACAACAGAACAAAAAATCAACATTTAATTTTTCTATACATTTACAAAGTTACAAATATAGCGCTTTCAACAAATGTAAAACAATCAACAAAACAACAAACACACAACTGCAGGGTGTAAAGTGCTATAACTTTTTGATTTATAAATTTAGAATAACAAATCAACAAATATGCACACAAAACATAAAACCGAATATTTATGCATAGAAAAATGCAGACATATAACTCTATGAAAAACAACGCAATATATACTTTTGCCACCTTTTAAATGCCCTGAATACTGGAGATTGTGAGAAAAATGGCATAGATGCCTATATATAGGCTAAAAATGCATAATATAAAGAACTAATTCCCAAATAATGGGGGTTATTTTATAAAGTATTAGATAGGTCGATATTTTTAGAAATGGAGCAGGGACTATAGAATTTACAAAATACAAAAGTATATGTTTTCAATTTTGTTGAAATTTGAAATGTTAAAACTTAAATTTGCAAAGATAAAAAGTTTTAATTTTGTTGTGTAATACAAAATTTGTTGTTACCTTTGTAAAAAATATAAAAATAGGGTATTTTTATGGTCATTACGTGATAAGGCCATCTCATAGATCGTAAAAATCAGCTGAAAATAGAAAAATGATTTTCTCGCTAAAAGATAAAATTGATGAAGGATAGAATAAGACAATTGATGGAGACGCAGCATATGAATCAGCAGGCGTTTTCAAAATACACTAAAATAGGAAGCGCTTCACTGAGTAGTATCTTCACAGGAAGGACTCGTCCATCAATGAATCATGTGCTCGCTATACTGGAGGCATTTCCAAATGTCAGTCCTGTATGGTTGCTCAAAGGTGAGGGCGGAATGCTACTCACGAATGAAAACTCGGCACAGAATAATGGTGAAAACTCGTCACCCTCTAACGGTGCCGAAATGATGCCCTCAGATGGAGCACAGACACAATATGGTGGTGCTTATAGAGCTGATGATGCTGACAAGATGGCAGAAGACCTACCCCTCTTTGGGCAAAAAAGAGTGACTCAGGTGCATCCAAGTGTGCTACCACCGGTAGAAAAGGCACCTAATGGGCGCTATACGAAGCTCAGTCAGGTGGGTGTGACCCAGGGGATGGATGCTATAGGGCATAGAAAAATCACTGAGATACGTGTTTTCTTTGATGATCAGACGTGGGAATCGTTTGTTCCGAAAAATAAATAAGGTGATCTGTAAGACAAAATATATTTCATAATTTCAAAAATAATCAAAAAAAACGAGGGGAACCGCACGTGAGTGTAGTTCCCCTTTATTCTTTATTCTTTATACTTTATACTTTATACTCTATACTCTATACTCTATACTCTATACTCTATACTCTATACTCTATACTCTATAATCTATAATCTACACTCTACTCCCTCAGCAATGCTTTTACTTCATCAGTAAGGTAAGGCATCACATCTTTGTAAGGAAGGATGAATGAGGGCATTCCAGCGGCGTAGGCAGCTATTTCGTACTGTTGATAGGTGAGAACCAGTCCATCAGCGCTGAGGTAAGGAGCCCGCACGGGAAGGGGTATCTGGTTGTTTTCTATCTGCAGCCACTGCATGACATCCTCTTGTGTGAGTTTTCTGCCGTCATTATCGCTGAAATAGTCTATTAAGCCAGCAAGAAGCAGTTTCTGCATCTTTGAAGCTGCGCCATCGATAAAGAAGTGCTCAATCTTCTTGCCTGCAGAGTCAAATGTAAGAGTGCCGTAGCCGCCAACACCTCCATGAGCACCACCTTGATACTGGTATGAATTGTGCTCAAAGACGGTGTATTTAGGCGTTTCGTAGGTCTGCTCTATCTTTGTAGAATATTCCCATCGTGGGGTGTCCTGCATACGTTGCTGTCTCTCCTCTGGCGTAATGGTGGTATCCTCCGCCAGATATTGCATACGGTCATTGTAGTCCTCCTCTGCCCCCTTGTTGAATACTTTGAGGGCATTGCTGCCGTAATAGTCTATGATGGCTTTCAGGCTGTTGTCTTCACCGCTGTATGACTGCATCACCCTGGTGTCGCCCCATATATAGCAGAACTCACTGTCGATCACCTTGATAAGCGAGTCTCTGACGAGTGCTGAGGCGCTGTCAGCGGCAATGGGCACAGTGATGTCGAGTTCTATATCCACACGGTCGGTGGAGTCCTTATAGACATAATGCTCAAGCCCACCTTCTATGTGAGCTTGAGTTTGTTCGGTTTGCCTGGCACCACATGATATGAGCAGTGCCGTAGCGGCTATGAGTGCGTTCAGGAGACAGAATTTCATCAGAAACTGTGAACTGTAAATTATGAACTGTGAACTGTTTAGAACCTATAGCTCAGTGAGCAGTTTATCTGGTGACGCTTGTTTTTGATGGTTTTAGCGTCAGCATGGAGACTGTCGTAATAGGTTGAGGCCTTTGTGCCATCATCTTTGTATGTGTACATCTCGCTGGTGGCTACATTCTGGAAAGGATGGTACTCGCCATTCTGCGTAGCATACTGATAAGCGATGTCGAATGTCCAGTCCTTAGACAGCGTGAAGCCCATACCGAGGGTGATACGGTGTGTGTCGCTCCAATTGGTGTAGCCATAGGTAGAGAAGTATGCACCCTCGCTATAGTATGAATCGATGAAGGCATCCTTCATGCCATTATTGTTGTATATAGCGCTCTGATAGTTGTATCCAGCACGTATGGCGATAACCTGTGAGGGCTTTATCTCACCACCAATCTTTATGAGGTGTACGCCCTTGAGGGAGTTCTTGGTGTTGTTATCCATCTCTACATCAGCGCTGTAGTTGCTGCGTGAATCGCCCCAATAGTTGTAGTAGGTTCCCTCGTAGATGCGATTTTTGATGGTGCTGTAGTCAGAATACTCATAAGTAGCGCCTACGGCAGCAATCTTGCCAAAGGTGTGGCCCAGAGAGAAACC
The DNA here is from genome assembly GCA_017642485.1 of Prevotella sp. Classification (GTDB taxonomy): domain Bacteria; phylum Bacteroidota; class Bacteroidia; order Bacteroidales; family Bacteroidaceae; genus Prevotella. The sequence continues at coordinate 27,496 of JAGCPC010000046.1, read as the reverse complement.
GAATCTCCATGGGGTGATAATCTTGTAGTCGTAATTGAAAGCATAAGTCTTGGAACCGCTGTATGACGCTGTGTTGTCGTCATAGGTGTAGTTGGCGCCTGTTGTCAGTACGCTCTTGCATGTCAACTCATACCAGGTAGGTGTGTGAACATATGCTCCGATGCGGAATGGGGACTCCTCAGATGGGCGTACTATGATGCCAAGCTTCAAATCGAAACCAGTGCCAGTGATATTGCGGTTGTCAGTGTAGTAGTAGTTGCCGCGTGGGGCATTGTTGGCATCGACGAGTGACTCTTTGTAGTAAGTATAGCTGTTGTAGTGTACATCCTTCAGTCCGAAGGTGGCGCCGAGATATACGCGGTCATTGAAGTTGCCACTGAAGTTGAATGCGAAATCGCTGATATATCCAGACTTGTCGGAGTAGGCATTGTACATATCGGCAGCGGTGTAGCCATCCTGCCAGTCGCCGCTTTCATTGAACCCTGAGAAGTTTTCGTTGACAAGGTCGTATGTGTCACGACCTAAGCGGCTGATGTACTCAAAACGAGTGTCCTTGCCAGCTTTCCACTCCTCGCTGTTAGGCGACAGGGTGCCCATAGTGATGTATGTCAACTTGTTGGCTGATGCATCGTTGAGGCTACCCACGGCAGATGCTATCTGATTGAAGTTGCGACTCTTCTGGTAGTTGAAGCCGATGTTGAAATAAGAGTTGGCACCAAAGCGTGAGGCATAGATGAAGCCAACCTGATTGAGGTCGGCATTTGCCTTACGGTTGTCGCCCTTACCAAGCATGGTGGTCTTGTTCTTGTCATCATTTTGTATGGTGACGCCAGCAGATGCTCCTATCCACGCACGGCGGAACAGGCCTATGCCTGCGGGGTTGGTGCTCATGGTCGAGATGTCAGCTCCCAGAGCCTCCATAGCACCGCCCATGCCGATGTAGCGTGCTGTACCATTGAGGTCTTGTGTCGCCAGTTGGGCGCTCTCGTATGTCTCTTGCGCCATAGCACCAGCAGATATCATGCTCAGTGCTATCCAGATAATATTTTTCTTCATATGCTTGTACGTTTTGTTATTTTGCTTATTTTTTTTGTTTTTTGCAATTGGCAATTGCCATGATAGAACTATTTTTTTTGCAATTGACAATTGCAAAGATAGAACCCGTAAACCGTCAACTATCAACTGTCAACTATCAACTATCGACTGTCAACTATCAACTATCGACGTCCTCCGCGTGCGCCACCGCCTCCGCTATGTCCACCGAAGGAACCACCGCCACTGTGTCCGCCGAAGGAACCTCCGCTGTGTCCGCCGAAGCTGCCTCCGCCAAATGAACCACCGCCACGACTGCTGCCTCCGAATGAGCCTCCGCTGCTATGGCCTCCGTAGCCGCTGTGGCCACCGTAACCGCTGCTGCGTGATGAATTATTGTATCCACCTCTTGAGCCAGAGTGGGAGTATCCCCTGTTGGCATTGCGTCCGAAGTCGCCACCACGGTGTGCTCTCACTGCTGGTCTGCCTCGGTCTATGCCGCCTCCATGATGTCTTGCAGGCACATATACACTATGATGATAGCGTGGACCATAGAACCAAGGGTCGTACCATGGGCCATACCAAGGGGAGTGCCACCCCCAGCCAGCATACCATCGTGAACCGTACCATCCCCATCGATACCCACTGCTGAAGTACCATGAGTCATGGAACCAAGGGTCATACCATGGGTCGATGTACCAAGGGTCGATGTACCAAGGGTCTCTCACATACACATTCACCACCACTGGTTTGCCGCCATCAAAACGCTCTAAGCGCTTGCTGTAGGTGTAGTCATCATCGCTGGGGTATATGCCAGAGCCACTCTTGAAGTCAATCACATCATTGCCTATGGAGTCGCTCGTGATGACAAGCGTGGTGTCACCAGTGTCACTTATTGGTGTGATGTAGCCATTGGGCACAGAGGGCCGCATACGACGATTGTACTCATCGACGTCGCGGTCTGAGCCACAGTAGTACGTCTCACGGGCTTTCTCATAATTAGCTTTTGCCACCTCCTTCGCCTTTTTGGATGGGGTGAAGTACATGTCATCCTGTGCCCATGCTCCGCATGTACACATCATGATGACTGCTGATAGGAATAGTAATTTTCTCATGATCATACGCTTGTTTTGAGAGGTCGGAAACCTCACGTTTCGTTTTGATAATGCAAAATTATCTATAAATTTAATGCAAATTTACGGAAAAACCCTAAGAAAAAATATACAATTCCCTAATTTTTATTATATTTGCACTGTTTTTTTAACAATTATAGCCCAAAACGATGAAATATCTATCTACGACATTCAATATTGAGGTACCTTCAGAAGAACTCATGCAACCCTCCCGCGAACTGCTCGCCGACTCATGTGGTGAGATAGGTTATGAGAGTTTTGTGGACAGTGACGGCGGTATAGTGGGATACATACAGCAGGAGCATTACTCTGAGACTATGGTGAAGGAAATGGTAGAGCACTTCCCCATCTCAGACGTCGCGATAACCTACGTCACAGAAGACATTCCCGATCAGGATTGGAATGAGACATGGGAGGCAGAGGGCTTTGCTTCTATCATAGTAGATGGTAAGGTGACGATATATGATGCTCATCATGTAGAGGATGCAGAACAGTTTAGCACGCCTATACAGATAGGTATCCAGGCGCGCAATGCCTTTGGCACAGGCAATCACGAGACGACGCGCATGATAGTATCCACACTTCTGGGTTTGCCACTGTCCTCTCGACGTGTGCTCGACTGCGGATGTGGTACGGGTATTCTCGGCATTGTGGCTATAAAGTGTGGAGCAAAGGAGGTCGTGGCGTATGATATCGATGAGTTTTGTACGGATAATGCTCGCCACAACGCAATACTCAACGGGGTGGGAGAGCTGATGGATGTGCTACTGGGCAACTCTGGTGTGCTGTCGCATGTAGAAGGCATCTTTGACGTGGTAATGGCTAATATCAATCGCAATATACTGCTGCAGGATATGGAGGCATTTCACAGTGTGATGGCGCATGGTGCTTCTCTTGTCCTCTCTGGTTTCTATGAAGAAGATGCCCCAATGCTACTGCAGAAAGCAGAAACACTGGGGCTCCATGAAGTATCGCGTAAGGTTGACAACAATTGGTGTTGCCTTACCCTAAGTTAAAAAGATTATAGATTAAAGATTATAGATTACAGATTACAGATTATAGATTAAAGTGCATCTATCATCTATTATCTATTATCTAATAATGTACTGATCAGATATTGACTCGTTATTGATAGCTCGGCGTATGGTCTCGGCAAACATGTCGGCAACGCTGAGTTGCTTAACCTTGGCACAGCGGTTGGTGTAAGGGATAGAGTCGGTGAATATCATTTCCTCTATGGCAGAGTTTTGCACTCTCTCGCTTGCAGGACCAGACATCACGCAGTGGCTTGCTACAGCTCTTACGGAGCGAGCTCCAGCCTCCTTCATTATGTCTGCCGCCTTTGTGATGGTGCCAGCGGTATCCACCATATCATCAACGATTACCACATCTTTGCCCTTTACGTCGCCTATAATCTGCATCTCGGCGATGACGTTGGCGCGTGCACGAGTCTTGTTGCACATTACCAATGGACAATCAAGATATTTGGCATAGCTCTTGGCACGTTTTGCACCGCCAACATCAGGTGATGCTATCACCATATCGTCAGTTCTCAGTTTCTCAAGATATGGCAGTATGACACCAGAGCCATACAGGTGATCCACAGGAACATTGAAGAAACCCTGTATCTGGTCGGCATGAAGGTCCATAGTGATGAGGCGATCTATGCCAGCAACGCTGAGCATATCGGCAACGAGTTTGGCACCGATAGACACACGTGGTTTGTCCTTACGATCCTGACGTGCCCAACCGAAGTAAGGTATCACGGCATTGATAGTCTTGGCTGATGCACGCTTAGCTGCGTCAATCATAAGGAGCAGTTCCATCAGATTGTCTGAGTTGGGGAATGTGCTCTGTACCAAGAAGATGTCGCGTCCGCGAATACTCTCTTCGAAACTTACGGCAAACTCGCCGTCGCTGAATTTTGTCATCACCAAGTTGCCAAGTGGACAACCGAGACTTGCACAGATCTTCTCTGCCAGGTAGCGCGTTGCAGTACCTGAGAAAACCATAAAGTTTTTATTCTCTTCTGCCATTGTGGTATAATAAATATTAGTTTGTTGCTTTCTTTAGTTTCTTGAAGTGGTCTATGAGTGCATGGAAGTCTATCTCATGCTGAATATTGAAACGGTTCCATAAATCTCCACATATCACCACACCTCCAAAGCCTAGGTCTTTGGCTATCTGTATATTCTCCAGACTCATGCCTCCTAGGGCATACACTTTTTTATCAATCAGCCCCTTCTTTCTTGCGTCCTGCATCTCCTCTATGGTGAGCGATGCCTTGTAGTCGTTGTGCAGTGAGTCAAAGAGTGAGTGTAACATGACATAGTCGCATTGTTTCTTCATCTCTTTGAGATCGCCGATGTTTTGAGTGCTACGTGTCACATGCTTCCTGAACCCATCGGGGGTAGGTGTCTCGGGATCATTGATATGTATTCCCTTTAGGTCGTATTCTTGTTTCAGGTAGTAGTGCTGGTGTACCACCACGTCATCGTAGCAACTCTTTGGCAACAACGATAACAACCTCTCTTCGTATAAAGGTTCGGAATTGGGCTTGTTGATATGCAGAGTATCAAGTCCTTCGTCAAATAATGCTGTCAGTATTTTGTCCTCCTCCACGAAAAACGTGGGTTGGGTCATAACTATCAGTTTCATACGCTCTAATTTAATGCAAAAGTAAGAAAATTTTGCGAAACATGCAATTTTCTCGAATATAAAAGTTAATTTTGCACTCAAAATTAGAATAAATTATATTATCCCCATGGTAATTGATACCAACATACTGAATAATATACACCGTCCCACATACGTCCTTGAGGAGTCATTGCTACGTCGTAACCTCTCTCTTATAAGTAAGGTGGCGCAGGAGGCCGATGTGGAAATCATCTTGGCTTTTAAGGCGTATGCCCTATGGAAGACGTTTCCCATATTTCGTGAGTATATCGGCGCTACTACGGCGAGTTCGCTACATGAGGCGCGACTGGCATTTGAGGAGTTTGGTGTGCCTGCCCACACTTATTCCCCTGCCTATACAGACTATGAGATAGACGAGATAGCCCAATACTCCTCACATATCACATTCAATTCCCTGTCGCAGTATGCCCGCTATGCCGCTGCGCTGAGGGAAAAAGGGTGGGGTGGCGCCTTCGGACTGCGTATAAATCCTGAGTATTCGGAGGTCGAGACATTGCTATACAATCCCTGTGCTCCAGGTACACGTTTTGGTGTCACAGCTGATGTGTTGGAGGCACATAAGGACTATGTTGATTTCAATCTACTTACAGGTTTCCACTGCCATTGCCACTGCGAATCAGGCTCCGATGTGTTTGAGCGTACCCTTCAGCATATAGAAGAACGTTTCTCATCATGGTTTCCTAAGATAAGATGGATAAACTTCGGTGGTGGTCACCTCATGACGCGTGACGATTACGATGTGCCGCGCATGATACATCTATTGAAAGACTTCAAGGAGCGCTATCCTTGGTTGCACGTTATACTTGAACCAGGTTCCGCCTTTGCGTGGCAGACAGGACCACTCGTTGCGCAAGTAGTTGACATAGTGGAGGATAAGGGCATACGCACGGCCATCCTCAATGTCTCCTTCACCTGTCATATGCCAGACTGTCTCGAGATGCCTTATCACCCTACAGTGAGGGGAGCGAAACTCGTGGATGAACCCTCAACTTTCAACTACCGACTCGGTGGCTGCTCATGTCTTTCGGGTGACTGGATGGGTACATGGCAGTTTGACCACCCCCTTCAGGTAGGCGAAAACATCATATTCGAGGATATGCTACACTACACTACGGTCAAGACCACCATGTTCAATGGTGTCAGTCATCCCGACATAGCATTGCTCCGCACTGATGGCACCCTTGTCACATTGCGCCACTATACTTATGAGGACTATCGCGACCGCATGGATTGATGTAAAAAGACAATAGAATTATATATACAGAACAATGAACAATCAGACAACAGAAAGCACCATAGGTGCTACACTCGTAGGGGGAGAAATCCCCGTATTACTGCTCACGGGTTACTTAGGCAGTGGAAAAACGACACTACTCAACCGCATACTGAAAAACGAACAGGGCATACGCTTTGCCGTCATCGTCAATGATATAGGTGAGGTAAATATCGATGCCGACCTTATCCAGAAAGGAGGCATAGTGGCAGAGAAGGACGACTCTCTCGTGGCCTTGCAAAATGGTTGTATATGCTGTTCGCTCAAGATGGACCTGGTGCAGCAGATCAGCGATATCACTCGTATGCAGAAGTTTGACTATATCGTCATCGAGGCAAGCGGTATATGCGAACCGGCTCCCATAGCACAGACTATATGTTCGATACCGAGCATGGGTGCGCAGTACAGTTTAGGAGCGATACCGCGTCTTGACTGCATTGTTACGGTTGTTGATGCTCTACGCATGAAGGACGAGTTTGGTTGTGGTAAGAGTCTTCTCGGTGCAAAGCGTGATGAAGAGGATATAGAGAACCTTGTTATTCAGCAGATAGAGTTTTGCAACATCGTATTGCTCAACAAGGCAGACGAGGTGTCACCAGAGGAACTGGAACGTGTGCGCCAGATAGTACGTGCTCTGCAACCCAAGGCAAAGATAATAGACTGTAACTACGGTGATGTAGATTTTGACGATATTCTCGGCACAGGCATGTTCGACTTTGATGATGTGGCAACTTCAGCGGCATGGATCAAGGAAATAGAAGAGCACAGTAACGGGAACGAAAACGAAGAGCACCATCATCATGAACACCATGAGGAAGAACATGAGCATCATGAGCATGAGCACCATCATCATGAGCATGATGAGGACTGCGATTCGCATCACGGAGGAGAGTGTACATGTGGCCATCATCACCATCATCACCACGATCATGATGGCCATAGCCATACAGAGGAGTATGGTATAGGCACATACGTATATTATGCTCGCAAGCCCTTTGATATCACACTCTTTGACGATTTTGTAGCACGTCGCTGGCCAAAGAGCGTCATAAGGGCTAAGGGACTTTGTTGGTTTGAGGATCAGCCCACACTTTGCTATATATTCGAACAAGCAGGTCGCCAGGTGCAGTTGCAGAATGCTGGGCAGTGGTATGCCACTATGCCGGCTGACGAACTACGTCAGTTCCGTATAGACAATCCTGGTGTAAATCGTGATTGGGACGATCGTTATGGTGACCGTCAGCAGAAGATTGTTTTCATAGGTCAGCATCTTGATGCAGCAGCCATCAAGGCCGAACTTGATGCTTGTCTTACCGAGATGACCTGATAAACCACCGTAGTTTGGTCCACCACTTACGGAGCTCCTGATATGCTGACACTTCTTCTTTATGTTGTATTGAGGTGAATGTCAGCGTTTCAGGGGCTGGTCCGTATTGGTCAGGGAATATAATCATGAGGTTTGTACCGTGATAATGCTCGGTGAGTTCGTCGGGCAGACGGTCTATAGCAGCCTTGTACGATACCGTGCCCTGACGTGCCGTTATGATGACGAGCATGTTGTCGGATGGGGTATTTTCTGCGACATCGATGAGCCCTATCCACTTTGGCATTTCGGTATATTCGGCTCTCACGTGTGGGTGCCGACTTTCTATGTACATCTTGATGAGTGATATGGTGGCGCTTGTGGCATGGAACACTATGCGACATTCCAGTGCCTTGGCCAGACGGCATAAGCGCTCAAGCCAACGGTAGAAGCCTGGTTCGTATTCAGCGCGTGAGGGTACTACAACCTGTATGGCACGGAGCGTGGCAAATGGTTGGGTGCAACGAGCTATGATAATCTGTCGTGAGAGGCCATTAAATACGCTTTGGGCAAACTCACCCCAGAATACTCGTCGTGAGTTGGGGTGTATATGCACGCCGAATATTATCTCCGAACAATCGTATTCCTTAAAAGCATGCTTGATGCCGTTGGCTATGTTGGTGGCAAGACGCACTTGTGTCTGTATCCTCACGTCAGCGGCGTTGGCGGTTTGTGTCACCTGTTGCAGTATTTGTTGTCCCCTGCGTTGATTTTGCTCTACGTCGTCATCGTCATATACCACGTTGAGTGCTATCAGACCGCGGTTGAGTTCTCTGTTGCGCATCATGATAGCGAGGTGCATGAGGGTGTCGCACGTTTCAGGATATTTCACAGGAATGAGTATCTTCTCATCATCGAAACTCGTAGAGAGTCGTTCCCCATTGCTTAGACGGCTCTCTTCCTCTCGGAGTACCAGCGTCTTGGAAGCATTCTCGGTGGTTATAGTTGATATGATACAGGTGATAAGTATCATGGTGACGATACCGTTCATCATGCCGTCATCGATGAGGTAACCGCCTCCTGGCATTGCTATGCTCATGCCTATCATTGCCATTGCGATACTGCCTGCGGCATGGGCTGAGGTTAGGCCAAACATGAGGTGCCCCTCTACCCACGACATCTTAAATCCTACACACGATATGTATGCAGCCAGCGCCTTGCCCATCGTACCTACTATAGCTATCACTGCTACGATGACGAGTACCTCTGGCTGTAGTAGCAGGCGTATGTTGATAAGCATGCCTACGCCGATGAGGAAATATGGTATGAAGAGGGCATTGCCGATAAACTCTATGCGGTTCATCAGTGGCGACATGATTGGTATGAAGCGGTTGAGTATCAGTCCACTGAGAAAGGCACCAAGCACTCCCTCCAGTCCGATGAGTTCGCACAGGGCTGCACTCATAAACATCATTGCCATGACAAATATGTATTGCATCACGGCGTCACTGTATCGGCGCAGAAATAGGCGTGTCAGACGTGGTATGGCATACAGCATGGCGGCACAGTAGCATACGAGTTTGATGACAAACAGAGGCCAGAAGTACCATTTGCTACCCTCCTCGCTACCCATGCCTACCACTGCTGCCACAACTACCAATGATGTAAACAGTGATAACATGGAGGCTCCGACGGAGATGGTCGTCACATGATGCTTCTGTAGGCCATAACGTGCCACGATAGGGTAGGCTATAAGCGTGTTTGACGCCATGATACACGAGAGCAATACTGTGGCGAGGGGACTATAGCCCAGCAGTGTGATGCCTGCTATATACGTTATGCAGAATGGTACGAAAAACGTCAGTATGCCGAAGATTCCTACTTGTCGCAGTTTTTTTCTCAGTCCTTCAAGGTCCATCTCGATGCCTGCGAGAAATATGATGTACAGCAGTCCTACGCGTCCGAAGAGTTCAAATGAGGAGTCACGCTCCAATATATTGAGTCCATAGCGTCCAATGATGACACCTGCCAGCACCATGCCGATGATATGAGGTATGCGCAACTTGCTCATCACGATGGGCGCGATGAGTATTATCAGCAGCACGACAAAAAATGCAATCGTTGGATTAGTTATTGGTAGGGGCATTGTATTTAAAGATAGAAAGTCTGGGAAAAACGCGCGCTTTTGGTGCTATAATCAAGTGCAAAGGTACGAAAAAATAACGGTAACGGGAACAGGAACATTAACTTTTTTCGATTTTAGTTTTCGTTTTCGTTATTTTTTTGTAATTTTGCCCCACAATATTGATATAATCGACACATAATATAATAAATACAGCAAAAAAAAGAAATGAAAGTAGCAATTGTTGGCGCATCAGGCGCCGTAGGACAGGAGTTTCTCCGTGTCCTTGACGAAAGAAACTTCCCTCTTGACGAATTGGTGCTCTTTGGTTCGCAGCGTTCTGCTGGCACCCGATACACCTTCCGCGGTAAGGAATATGAGGTGAAACTCCTTCAGCACAACGATGATTTTAAAGACGTTGACATAGCCTTCACCTCTGCAGGTGCTGGCACATCAAAGGAGTTTTGCGAGGATATCACCAAGTATGGTGCCGTGATGATTGATAATTCCAGCGCCTTCCGTATGGATTCCGACGTACCTCTCGTAGTACCTGAGTGCAATGCCGAGGATGCCCTCAATCGTCCTCGTGGCATTATTGCCAACCCTAACTGTACCACTATCATGATGGTAGTATGTCTGCAGCCACTCGAGCAACTCTCACATATCAAGCGTATTCATATCGCCTCATACCAGTCAGCCTCTGGCGCCGGTGCAGCTGCTATGGCAGAATTGCAACAGCAGTATAAGGAATTGGCTAATGACCAGCAGCCTACGGTGAACAAGTTCGCCTACCAACTTGCTTACAATGTGATACCTCAGATTGACGTATTCCAGGACAACGGCTATACCAAGGAGGAGATGAAGATGTTCAATGAGACAAAGAAAATCATGCACACCGATGCACGTTGTTCGGCTATGTGCGTGCGCATCTCATCACTTCGTGCACACTCCGAGGCAGTGTGGATCGAGACAGAAGAAAAGATTTCCGTTGAGGCTGCACAGGAGGCTTTGCGCAATGCGCAGGGAGTGACGCTCATCGACGATCCAAAGAAGGTAGGTGCTAAGGCATGTGCCGATGCTTCACAGGAGACAATGGCAGGACTTCCTTACCCTATGCCATTATATACTGCAGGCAAGGACGACGTATATGTCGGACGTGTACGCGAAGACCTCGCCAATGATAACGGCCTTACCTTCTGGCTCTCTGGCGACCAGATTAAGAAGGGTGCAGCACTCAACGCTGTCCAGATTGCCGAGTACCTCATCAAGGTGGGCAATGTGAAGTAAAAAAGACAATTGACAATTAGGTTTTGGAATACAAATACCTAAATAATATAAACTATCCGGCAGACCTTCGCACTCTCGATGTGGAGGCTCTGTCGGATGTTTGTTCGGAGCTACGCGATGATATCGTCAAGGAACTCTCCGTCAATCCTGGACACCTTGCATCCAGTCTCGGTGTCACCGAACTCACCGTGGCGTTGCATTACGTCTATGATACGCCCTACGACCGCATAGTGTGGGATGTTGGGCATCAGGCATACGGACACAAGATACTGACGGGACGTCGCAGTATATTCTCTACCAACCGCAAATTAGGTGGACTGCACCCCTTCCCGTCACCACAGGAGAGTGAGTACGACACCTTTACATGCGGTCATGCCTCAAACAGTATCAGTGCTGCACTCGGTATGGCGGTAGCCGACAACCTATCAGGGCGTAAGCGTCATGTAGTAGCAGTTATCGGCGACGGTTCTATGAGTGGTGGATTGGCTTTTGAGGGACTCAACAATGTATCTTCTTCGCCCAACGATCTGCTAATCATCCTCAACGATAATAATATGTCCATCGACCGCAGTGTCGGAGGCATGAAGCAGTATCTCTTATCACTCAATACCAATGAGTCGTACAACCGTTGGCGTAACGGAGTGGCACGATGGCTCAGGAAACATGGATGGCTCGATGAGAATACCCGTAAGAAGACCATACGCATGGGCAATGCCCTAAAAGCGGCACTCTCGCCTCAAGCCAACGTCTTTGAGGGTATGAACATACGCTACTTCGGACCCGTAGATGGCAATGATGTCAAGGAACTCGTTAGAGTACTCCGCCAACTCAAGGGTATGAGTGGTCCCAAACTGCTACACATACACACCGTAAAGGGCAAGGGATATGAACCAGCAGAACGTTCTGCCACGATATGGCATGCTCCAGGTAAGTTTGATGCCGATACGGGAGAACGCATACAGGAGACGTCGGCCAACAAGACGCTGAAGTATCAGGATGTTTTTGGTAAGACACTCGTCGAATTGGCACGTGCCAACGATAAAATTGTGGGTGTCACCCCTGCTATGCCTACGGGATGTTCTATGAACATAATGATGGATGTCATGCCCGAAAGAGCCTTTGATGTTGGCATCGCGGAGGGACATGCCGTCACCTTCTCTGCAGGTATGGCAAAAGAGGGGCTTGTACCATTCTGCAATATATATAGTGCCTTCTCACAACGTGCCTATGACAATATCATACACGATGTCGCCATTGAACAGTTAAATGTAGTACTGTGTCTCGATCGTGCCGGCATAGTAGGTGAGGATGGGGCTACGCATCATGGAGCATTCGACCTTGCAGCGCTACGTCCTATACCCAATCTCACTATCTGTGCTCCAATGAACGAGCACGAACTGCGTCGTATGATGTACACGGCACAGTTGCCCGACCAGGGCCCTGTCGTAATACGTTATCCTCGTGGTTGCGGTGTGATAGAAGACTGGCAATGCCCTCTGGAGCCCCTTGAGGTAGGTAAGGGAAGGGTTGTTAACGATAACGAAAACGAAGACGAAAACAATAACGATAATGCTGAAACTGCGGTGTTGTCGATAGGTACGGTGGGAAATAACGTGCAAGAGGCACTCTCCATGCTCACACCTGATGAACGTGCCAGCATAGTACACTATGATATGCGTTATCTCAAGCCCCTTGATACTTCTATACTGCATAAGGTAGGGAAGCAGTGCCGACGTGTCATCACCATAGAAGACGGTGTCAAGGACGGAGGACTCGGTTCTGCTGTACTTGAGTTCTTTGCCGACCACGATATGCACCCAGAGGTTGTACGCCTCGGACTCCCCACTACCGAGTTTGTTGAGCACGGCACAGTGCAACAGTTGCAGCACCTCGTAGGAATAGATGCAGAGAGCATAGTAAATGAGTTAAGGAAAACTGTATAATAAAGTGTCATGAAGATAATAATTGCAGGAGCACAGGCGGTAGGCAACTACCTCGCATCACTACTTGGACGCACAGGCAGTGAGGATATCACCATTATTGATGACGATGCTGAGGCGCTTAGCAATCTCGATCCCGACCTCGACCTGCTTACCTATGAAGCATCACCTATAAGCATCAAGTCGTTACGTGACATCAATGTTGGTGATGCCGAACTATTTATCGCAGTCACCAACGACCAGGAAGTCAATATGTGTGCCTGTTCTATTGCCAAATCACTTGGCGCCAAACAGACTGTGGCAAAGGTCGAGGATTATGAGTATGCCATGCCCAAGAACGAGGAGACCTTACGACGTATGGGTATCGATTCTGTCATATATCCAGAGATGCTCGCTGCGCAGGATATCATCAACGGACTTAAGATGTCGTGGGTGCGCCAGCGATGGGATGTGCACGGTGGAGCATTAATTATGCTCGGTATAAAACTTCGTGAGAGTTGTCTCATCCTCAATCGACCCCTCAAGGAGGTGTGTGGTGCCGACGAGCCCTACCATGTCGTTGCCATCAAACGAGGGAGTGAGACCATCGTCCCAGGAGGCAATGACTCGCTTCAACTTTATGATATGGCCTACTTCATGACTACACGGGAGTACATACCCTATGTGCGCCGTATGGTAGGTAAGGAAGATTATACTGATGTCAGCAACGTTATGATAATGGGAGGTGGCAAGTGCGCCTTGCGCACAGCTCATACTATGCCCGAGTATATGAGGCTAAAGATTATAGAGATTGACCCACAACGTTGTGAGAAGTTAGGCGATTTGTTGCCTGGCAGGGGAGAACTTGTCATCAATGGCGATGCACGTGACACCTCTTTACTCCTTGAAGAAGGCATACGTAACACCCAGGCATTCGTAGCACTCACAGGCAGTAGCGAGACCAATATCCTCGCTTGTCTGGCTGCCAAGCGCTTAGGAGTACGCAAGACTGTTGCGGTGGTGGAAAACGTTGATTACATCGACATGGCAGAGAGTCTTGATATAGGCACTATTATCAATAAGAAAGCCATAGCGGCCTCACGTATCTACGAGATGATGCTCGAGGGCTGCGCCACTAATCTGCGTTTCCTCATGCAGGCACGTGCAGATGTAGCAGAGTTTACTGCACAGAAAGGTTCGCCTATCACAAAGAAAAAGATTTATGAGCTATCCCTTCCCAAGGGATGCACCATCGGCGGTCTTGTGCGTGATGGTGAGGGGATGCTCGTAAGCGGTGCCACACAAGTGCAGCCAGGCGATATTGTTGTTGTATTCTGTCACAACACAGAGGTAAAGAGGATAGAAAAATTGTTTAATTAACTCCACCTATAATATAATTGTCAATTGTCAACTATCAACTATCGACTTATATCTAAGATTCTGGGTTCGCTACTCATTTTGGAGTCGCTCTTTATGCTCGTGTGCTTCTTTGTGTCATTAGGATATCACGAAGATGCCATGTATTCTTTTGTTGTTTCCATCCTTGTCTCCCTCTTTGGTGCTACAATATTCCATTTTATCGGCAACAAGGCTGACAACACTATGAGTCGTCGTGATGCCTTTCTCGTTGTCACTCTGTCGTGGAGTTTTTTCAGTCTCTTTGGTTCGTTACCCTTCCTCATCGGTGGATATATTGACAATTTTACGAATGCTTATTTTGAGACCATGTCTGGTTTCACCACTACGGGTGCCACCATCTTTGACGATGTAGAGGATCTGCCTCGCGGCATTCTTTTTTGGCGATCCTTCACACAGTGGATAGGAGGCTTGGGTATCGTTTTCTTTACCATCGCCGTACTACCATCCCTTGTCGGTGGTTCTGTGAAGGTTTTTACCGCTGAAGCTACGGGTCCTATCAAGTCCAAACTACATCCCAAACTCTCCACTTCCGCCAAGTCCATTTGGGTGATATTCTTTACGTTGAGCATCGCCTGTGTAGCCAGTTACAAGGTTCTTGGCATGAACTGGTTTGACAGTATCAATTACTCTATGACCACCATTGCCACGGGTGGCTTCTCTACCCACAATGCCAGCATAGAGTATTTCAATAACCCAGCCTTGGAGTACGTTTCCACTCTGTTCTGTTTTATCTCTGGTATCAATTTCATATTGCTTTATCGTTTTATCATACGTCGTGAAGCGAAGAGTTTCTTTACCAATTCTGAGTTGAAGTTCTACATGTTCATGGTGGCGCTATTTACATCCTTCATCACCATCATGCTTGTTGTGAGCAACGATTATGACATAGAGCACGCCTTCCGTTGTGGTATCTATCAGGTTGTATCATTCATTACAACTACGGGACTGTTCAATGACGATGCCGCTAAGTGGCCTCATGTCACATGGGTGGTGCTTGCCGTGTGTATGTTTATGGGTGCCTGTGCAGGTAGTACCTCTGGTGGTTTCAAAAGCATACGTTGTGTTATGCTACTCAAGGTCATCCGCAATGAGTTCCGTCAGATGCTCCATCCTAAGGCTGTGTTACCCCTGCGCTTTGCAGGAGCCAATGTTCCAATGCAGCATAGGGTCACTCTATTGGCGTTTCTTTCCGTCTATTGCCTGTTGTGTATTGTCTGTGCTTTTTCCATGATTGCAGCAGGCGTTGACAATACTAATGCGATCACCATCACCATCTCCACCCTCAGCAATGTGGGTCCTACCCTGGGACTTGAGATAGGTCCCACCATGTCATGGAATCAGCTCCCCGACTTCGCTAAGTGGATATGCTCCATCCTGATGCTTATGGGACGTCTTGAGATATTTTCCGTACTCATTATCTTCACTCCCACATTTTGGCAGGATAGGTGAGACAAGATATTGAACATTGAATATTGAACATTGAATATTGAACATTGAATATTGAACATTGAATATTGAACATTGAAAAGGTTCTCGTTATTGTTATTGTTGACGTTATCGTTAACGTTGTCAGCACAGAGGCACTATACTGCTGTGTCATACAACTGTGAGAATCTCTTTGATGTGCACCATGACACGCTGAAGCATGATATGGATTTTCTACCTGTTGGTGAGCGCCATTGGACATTTTCGCGCTACCGTCAGAAACTCAATGATATAGGTAAGACCATAGTACAGTGTGGTGGAGAGGGAACTGATTGGTCACTGCCCGACCTCGTAGCACTCATGGAAGTAGAAAATGACAGCGTGCTCCATGACCTTGTTTATCATAGTATGCTGCGTGGTGCCTACTATCGGTACACCATGACCTGTTCGCCAGATGTAAGAGGCATTGACGTCGCGTTGTTATACAATCCCTTTCGCATCCAACTGCTACATAGCGAACAGATAGTCATACCCCCCATGCCACAGCAGCGTCCCACGCGTAATATACTCCATGCTACCCTGCGCACGGCTTTGGGTGACACACTTCATACTTTCATCGTTCATGCTCCCAGCCGTTCTGGAGGTGCTGCACTTACAGAGCCATATCGCTTGCTCGTCTGCGACAGACTGCTTAGCAAGATCGATTCCTTACGTACTACCAGTGTGATGCCTCATATCCTGATAATGGGTGATTTTAACGACTACAGCTACAACAAGTCCATCAAGAATATTGTATCTGCAGGTTTTACTGAGATATCATCCCATGCTGTTGGCAAGTTTCATCCAGATGACGTCCTCGGCACATACTGTTATCAGCATCATTGGGAGAGTCTCGACCATATCTTCATTTCTCCCAACATTGTTTCCCTTCAGTGCTTTATTCATGATGCCCCATGGCTTTTAGAAAGTGATGAAGCAGGACACATGCATCCCCGTCGTACTTTCCTTGGTCCCCACTATCATGGTGGTGTCAGCGATCATTTGCCCTTGGTACTCCATTTCCTATTTCAAGAAAAATGATTCTGTCAACTTTATTCTTTCACGCATCGTATCAGTACGTGTGAATCATCTGCGATGGTGGTGGCGAATAGATAGTCGTTACCTCCTTCTTTTATTTTGAGTCGCTGGCGCAGCTGTATGACGGTGGATGGGAAATTGCGAATAGTGAGATTTGCCTGTTTAATATCCTTGAGGAAATTTTTGATAGACGACTTACTAAAGTCGCTGATAGCAACAATGCGGAATTGGCGTGCTGGCACGTGATCTATCGGCGCATCTCCGATGTAGAGATTGCTATTGGGATGGAGCTTGTGCAAACCATAATGTGCGCCGAAAGTGTCTTGAAGTCCAGCCTTAAGGATTGAGGCATTGGGTTCAAAGAGGATAGTGCCAGGCTCTATATGTCGGCATACCTGTACATTATCATATTGGGGCTCTGACGTCGTGTTATGTTGAAAATATTCCTCCTCAGTTTCAAGGTTTACGCAGTGGTAAGTGAGAGAGGCGGGCTCTTCCCTGTGCATGATAAAGAGGAGTTCCTTACACTCACCCTTGACACTCACTATATGTATGTCGCTGACATTGCGTAGGGTGCGTAGGGCCTGGGTGATGTCGAGCATGGGCGATAGCTTCACCATGACGGTGTGGGCAATGTCGAACAGCGTGTCTTGCAGCACGACGAGGTTCGGCGTGCAGTCCTCTATACGATAAACCTTGCCTCCTGCGCTGTCACGTCGTGCTGGGTCGAGGAATATTACAGTCTGAGGAGTGATACCCACATGATGAGAGAGATATTCCTCGCAGTTAGCATTGACGACCTCAGTGTTGCGTAGTCCTAATAATTCGAAATTATGTTTGGCTATGGCGCATAGTTCCTCATTTCTCTCTACATAGATGCTCCTATCGAAGTGGGGTGCCATATAAGAGAAGTCAATGCCGTAGCCACCAGTGAGATCTATCAATAGTTGATAGTTGATAGTTGATAATTGACAGTTGGCAATTGGCAGTTCACGATTGATGATAGCAGCCTTGTACTTTGCCGTGGCTTCGCTGGAGCACTGCTCCATTGAGATGTGTGGTGGGAAGTGTATGTCCTTGCCTTCAGCGAATAGGTGTGCCCACTGTGGAAGTTTCTTCTTGGCAAGTTGGTAACCCTCTATCTGTTGGAGCGCCCACATTCGACTAACGCCCTCTGGCATCTTCTGAAATGCGAGAGAGCGTAAGTCCTTGTCTTTATGGAGCCTAATGAAGTCCAACGATAATCTCAAATCTCAAACCTCAAACCTCCATCAATACCACTTTATGCTGTTGCTGTAACTGGAACGCTTGTCATATTTCAGCGCATCGGTGAGTGTGGAGGCATTGCATCGGAAGGAGAAGTTATACGAGGTGTAAGGCGCAATTACTACATAGCATGACATGGAGAAACAGTGTAGATCGCGTGCTAAAGATGCAGTGGTAAGGCTAAGTTTATGGTAGTCAAAGTCATAGCCTGAATTGAAAGTGATGTTCCAACCGTCGGCGAGTCGAATGTTTCCCGATACGTTGAGGTTCTGCGTTATCTTATAAGGATAGCGCATGCTGTCGTAATTGAAAGATCCAGAGGTGTTTTCGCGCATGTTGATGCCATAGCTAAAGGTGATGCTCCACGGCATAGAGAATTTCAGGTATCCGTCATCGTCGGTCTGTGCCAGGCCTGCATTCTTTTTCTCCGCTCCATTTTGTGCTGCTATCATAACGGGGTCAACATTCGACTCTATGCCTGTGTCAGCCTCGTCTTTCTTATCGTCTTTGGTTTCTTCTCTTTTCTTGCCTCCACCAAAAAGTTTCCTCAGTTTCTCAGGAGTGAGAGTGTAGTGGATATTTTGAGACAACCCTTGGAAACGACCGAACCTTCCTCGACTGTACTCCGTGTGTGTACCGATATATGGTTTGCCGTTGCTGTCGAGGTCGTAGGCATAGGTGGCGAAGACGGCATTCATGGTGAATGTATAGTTTTTCCACCACTTGAGGCGGAGATCTACGACGAGGTCGCTCCACGGACGTTCCTTAGCAGCCATATTGTATGACATGGTTGCTGCGAGTCGGTCTATCACGCTTATCTTGCGTATGCCAGTAGAGTCTTTGTCCGAACGTATCTTCATCTCGATATTATTGTCAAGAGTCATCGAAACGCGCCCTGTCTTTCCTCTGCCTGGCACACTATATAGCTGTCCTGTGAAAGGAGAGTAATTGGTAGTGGTTACATTTCCCTCTGTATCAGTCTTTTGATACGTCTCCCAATAACCGTAGCGTGAGGCACCAAAGTCTGGAGCATAGGAGAATGACACAGAAGGTGTCAAAGTATGGCGTATAGCTTGTATCTTGTCACCAAATATCTTGCGGTTGGGAATAAAGAAACCATAGAGTTTAGTATTCATGGAAAGAGCGACATTCCAATTATAGACATTATAGAAACCATGAATAGTGTCCGCCAACTCTTTTTGATTTGTCGCATCCCACGAACGCATCACTTTGGTAGAATACATGCGATCGGTAAAAGTAAACGATGGTATCACGTTTAGATACTTAGCCACCTGAAACGTCGCTTTGATGGGTATTACATGTTGCCAACCATTCTGCCAGTCCTTTATAAGGTTAGAGTGTAGTAACTTATTTTCCTTGGTATTGATGGAATTTTGCAGTCGTCCTTTGTAGGAAAGAGATATTTTCTCATACCACCTCTGCTTACCCACTACGTGTTTACGCCTAAGAGGATAAAACTGCGCTATATCAATATTTAAATCAGGCAGGGTAACTGCTATGCTCGAATCGCGCATATTCTGCGTTATGTTGGTTGCACCAGTCAAAGTCATACCAATGCTACTGAACCTTGTACTCCACGATACTGACGAGGTTCGGGTAGATTGAGTCAGTGTGATCGGATTGTACATTGATGTCAGGTTGTTGCTCTCATAGTTTGTCGTTGTATAATTTACGTTGGCAGAGAAAGTGGTGAAAGGGTTTGCCTTAGCATCCTGTCGGTGGCTCCACTGTATCTTGAAACTGGTGGTGCGTGTCTCATCGATATCCGTATCACCTGTGCGGCTGTCTTGATATGAAGCGAAGATCTGTCCTGAGTACTTATAACGTACGTTATAGTTTGATGCAGCACTTAGTCCCCACGAACCTTTGGTGAATATCTCGCCGAGAAGCTTTAGATCCATCCTGTCGCTGATGGCGAAATAGTAGCCGCCGTCACGTAGGTAGAAACCTCGGTTCATCTCATCACCGTAGGTAGGCATGATGACGCCGCTGGAGTAACTCTTCGTGAAGGGGAAGAAACCATACGGTATGGCGAGTGGCAGCGGCACGTCCTGCACTACGAGGTATGCAGGTCCGAACACCACATCTTTGCCAGGACGCACTTTAGCGCGTGAGAGTGCTATATAAAAGTCTGGATGTGGGTCATCGCAGGTGGTGTATCGTCCATGTTTTATATAGAAGTTTCCTGCGCTGTCGCGCTTTGAGAGTTCTGATAGCAGATATCCGTCATCCTGGTGTGTGTAGGCATTTTGTATGAGTCCGCGCTTCGACTTAAAGTTAAACGCCATTGTGTCTGTCTCGTATTTGTCACTTCCCATAAGGAAAACAGGCAGGTCGTAACGTTTTTTTTTCGTCGTATCCATTGCACCTGTAGCGCGTACGATGCTACTGTCAAGCGACATATTTATTTTTGCAGCCGTGAGGTCCATGTTTTCGTACTTCACGTTTGACTTGCCATAGAGAAAAGCCGTCTTGGTGTTGGCATCGTATATCATGGAGTCTTTTGCCACGTAGGTGACGGGTGCATCGATGCCATTCTTTCGTGCACGATTGATGGAATCGGCAGCTATGGAGTCATCAACCGCCTTGTTGTGGGCGATGATAGCAAGGCGGAGGGAGTCAAGTGCGATGGTGCCACTGTCAACTACCAACTGTGAACTGTGAACTGAGAACTGTGAACTGTCAACAAACCCCCTTGCTACGACAATTGTCATAGCAAGCATCATCATCACTATGGAAAGTAGTCCCTTAATTGTGAATTATGAATTGTGAATTGTGAATTGTGAATTATGAACTGTGAACTATCTTATCCCACTGTTGGTACTGTCGCTCTTCGATGGGGTGATGTCCAGGATTCCACAGACGATGCCCCTTGAGTGCATCGGGCATATACTGTTGCGGTGTATAGTGGTTGGGGAAGTCGTGAGGATACTTGTATCCGTCGCTGTACCCCAGCTGCGACATCAGTTTGGTAGGAGCATTGCGCAGGTGCAGTGGTACTGGCAGGTTGCCGGTGTCCTTTACCAACTGCAGTGCATCGTTGATAGCCATGTAGGCTGAGTTGGACTTTGGTGACGTAGCGAGATATACGCATGCCTCCGCCAGTGCTATGCGTGCTTCAGGCCATCCTATCTTCATGACGGTGTCAAAGGCGGCATTGGCGAGTAGCAACGCATTGGGATTGGCAAGTCCTATGTCCTCCGATGCACTGATGACGAGCCGTCGGGCGATAAACTCAGGTTGTTCACCACCCTCTATCATGCGTGCCATCCAGTACAGTGCGGCATCAGGGTCGCTGCCTCTGATTGACTTTATAAATGCCGATATGATGTCATAGTGCATCTCGCCCTGTTTGTCGTATGCGAGCGGATTTTGCTGCAGGCGGTTTACTACCAGTTCGTCGGTGATCTCTATCGTCTCAGTTGACTCCGACTCCACTACGAGTTGCAGTATGTTGAGCAGCTTTCGTGCATCGCCTCCGCTGTATCGTAGCATGGCGTCAGTTTCTTTCAGGCTGATGTGTAGCTTCTTGAGTTCCACGTCAGTTGTTATTGCCCGCTGCAGTAACTGTAGCAGGTCATCCTTCTCGAGAGGTTTGAGGACATACAACTGGCATCGTGACAGCAGTGGCCTTATTACCTCAAACGACGGATTCTCCGTAGTGGCGCCGATGAGTGTCACTATACCTTTCTCCACGGCACCGAGGAGAGAGTCCTGTTGTGACTTGGAGAAACGGTGTATCTCATCGATAAAGAGTATGGGTGAGGCAGATGAGAAGAAACGGTTGGACTTGGCACGCTCTATGACGTCGCGTACGTCCTTTACTCCGCTTGTCACAGCTGATAGGGTGTAAAAGGGCGTTTGCAACTTATTGGCTATAATCTGCGCCAATGTCGTCTTGCCCACCCCTGGTGGTCCCCATAGTATAAAGGAGTTGATGCGCCCAGAGTCTATCATGCGTCTGAGCACTGCCCCCTCACCTACGAGGTGCTGTTGTCCTATGTATTCATCCAGCGTCTTGGGTCTCAGACGCTCTGCCAATGGTTCCATATGAGGTGCAAAGTTACGAAAAAAATAGGAATTAGTAATTAGGAATTAGTAATTATTTGCAAAAACTTATTTAAAGTTACAAACCCTCAGTACTTTAATGGCAGAAATTATAGTATGGGCATTGTTCGCAGTGTCGGACGTTGTTGGTGAGGCGGAATGGTATGTCGGTATTGAGTATCTCGCCTATGAGTTGTGACAGTCCCTCCCTAAACTCCTCAAGGTGCTGCGTTGCATCATCTATGGGAACCCCTGCTATGCTGAGCAGTGGCGAGTAATCGTCCTTCGTGGCACTCTGCACGTACAGCAGTCCTGTGGCGATGGGCAGACCGTTTTCGTTTTCGTAGGCGCTTGCGCCGTTTCGTAGCGTAGCGTTTCGTACGAAGTTATCGTCTTCGTTGATAATATAAGCATAGAGCAGTGCCTGCAGGAAGTAGTCGGTATGGTAGTCTATCTTCGTGGGGTCAAAGATATCCTTTATTTCGTTGATATTGAGCGGTCTGGACAGTCTGCCCGTCTTGTAGTCTATCACTCTCAGGCGCCTTATGCCGTCCTTGTCGTTGACCATGTCGAGTCGGTCTATGGTACCTCCGATATTGACATTGACGGTGCCATTGGCGGTGTTGACGGGTACGGTGCCATATACTGTTTTTTCGAGGCCTGCTATCTGCAGTCGTGTGAGAGTGTGGTCATAGCGTAGCAGATGGATAAGGAATGTCACCACCATCTCGAAGTTGATGACCTGCAGTCCGCCCAGTTTGGGAGTCTTGCGCTGCGTATCTCCTATATTAAACAGTATCTCGCGGAAAGCCTGTTCGGCTATGCGGCGTAGGGTAGGGTGCCCCTTCTCGCGTAGCAGTCTCGGTATATATTCTGGTGGTACCACCTTGCCTTGAAAGTCAGAGTAGAGTAGTTCGGCAGCCTTGTGGAATATACTTCCAAACATAGCATTGTCTATCTCCTCCTCGTCGTTATCATTGTCATCACGTATATCCTCGACGTAGGTGTAGTAGAACCGTACGGGACAGCGTAGGTATTTGCCCAGTGCCGATGGTGACAGGAACTTACGCTCGAGCAGTGTGCGTACCATGTCCGGCGTCTTCTCTATGTCGCCTATATTGTTGGTGGTGACATCGACGGCTGCCTCCAGTGCACCGCGCTTTATAGGTATGGTGTCCTGTGCTATGAGTTGTAGCATGAAGCGCGACATCTCCGACGCCTTACCATCGTTTACGGCATTATTATATACTATGGTGACATCGTCTGCACGTTGTAGCAGACGGTCGAAGTAGTAGTGATATATGGCGACCTTATTGTCGATAGTGGTGAGCCCGTGTGCCATACGTATGGAGTGGGGGATAAATGACGAGTCGTTGACCTTGGCAGGTAGCATGCCCTCATTGCATGAGAGGAGCAGTATGTGGTCAAAGTCGAGGTTGCGCGTCTCGAGCACTCCCATAATCTGTATGCCCTCGATGGGTTCGCCGTGAAATGGTATAGTGGTGGACTGTATGACCTGCTGCAGCAGTTTGCCAAACATCGTCATGGTAAGCTCTATGCCATCCTCGCTGATGAGGGTCTGCAGTCTGTTGAGCAGTGTGTACATGCGGTACAGTGACTCTGTGGTCAGGGCATCATGTTTGTCTGCCTTGGCAATAGTCTTGGTGACCCATACGAGGCGCTCTATAAGAGCCGTGACATCCTCTCTGTCATTTAGTGGAGCAAAAAGGTGGCGTAGGTTGTCATCTATAGATATCTCCTCCGCTGTGAGGTAATATATCTTTTTGCTGTTGAGGTCGTTATGCAGTTCCGTCTGTTTGTCGGATATATACTTCATGAGGGGGTGTCGCAGCACGCCGTTGATGTTGTGTAGGGTGTAGCTGCCCTTCAGCAGCAGGGTTGTCACAGCCTTGATGAGTGAGGTGATCGATGCCTGTGCGAGGGGATAGCCCGTGGTGATATTGAGGCATAGTCCAGGTGGCAGACAGTGGAGCACCGTCTCGAGCAGACTCTCATCGGCGAGCACTATGGCGGTGCGTCTGCCAGCCTCGATGCGCTCAGGGGTGAGCCATTGCGTGATGTAGCGTGCCTGTAGGTCGTTGGTGGGCGATGAGAGGAATGTCAACTGCTTAGGCGGACATGAGTTATCATCGTCATTGATGACCTTCCCGCCTACCTTTGTCACAAGGAGCTGCTCCACGGGTGTCATGAGGTTGAAACCCACAAAAACATACAACTGTGAACTATGAACTGTGCACTGTGAACTATTCCCTATCACCTCCCTGTACATCATGCCTTCATACGCTATGCCCTGTGCCATCAGTGACTGACGATAGTCGGTGTATATGTCGTAGAAGCGGTTCCATAGCTCGAGGAAACGTTGTTTGAGCACCGTGTTATGGTCCTTAGAGAAATTGCTGAAGAACTGTTGTAGTGCGGCAATCTTCTCTGGTGTGAGGTAGTCGATGGCGTCCAGTTGGTGTATGTCGCTGAGCAGTGAGAATATCTGTTTGGCATCGCCGAGATGCTTGTCGATATCGTCAAAGTCACTGAGCATCAACTCTCCCCATCCGTAGAATTGCTCCAGTGACTCCACCTTGCCCGTCACCTTGCAGTATGATTTGTGCAGTTCGCTGACAAGCAGTATGCGGTCAGCAATCTCCAGTGACGACATGGAGCGAAAGAGTTCGCTGATGGTGGTGTACCGAGGACTCCATATCGGTCGGTCGCTGAGTTCTGCCAGCAGCCTGTTAAGAAACAGTGCTGCGCGCTTATTAGGAAACACTACTGTGACATCATGCATGTCGCCGCCATGCTCTCGTAAGAGTTCTGTCGCTATGTTGTGTAGGAAGGAGTTCATACTTTCTCTATTTTATTCAGTGACACATACCACAGGTATCCCTTCACATCGGGCATCCCCATATCGTTGAGTGCCTCCATGTATTTCTCCACCTGACCTTTATGTTCGCCGTCGGGTTTGCCAAACTTAAAGTCCACCACTATCGTTTCCTTTCCGTCGGTCATCACTCTGTCAGGCCTTACTTCTTTGTTCTTGTCAATTATCGTGCACTCGTTATAGAGTGTCCATTTATCAGAGAACCAGCCTTTCACCTGTTCGTTATCGAAGCGTTTCTGTATCTCTGCGATGAGCGACTCTTTTGTTATACCGTCATCGTACAGCGTGCCGTCAAACTCCATGCGTCGCAGTACGGGCTCTATGTCGTCTAATGTCGCTATCTGTGAGAATAGCAGGTGCATCACAGTACCCATCTTGATATATCTCTGGCGATCACTGTCATCGATGGCGTCGTCGGCAAACTCCAGACTCTTGTTGCTCTGGCGGAATACTGCGGTGCTTTCTACTGACGACACCTTGACGTGTACGGGAGTGATGTCAGGGAGAAATACGTTGTCGCTCTTGCGCTTCTCCTTCTTTGTCTCAAATAGTCCCTCCCAAGAGCCGTATGTCAGCTCTATCTCCTTGTCGTCACTGTCGGGTATGTCGATGTGCAGAGGCATACCGTCGATGGTCTGTGGCATACCTTCTCTTATAACGTCTTCTATGACACGTGAACGATAGTTATCATTGGCACCACGTATGCCTATGACAAATAGTGACGAGCACGCTCTCGTCATCGCCACGTACAGCAGGTTGAGGTTATCTACTATGCTCTGTGCATGCTCCTCGGCAGTGACGTCGGCATAGATGGTATTCTTGAAGGAATTGGGTGAACTGTATGCCAGTGGCACTATGGGCAGTTTGTTGAAAGGACTCTCATGAGGTTCGCACCATAGCGTAGTCCCTCTCTCCAACTGCCAGTTGCAGTATGGTAGTATGACGTGTCCAAACTCCAGACCCTTACTCTTGTGTATGGTGAGCAGTCGCACGCCGTCAGAGTCGGGCGTCTCTATCTTTTTGGCGCATATACCATCGTCCCACGCTCTGAGGAAGTCCTCAAGTACGTTGGAGTCATCATTGCAGAAGTTGTGCAGTTCGTCAAAGAAAGTGGTGATATATGCCCCCTCCCTGTCGCCCAGATGGAATAGCTGTACTATCCTCTCCGCCATGTCGTGGAGTGAGAGGGTGATGATGCTCTCCGTGCTGTCGGCAAATGCCTGTGGCAATTCACTCAGGTGGGCATCCCTTAGCAGCAGGTGGTACGTCAGTTTGTCCTTGGGGTGAGCCATGTACCTCATAGCCCCCACGATGGTGCGCACACTGGCTGAGGCATCCAGTTGAAATGCTTCAGCTGATATGACCTTTACGCCGTTTTCCTCCAGATATGCACCAAGCCCTATTATGTCCTTGTTGCTGCGGAGCAGTATGGCGATATCCTTCAACTTGGCGCCCTTCTCCTGCAGGGTGTGTATGATGTCGAGAGTGCGCTCGGGCATGGAGTCCTTGTCATTCTTGGGTATCAGTTCGATATGCACAAGTCCCCTCTGTGGCTTCCACTCCGGCACCTCCTGGCTTACGTCGGCATAGGCTTTGTCGAGTTGGGCTCCTATCCCTACGGCAGTATTGTTGCCGCTCGCGATGTTGCTTGCCTCCTTCTGGGCTACCTTCTCCAAGAATACGTTGTTAAACTTTATCACGCTACGGTCCGAACGGTAGTTGGTCTTGAGGGGCTTGAAGCGCAGCATCGGTTTGGCAAACTCCTGATCGACATTATTGAGCATTCGCCAGTCGCCGGCTCTCCATCGGTATATGCTTTGCTTCACGTCGCCCACGATGAGGCTGTCCTTGCCCTTGCTCAGACACTCGAGCAGCAGTTTCTTGAAGTTGTTCCACTGTATGGTGCTGGTATCCTGAAACTCATCTATCATGATATGTTCCAGGTATGCTCCCGTCTTTTCAAATATAAACGGCGAGTCATCATCCTTCACCATCTCGCTGAGTAGGGTAGGGGTATCGCTGAGCATGAAGCGCTGTGCCGCCTCATTGAGCCTCTTGGCAAATTCCTCGATGTATCTCAGCAGTTGTACGTCATTGACGTGCTTCAGCGTCTTCTCCGCAGAGGAGTAGTAGCGTGCATCGAGTGTGCGAGCCTGTTCTGTGCGCATCATCAGCGGGTGCAGACTTTCGTGGACCACTCTCAGTGCCTCTTCACGTCGCTCTGCCTTCTTGGCTACCCATGTGTCCGGGTCGTCCTTGGCACTTTTCAGACGTCCTGCCTCCGTATCTATTACGGCAAAGTTTCCCTCGCGCAGTTTGTCGAAATATGTTATGCCACCGCCGCTCTTGTAATAGCTGAAGTCGGCATTCGTCAGCCCATTCTCCTCGAGTATCTGTGCTGCCTCGTCGGCTATCTCGTCGTATTTCTTTTCCAGCGCGCGGCATCTCTCGTTGATCTCGTCCTTATAGTCCTTGAAGAAATTGGGCGCGGAGGTCTTTTCATTGATGATGTCACGGTGCTCCTTGTAGAAATCCTTGAATATATCCCTGCCAAAGACCTTTATGTCCTCAATAAAGTT